>DASWSH010000236.1:0-3695 GCA_036402735.1 Solirubrobacteraceae bacterium | reverse complement strand
ATCGCGCTACGCGGCGCTGCTCGTGTCGATGCACGGCACCGCGCTGTACGAGATGCGCGACCTAACGAAGCTCGACGACCCAGCCCCCGTCATCCGCTACCTCGACGAGCAGCGCGACCTGCAGCTCCGCCTGGGCGCGGGGCTCGACCAGCAGCAGCTACGGCGCAACCAGCAGCTCCTGTGGGCCTGGGACTTCCTTTCGCTCGGGCTGTGCCTGCACTGGGAGGACCGTTCGGTGAACGGCCACACGCTCCACGCGGACACGATCGACCCCTGGCCGTTCGCCGCCGGAAGCATCCATCTCCACACGGACGGGCGGCGTCTCGAAGGCCGCTACGACACGAACGAGCACCTGCACGCCGCGCTCGACGCGGCGCCGTGGGTCACGCTGGACTTCGAGCTGAGGAGTCGCGCGTAGCGCCCTCGAGCAGGTGATCGCGCGCATAGTCGTCGAGGAGCTCCTCGGTGTCCTCGGCCACGCTGCCGTGGAAGCGCTGGGCGGTCGTGCGGGCGAAGTCGGCGATCGCGTCGCGCAGCATCGTGGCGCGCAGACGCACGGGCGCGGGCACGTCGCCGCCGCAGCCGGCCTCGGCAAGCCTCAACAGCGCCGGCATCGACGCCGGCAGGGCAAAGCGCGGATCCGCCTCCGCGAAGTAGTAGGCCACCGGGAACGTGACCATGTCGCGCTCCACCGACACGAGCCGCGTCATCAGCTCCGAGTACACGCTCTCGGCGGCCCACGGCTCCATCTCGGTTATGCCCGCCCCGGTCTGCCCCTCAGCCTCCGTGAGGAGGTGGATCTCGTACGCGAGCGAGCGGCGGCGCGACAGCAGCGGGTAGATCGAGAGCAGCCACGAGACGCTCGCCGTGAGCAGCCCGAAGCCGATCAGCGCCTCGAGCGGGGCCACCAGCCGAAGCCAGCCCTCGGCCGGAGCGATGTCGCCGAAGCCGACGGTCGTGAGCGTGACGAGCGAGAGATACAGCGACTCCACCACGCGTCCCGAGCGCGCGCCCGTCGTGAACGCGAACGCCTGCGGCATGTGCGGCATCAGGACGAGCGCCCAGCCGACGATCAAGAGCGCGGCCCAGCTCATCACCACCGCGATCAGGGACACGGGCCCGGCGAGCGCGAGCCGCTTGCGCCCGCCGAGCCGGCGGAACGTCCGCCACACGCCGCGCATGATCACGGTGCTGAGCACCGCGCGACCGGTCTCGTGGAAGAGAGTGTCGAACACGTCGCGCAGCGCGCCCGCCACGAGCAGCACCGCCAGCACCGTCAAGACGACTGTCGGGAAGGTGGACATATCGTTCTTGTATGTCCGCAACGGCCTCGCGCGATGCACCCACTTCCGCGTGGGCGCCGCTGCGGATCCCGCTCTTCCGCGCGCTGCTGATCGCCCAGTTCGCCTCGAACGTCGGCACGTGGATGCAGACGGTCGGCGCCCAGTGGCTCATGGGCGACCTCACCCACGACCCGCTGCAGGTGGCCCTCATCCAGACCGCGACCAGCCTCCCGGTGTTCCTGTTCGGGTTCCCCGCGGGCGCCGTGGGCGACGTGTTCGACCGCCGCCGCGTCCTGCTCGTGAGCCAGTTGTTCATGCTGGTGGCGGCCGCCCTGCTCGCCGGGCTCACGTTCAGCGGCGACACGACGCCGTGGGTGCTGCTCGCGCTCACGTTCGCGATCGGGACGGGGCGCGCACTCACGGCGCCGTCATGGCAGGCGATCCAGCCGCAGCTCGTCGGCCGTGAGCTGATCCCACAGGCCGCGGCACTCGGCGCGGCGAGCGTGAACGTGGCGCGCGCCGCGGGCCCGGCGCTCGGCGGCGCGCTAGTGGCCGCCGCGGGCGCGCAGTGGGTGTTCGGCGTGAATGCGGTGTCGTTCCTCGGCGTGCTAGCGGTGGTCGTGATGTGGCGGCGGCAGCGGGTGGAGAAGCCGCTGGGGCCGGAGCATGTGCGCAGCGCGATGCGCGCCGGCACGCGCTACGTGAGGAGCTCGCCGCGGATGAAGGCGATCCTCGCCCGCTCCGCGATCTTCGTGCTCTTCGCGAGCGCGATGTGGGCGCTGCTGCCGATCGTCGCGCGCGCGGACCTGAAGCTCGGCTCGGGCGGCTACGGGCTGCTGCTCGGCGCGGTGGGGGTCGGCGCCGTAGCCGGCACGGCGCTGCTGCCGCGGCTGCGCGCTCGCTTCTCGCTCGACCGCGTGGTGGCCGGCGGAAGCATCGCGTTCGGCATCGCGTGCGCCGTGATCGCCTGGGTGCACGTCGTGGCGGTCGTCGCCGTCGCGCTGGTGGTCACGGGCTTCGCCTGGATCGCGGTGCTCAGCTCGCTCAACGCAACCGCACAGACCGTCCTCCCCGACTGGGTGCGCTCGCGCGGGATGGCGCTCTACATCATCGTGTTCCAGGGCGGGCAGGCGGTCGGCGCGCTGATCTGGGGGCTGGTGGTGAAGGGGGCGGATACGCGCGCGGCGTTCACCGCCGTGGCCGTGGCCCTGATCGCTGGCGTGGCAGCGGGCCGGCGCTGGCCGCTGCGGCCGCCCGGAGGGCTCGACGTGCGCCCGGCGCAGCACTGGCCAGAGCCCGACATGGTGCTGGACCCGGCCCCGGGCCACGGTCCGGTGCTCGTGCAGGTCGAGTACCGCGTGCCGCTCGAGCGCGCAGACGCCTTCCGCGAGGCCATGCAGCCGGTCGGCCGGGCGCGGCGGCGCTCGGGTGGCGAGCGCTGGGGTCTGTTCCAGGACGGCGCGGACCCGGAGCGCTTCGTCGAGGTGTACGTGGTGGCGACGTGGGAGGAGCACCTCCGCCAGCACCAGGAGCGCTTCACCCACACCGATCGGCTCTTCGAGGAGCGCGCGCTGGCGCTGACGGCGGAGGGCAGCGAGCCGCGCGTTGATCACCTGCTGTGGGCCTATCGAGACGGATAGTGAGCGTCGCCTGCCCATAACGCGGCCGGTCGCGGCGCCCGGGCGGGGGACAGGACGACTAGTAAACTGCGCATGTAGATACAGGGGGGCTCGCGGGGGAGCGGGCTGAGATAGCGCCTATCGGCCGGCGCTGACCCTTCGAACCTGTGGGGTAATGCCCGCGGAGGGAGTCTGTTTCATCTTGGCGGTAGCTGCTCCTAGCGGAACGGCAGCGATAAGGACGGAGGGCCTGGTGCGCCGCTTCGGCCCGCTTCTCGCGCTCGACCGTCTCGAGTTGGAGGTTCGAGCCGGGGAGGCGGTCGCGATCGTGGGCCCGTCGGGCTGCGGGAAGTCGACGCTCTTGGAGCTCTTCGCGGGCCTGCAGGAACCGGATGAGGGCGTCGTCGCCGGCGGCGGCGACACCTGCGCCTTCATGCCGCAGCCGGATCTTCTCCTCCCCTGGCGCGACGCGCTCGGCAACGCCGGCCTCGCTCTCGAATGCGCCGGCGCCTCGAAGGCCGATGCCCGCAGCGCGGCCGCCCCGCTCTTCGAGCGGTTCGGCCTCGGCCAGTTCGAGAACGCCTACCCGCGCGAGCTGTCCGGCGGGATGCGCCAGCGCGTCGCCTTCCTGCGCACCCTGCTCGCCGGGCGGCCCGCGCTCCTCCTCGACGAGCCGTTCGGCGCGCTCGACTCGATCACGCGGGCGTCGATGCAGGAGTGGCTCGCCGGCGCGCTGGCCGAGGAGCCGCGGACGCTCGTGCTCGTGACGCACGACGTGGAGGAGGCGCTTTAC
>DASWSH010000235.1:0-6548 GCA_036402735.1 Solirubrobacteraceae bacterium | reverse complement strand
CGGCCACCGAGACGGAGCTGCTCGCGCTCGGCGGAGTCGATCCGGATCAGGTGCCGCTGTGGGTCAACGCCGCCAACGCGGTGCTCGTGCCCTCCGATCGCGAGGGCTTCGGGCTGGCCGTGGTCGAGGCGCTCGCGTGCGACGTTCCGGTGCTCGCCACGCCCGTCGGGATCCACCCGCGCGTCCTCGCCGGCGTGGCCGGGACGCTGTGCGCCCCGTTCGACCTGCAGGCGTGGCGCGCCGCGCTGGAGCCCCACCTGCAGGACCCCGACCCGCGCGTGGACGGGCGCGCGGCCGCCGAGCCCTACTCCTCCTCCGCCTGCGCGCGCGCGGTCCTCGCGGCCTGGCGCGGCGCGCTCGCGGACGCCGGCGCAAGCAGCGCGGCACGGCCCGCCGCGGGCTCTGTGTAACGCGCCGGGTAGTGTTATCGGCGCGTGGATCACATGTCCGGCAGGGATCCCAGCGAAGCACCAGAGCAGGAGCGAGACGGCGACCAGGCCGCCGAGGGCGCAGGCCCCGAGCAGCCCGGCTTCGGCTCGCGCGGCAAGGCCAGGCGGCGCGCCCGCTTCCTGCGCCGTGCGCGCGAGCTCGCCTACCGCGACCTCGGCGGGCTCGTCTACAGCCTGCACCGCTACGGCCAGCGCAACGACGCGCTCGTGCTCGCCAAGCTCGCGACGCTCGCCCACATCGACACGGAGCTGCGCACGATCGAAGCTGCCCTGCGCGAACGCCGGCCGGTGACGGTGCTGCGCGAGGCCGGCATCACCGCGTGCCCCCGCTGCGCCGCGATCCACGGCAGCGAAGACCGCTTCTGCCCCAACTGCGGCCTGCCGATGGCCCGCAACGTCGACCTGCCGATCGCCGGCGCCCCCGCCGGCGCGCCCGAGCCGCCGGGTGCGGGGCCGCAGCCTCAGCCGCCGCCCGCCGCGCCGGTCTCCTCGACGCCGCCCGCAAGCGCCGGTGTCGCCTACGCGGCGCAGCCCCCCGCGCCCGCGCCCGCGCCGACGGCGATGGGAGCCGGCGCTCCGGCCGCGCCACCGGCGCCACCCGCGGCCGAGGCCCACGTGCCGCCGCTGCCGCCACAGGCGCCGCAGGCTGCGCCGGCGGAGCGCCAACCCTCGACGGCACCGCCTCCTGACGCGGGCGCGCCGCGGGCTCCGCGACCGCCGTCCGTGGCCGCCGAGGAAGCGACCGAGATAGTGCACCCGCAGCCGCCCGGCGCGTGAGCGCCGCCGCGCCACCTCAGCCGCCCACAGCCGCGGGCGGAGGGTTCTCCGCCGACGCCGGCGCGCAGCCCGGCGCGCCGCCCGTGGAAGCGTGCCCGCTGTGCGGTACGCCGCTGCAGCCCGAGCAGGAGTGGTGCCTGCATTGCGGCGCCGCCGCGCGCACACGCCTGGCCGCGGCGCCCAACTGGCGTGCGCCGATCGTGGCGGCGGCGGTGATCGTGGCGCTCGCCCTCGGCGTGCTCGCCGCGGCGCTGGTCAAGCTCGCCGCCGACAGCGCCCCGGCTCCGGCGGCTTCGACGCGCACGGTCACGAGCCCACTGGTGAGCACGGCCGCGCCGGCGCCGACGGCGCCGCTCACCGCGCCCGGCGCGACCAGCACACCTGGCGCCGCCGTCCCGGGCACCGCGACCCCCGGCGCCGGCACCAAACCCGGCAGCACGGCGCCCGGCGCGAACGGCACCACACCGGGTGCCACCGGCAGCCGGGGCGCCACCACGACCTTCCGTGCGCTGCGTGGCACGCGCCCGGTCGTGCCCCGGGCGCCCACGGGCACCAAAACGAAGTAGCTTCCGCTCGATGCCATCGCAGTCCTCGCGGGGCGCCCACCGGGCAGACATCGCCGTGGTCGGGGCCGGCGCAGCGGGGCTGTATGCGGCGCTCTGCGCCGCACGCGACGGTGCCAGCGTCGCGCTGATCTCCGCCGCGCCGCTCGCACGCACCGCCAGCTACTGGGCGCAGGGCGGCCTGGCGGCGGCGCTCGCCGCCGACGACAGCTTCGAGCTGCATCTCGCGGACACCGAGCGCGCGGGGCGCGACCTCGTGCGGCGCTCAGCGGCGAAGATGCTCGTCGAGCAGGCGCCCGACCGGGTGCGCGACCTGCAGTCGCTGGGCGTGCGCTTCGACGGCGACCGCTTCGGTCAGCTCGCGCTCGGTCTGGAGGGCGGGCACTCCGTTCGCCGCGTCGTGCACGCCGGAGGCAGCGCCACCGGCCGCAGGGTCGTCCGCCAGCTGTCCGCGCTGGCCGCGGCCGACGAGCGCATCGTCGTGTTCGAGGGGGCTCGTGCGCGCGCTCTGTGGTGCGAGCAGGGCCGCTGCCTCGGGCTCGTCTGCGACGGCGCGCCGCCGATCGCCAGCGGCGCGGTGCTGCTCGCCACCGGCGGCGCAGCAGCGCTCTGGTCGCGCACCACCAACCCTCCCGGCTCGCAGGGCTTCGGCCTGCTCCTCGCGCATGCCGCCGGCGCGGAGCTCGCCGACCTCGAGCTGCTGCAGTTCCATCCGACCGCCGTGATCGGCGTGCCGGGCCGCGAGGGCTTCCTCGTGACGGAGGCGATCCGCGGCGAGGGCGCGACGCTGCACGACGGCGCGGGGGAGCGCTTCGTGGAAGAGCTTGCGCCGCGCGACGAGGTCGCGCGCGCGATCCAGCGCAAGCTCGACGAGCGCGGTGAGCGCTCGGTCGGGCTCGACATGCGCAGCGTCGATCCGGCGCATTTCCCGAACGTCTTCTCGGCGCTGCGCGAAGCCGGCCTCGACCCGTCGCGGGAGCTGGTGCCGGTCGCGCCGGCGGCCCACTACATGATGGGCGGCATCGTCACCGATCTCGACGCGCGCTCCTCGCTGGAGGGGCTGTATGCGGTCGGAGAGTGCGCCTGCACGGGGCTGCACGGCGCGAACCGCCTCGCCTCGAACTCGCTCAGCGAGTGCTTCGTGTTCGCGCGCCGTGCCGTGGAGCACGCGCTCGCCGGCCACCGGCGCACGCCGGCGCCGGACAGCATGCCCCCGCCCGAGATCATCTCCCTCCCCTCCCCACCCACCGCCGAGCGTGCCACGCGCGAGGAGCTCTGGCGGGACGCCGGCATCGTTCGCACGCGCGAGGGGCTGTTGCGGCTGCTGGAGCATCCGCACCCGCTTGCACGGCTGATCGCTGCCTGCGGCCTGGCGCGCGAGGAGAGCCGCGGCGCGCATCTGCGCGAGGACCATCCCGAGCGCGATCCCTCGCTCGACCACCGCCATGCGGTGCTGCATGGATCAGAGCCGTTGCGCTTCGATCGCTGGGATTGAGCCGAACTTAAAGACTTCCCCTGTACCCGTCCGTTCTCGAACCTTTCGCGGGAGGCCTGTGTTTGAGAGACACGGAAGGGTTTCGAGCAGACGGAGTCTGTGAGAGACGGCGGGCGTGCTCCAACGGAGACGAACGACAGAGAGGGACAGGAGTCGCCATGTATCAGTTCAGCCGGGCCATCTATAGGGAGCTAGCCTCCCAGATAGTGGCCCCAGCGCCGGGTGCTCCGGAGTGGAGCAACCATGCCGCGGTGCTCAAGGCATGCGAGGCCGTCGTCACCCGGCTCGCGATCGACCGCCATTACTTCGCGCGTCCCGAGCGCACGTTGTTCTGCGACATCCGCGGCTACTTCCCGATGTCCGCGCAGGCGCGCGTGCATCTCGTGGTCGACCGCTACCTCGGCTACGCGCAGAAGTTCCTCGCCGAGCACCCGCACGAGGGCTACGCGGCGGTCAGCGGCGTCGCGCCGCGGTGCCGCGCCACCACCCGCAAGGGCTCTGCCTGCCAGCGAACGCCGCTGGCACGCAACGGCTACTGCCCCTCCCACCAGCACCTCGCCGACACCGAGGATCGCGAGCTCGCCGCCGCCTAGGAACCTCGCGGCGCAAACGGGCGTCTGACCCAGGCCGCGCGCCCGTCCGTCCGCACCCGTACGGGTGCGGGACGCTGACATAGGCTGCGCCGATGCTCCTCGGCGTGGATGTCGGCGGCACCTTCACCGACGCGGTGCTGCTCGCGCCCGACGGCGAGATGCATACGGCGAAGGTCCCATCCACGCCGGCCGACGAGGCGATCGGCGTGCTGCAGGCGGTGACGCGCGTGCTCGGCCTTGCGGGCGTGCAGGCCGGCCGCGTCGAGCGCTTCGCACACGGCATGACGGTGGCGACCAACGCGTTGCTGGAGGGGCGCGGTGCGCGCACCGCGCTGATCGCGACCGAGGGGTTCACCGACGTGATCGAGCTGGCCCGCCAGGACCGGCCGCACCTGTACCGCCTGTGCGAGGCGCCGCCCGCGCCGCTCGTCGCCGCGGAGCTGCGCTTCGGCGCCGCCGAGCGGATCGGCCCCGAGGGCGTGCTGCGCGAGCTCGATGACGACGCTGCCGCGCGGCTGTGCGAGGCGATCGCACAGGCCGCGCCGGAAGCGGTTGCGGTCGCGCTGCTGCACTCCTATGCCGATCCCGCTCACGAGCTGCGGCTCGGTGAGCTGCTGCACGAGCGCATGCCGGAGGTGCACTGCTCGCTGTCCAGCGACCTCGTCGGCACGTTCCGCGAGTACGAGCGCACCGCGACCACGGCGCTCGACGCGACGCTCTCGCCGTTGCTGCGTTCCTACCTGCACAGCCTCTGCGCGCAGGCGCGCGCCGGCGGCCTGGTGGAGCCGCTGATCATGCAGTCCTCGGGCGGCCTTGCCGACCCGCAGCGCGCCGGCGCACACGCCGCTCTGACGGTGCTGTCGGGTCCCGCGGGCGGCGTCGCGGGCGCGCTGCTGCTCGCGCAGCTCGCCGAGCAGCCGGAGCTCGTCTGCTTCGACATGGGCGGCACCTCCTGCGACGTGTGCCTCGTCGAGTCCGGCCGCGTGCCCGAGACCGCCGAACGCAAGATCGCGGGGCGCCCCGTCGCGCTCCCCGCGCTGGACATCCACACCGTCGGCGCGGGCGGCGGCTCGATCGCGTGGCGCGACTCAGGCGGCGCGCTGCGCGTGGGCCCCGCCTCCGCCGGCGCCGAGCCCGGGCCCGCCTGCTACGGGCGCGGCGGCACCGAACCCACCGTGACCGACGCGAACCTGCTGCTCGGCCGCCTGCTCGAGGACGCGCCGCTGGCGGGCGAGCTGCTTCTTTCGCGCGCCGCCGCGGAGCGCGCCGTGGGCACGCTCGCGCACGAGCTGGGCCTCGACCTGCTCGCCTGCGCGGAAGGCATCGTCGCGGTCGCCGAGTCGGAGATGCTCGGCGCTCTGCGGCTCGTCACCGTCGAGCGCGGCGTCGATCCGCGCTCGTTCGCGCTGATGCCCTTCGGCGGCGCCGGCCCGCTGCACGCGGCGGCGCTCGCCGAGCAGCTCGGCATCTCGACGGTGCTGTGCCCGCGCGCGTCGGGGGTGCTCTCGGCGCTCGGACTCGCCGCCGCCGCGCCGCGGCGTGACGTGTCGAGGACGGTGATGCTGAGCGGCGCCGCGCTCGACACCGAGTCGCTCGAACGCGAGCGTCGCTCGCTCGCCGATTCTGCCCGGCGCGCACTGGGAGGCGAGGCGCAGCGCGTGCGCATCGTCTACGAGCTGCGCTATCGCGGCCAGTCCTTCGAGCTGCCCGTCGAGCGCGACCTGGAGGGGCAGCAGGCGAGCGCGCCGCCCACGCCGAAGGAACTGCGTGCGGCATTCGAGGATGCGCACCGCACGCGCTACGGCTACGCCGACGAGGGCGCTGAGATCGAGCTCGTCAACATCCGCGCCTCGGCCTGGGGCGGCGCGCGCCGGCCGGCACCGCGCGCGCGGAGGAATCGCGCTGGCGAGCCGGGCGCCGGCACGGGCGGAGCGGGCGCGAAGGGCGAGCTGACGGAGATCCGTCTCGGCGGCACGATCGTCCAGGCGAGCGTGCTGCGCGGCGAGCCGGCACCGGACAGCGAGATCGAGGGCCCGGCGCTGTGCGCGCTGGCCGAGGCGACGCTGCTGATCCCGCCCGGCTGGGCCGGCACCGTCGACGCCCACGGCACGATCGTGCTGTGCCGTGCGGAGCGCGCGGCGGACTGACAATGGACGCGATCGACCTGCAGATCCTGACCGGCGCGCTGCGCGCGGCGTGCGAGCAGATGGGCGTGGTGCTGGTGCGCTCGGCGCATTCCTCGAACATCAAGGAGCGCCGCGACGCCTCGACGGCGCTGTTCGACGCCGACGGCCAGATGACGATGCAGGCCGAGCACATTCCCGTGCACCTCGGCGCGATGCCGGCGGCGGTCGCATCGGTGCTCGCCGAGCGTCACGTCGCCGGCGTGTCGTGGGTGCTCAACGACCCGTTCGCCGGTGGCACACACCTGCCGGACATCACGGTCGTCACGCCGGTGTTCGCCGCCGACCGGCTGATCGGCTTCGCCGCGAGCCGCGCCCACCATGCAGACGTGGGCGCGGCCACGCCAGGCTCGATGCCCGCGGACAGCCGCACGCTCGCCGAGGAGGGCGTGGTGATCTCGCCGCGACCGCTGACGGACGCTGCGATCGCGGAGCTGACCGCGCAGATGCGCCAGCCGGCGCAGCGTCGCGCCGACCTGCTCGCGCAG
>DASWSH010000234.1:0-10006 GCA_036402735.1 Solirubrobacteraceae bacterium | reverse complement strand
GCACGCGCGTTCGAGCGCATGGTCCGCTACGCCGAGGAGCTGCACGCGGCCGGCTCCGACGGCTGGGTCGTCCAGCACATCCAGGCACCCGAGCAGGCGGAGCGACTGATCGAGCGCTGCAGGGAGATCTTCGACTCCGAGCCCGTGTTCACCTCGGAGGTGGGGCCTGTGATCGGCACATACACCGGGCCCGGGCTGATCGGCGTCGGCGCGATCCCGCGCTCGCTGCTCAGCTGAGCCGGCCCGCGCTCGCCGCTGCGCCGGACCCCCGCGCCGCTGAGCGACGCCGCCCGAGGCCCGCGCGCGCAAAGCCCAGAAGCCCAGACAAGCCGGGCTTCGTCCCCCTCCCTCGAGGGGTCCTGGCTTGCGCCAGTGGGCTGCAGCGGCGATGCGGGCGAGCGCGATGCCGCTGCGGGAACGAGGCGAGACGGGCACTGCCGCTCGCCTCGCACCCTTGTCGGACGTCAGGGGGTACCTTCGACGCCCCGAGCTCGATGAGTGTCCAGCTCATCGATGTAAACGCGCCCGGCGCATCGAGGTTGGAGGGCGAGGAAAAAAGATTTCCTCGCCGCAACCGACGACCTCTACGCGCGCACCATCAGCACGCCCGGGATCTTCAACGTGCCGCTGTAGCCGCCGGGGAGCGGGTCGCCCCACGGTTCGTGCGTCAGCTTGCTTTCTTCGATCAGGCCACCGGCTTCTTCGCCTTCCAGCGGCGGGTCTGTTTCCGGTGTGTAGCCGGGCGAGACTTCGCCGAGATACGGCCCGAGCGCGTAGCGCAGCGCAGCCTTCTTGCCCGACACGTTCACGACGCCGGTGACCTCGCCGACGAACGACCCCCGCCAGCGCTCGGAGAAGTGGGAGTCGGGACAGAAGATCCTCGGCAGGAACAGGCCTGTGGGTTCCGCCTGGTCGTGCAACACGAGCCCGACCTTCAGCGGCGAGCGGCTGATGTAGCCCAGTTCGCCGGAGAGCGGTTCGCTTTCGAATTCCACGCGCTTTTCGGTTTCGCCTTCTTCCATGCCGAAGCACCGCTGATGCGTTCCGGTCTTCGCGCATGCCTTCAGGCGGATCGTCACGTTCTGCACGAGGTTGGGCATCGCGCGCTGACCTTCCTCGATGAAGTTGCTGCACGTGATTTCGTGCCCGTCGACTGCCTTCAGCACGACCGCTGAGCCTTTCGCTTCGAACGAGCCGCCGCCGGCGCCCAGGCCGGCGCGCGCGACGTAGCCGCCCTTGCCGCCTTCTTTGGCGCAGCCCTTTTCGAAGCTTCCCACCTTGCTCTTGACGCATTCGTACCATTCCGGCGCCGCGCTCAGCGCCGTGGCGCCGGTGGCGCCCCACACCGCCATCACCGCAAGCACGCAGAAGCTGACCACAGCCGCCCTCGCCCGCACCATCGCCCCATCCTCCCTTTTTCAGAGCGCCCGATTCCGTCCACCGGACGATTACCGCTCAGGCAAACCTGCCAGGTCGGCGGTCCGCCGTCAACCCTGTCAGTCGCGACGACGCCGGCGCAGGAAGCGCACGGCGACCAGCACCCCGACGGCTGCCGCGCCGGCGGTGATCTCGGTGCGGTGGCGCTCGACGTGCGCGCGCCAATCGGTGATGCGCGCGACCTCGCCGCGCAGTCGGTCGACCGACACGGCCAGTTCCTGCCGATTGGCCTCGATCGAGTTGCGGATCTCCGCCGCCGAGCGCTGCGCCATCAGTTGCCCTCCCCCTCTGAGCGTTTCTGGAAGATCGCGTCTGCCGCCAGACCTCCGCCTTCGGGCGCGGGCGTGGTCGGGTGCTCGTCGGTGATCGGCTCGCCGGCCGCCTCGGGCGCCTGCGGCTCGTATGCGGCGGCGGGCGGCTCGGGCGCCGGCGCAGGGGGCGCGGGGAGCGGCTCCTCGACGATCGGCGGCGGCGCTGGTGCGGGCTCCGGCGTGAAGGGCGCGGGCTCCGGCGTGAAGGGCTCGGGCGTGAAGGGCGCGGGTGCGGCCTGCGCCGGCGGCGGCGCGCTCGCGGGTTGAGCGCCGTAGGACGAGCCGGCAGCCGGCGAGGGCGCGGTGACGGCCGCTTTGATCCTGTGCGCCTCCTCGATCGCCATCGTGGGCACCGGCGGCGCGCTGCGTTTGACGACTTTCGCGGCGATCAGCCCGGCGATGACGCCGAGCACGATCAGGATCACGGCCATCGCGAAGAAGCCCCAGAAGTAGGCGAAGTCGTTGACCGGAAGGTAGAAGTAGAGCAGCCAGGCGCAGCCGATCAGCACGAAGAACAGCGCCGTGAGGAAGAACACGCCGGCGGCGACGCCGACGATCGCGCCCTTCACGAGCTTCGTCGCCTTTTCGGTGACCTCCGCCTTGGCCAGCTCGATCTCCTCGCGCACGAGCACCGACGCGCGCTCGGACACGTCGGCGATCGCTGCCGCGATGTTGTCAGGACGGCGGCCGCCCTGCGGGTCGGAGCTCACTCCGGCGGATCCTCGTCGAAGATACGGCGCCAGACCGTCCCCGCCGTGCGGTTCGCGACGATGCTGGCGAGCGCCCCGAAGCCGGCGAGCAGGCCGGACCACATCAGGCGCTTGACGGTCTCGTTCTCCATTCCTGCGGGAGTCTATTGCCCGAGGACGTCGTCTCGAAACCCGGCGCGCCGGGTCAGCCGCGCGCGGCCTCGCCGACGTGCCCCGCTTCGAGGCCTCCGCAGACCGTCTCGACGACCAACCACTTGGCACGCTCGAAATCGGCCTCGCCGTGCGGCAGCAGACCGAAGATCCAGGCGGTGAGCAGCTGCTCGATCGCTCCGTAGAACGCCATCGCCGCGAACCGCGCCTCGATGTCGCTGCGGAACACCTTTTCGCCCTGGCCCTTTGTAACTATGTCGCCGATCATCTCGTAGGCCGAGCTGATCTCGCCGATGTGGGTTCGGCCGAAGGAGTTCGCCGCACGCGTGACCTCGACGATGATCACCTTCATCAGGTCCGGGTCGTGCTGGTAGCTGTCGATGATGAACGAGGCGATCGCGCGCAGCTTCTCGCGCACCGGCAGCGGCTCTGCGTCGACGTGGCGGATCAGGTCGAGCATCACGTTCCAGCGCTCGAGGAAGAGCGTGTCGAGCACCTCGTCCTTCGAGGCGAAGTAGTGATACACGAGCCCGTACGCGACGCCCGCCTCGTCGGCGATGTCGGACACGCGGCAGGCGTGGAAGCCCTGGCGCGCGAAAACGCGCACGGCGGCATCGAGGATCTGCCGGCGCTTCTCGGTGCCGTTCTTCGAGCGCGGCGCGGGAACGCGCCGGGCGTCGCTCACCGGGTGCCCCCCGCGTGTGCCGCCTGCTCCTGCGGCCAGCGGTAGGCGCCGGGCCGCCGGTTGGCGAGCGACGGCAGGCTGTCGCGGATCTCGCGCTGGCGCTCGAGATCCAGGCGCGCGAGGATGTGCCCCTCGCTGTCCTGCGCCTGCGCGAGCACCACGCCCCACGGGTCGACGATCATCGAGCGCCCGCCGGAGTGCTGACCGGCGGGATGCACCCCGACCTGGTTCGCCGCGATCACGAATGCCTGGTCCTCGATCGCGCGTGCCCGCACGAGCGTCTCCCAGTGGTCCCGCGTGGTGGCCAGCGTGAACGCCGCGGGGATCGCGATGACCCGGGCGCCGAGCACGGCGAGGATGCGGTACAGCTCCGGGAAGCGCAGGTCGTAGCAGATCGACATGCCCAACTCGACGCCGTCCGCTGTGCGGGACACGACGATCTCCTCGCCCGGCTGCTCGAGCTCGGACTCTCGGTAGACCTTGCCGCCCACCTCGACGTCGAACATGTGCAGCTTGCGGTAGACGGCGCGGATCTCGCCGTCGCGATCGACGTGCACGGAGGTGTTGGCGGGCTTGCGCTGGCCGGGCACCAACTCGAGGAACGAGCCGGCGACGAGCTCGACCGACAGCTCGCGTGCGAGCTCGCGCGCCCACGTCACCGCGGGGCCTTCGAGCGGCTGGGCAGCGGCGAGCTGATCCTGCTCGGAACCCATCGCCGTCCACTTCTCCGGGAGTACGATCAGCTCTGCGCCCTCCGCAGCGGCGGCGCGCGTCAGGCGGTCTGCAGCGGCCGTGTTGGCAGCCTGGTCGGCAGTGGAGTTGAGCTGGATTGCAGCGACCCGCAAGAGGATCTCCCCGATTGACTGGTCAGTCAACAATGCCAAGCATAACCACAGCGACCGTGCAGCCGCTCGACCGCGGGCTCGTCGATCGCGGTCGGCCGCGCAAGCGCTGGCGCTACGTCGGCATCTTCGGCGAGCAGCTGCTCGCATGTGCCGCGGCCGTGCAGATCGGGCCGCTGCGCCAGACCTTCTGGGCGCTGCACCTGCCGGGCACCGAACAGGGCCTGGCGGTGGCCGGCGGGTCGACGCCCGCGCGCGCTGCGGTGAACCGGGAGCGCACGCGTCTGCTGCCGCGGCGCGGAGAGCTGCAGCTGCTCGACGGCGCCGCGCTTGGCGCCGCCGGGACGGGACTGCTCGTGCTGCGCGACCGCGGCGTGTTCCTCGACCTCGTGCTCGCGGAAGACGCGGGTGTGCAGGCACGCTGCCCTCATGGCCGCGGCGAGGTGTGGACTCGCAAGCAGGCGGGGATCGCGGTGCAGGGGACGCTCTCGCTGGACGGCGGCGCAGCCGAGCCGATCGCGGCGCGCGCTGTGATCGACGACACGCTCGGCTACCACGCGCGCGAGACCGAGTGGCGCTGGAGCGCCGGCGTGGGCGAGACTCCCGACGGAGTGCCGGTCGCGTGGAACCTCGTCGAGGGCGTCAACGATCCGGCGCAGGGCAGCGAGCGCGCCGTCTGGCAGGACGGCGTCCCGGCGGAGGCGCCGCCCGTGCGCTTCGCGACTGACCTGTCGTCGATCCGCTGCGAGGACGGCTCAGAGCTCAGCTTCACGGCCGCGGCCGAGCGCAGCCGCCACGACAACTTCCTGCTGCTCGCCAGCGACTACCGCGCGCCTTTCGGCAGCTTCGCCGGCACGCTGCCCGGCGGCGTCGAGCTGGCACGCGGACGGGGCGTGATGGAGCACCACCGCGCCCGCTGGTGAGGCTACAGCCGAATCGTTGCGACATCGACGCCCTCGACTCCGCCCAGCGCGGAGAGCAGGCTGGCGTCGATGCTCGCAAGGGGAGAGCCGAGCCGCTCTGCCAGCGCGACGAACAGCGCGTCCGCTGCGCTGAAGTTCGAACGCAGCTCCCAGGCTCGCGAGCGCAGCGGCATGCTCGCGTACAGCCGGATCGGCAGCTCGCCGAGATCCTCGATCGCGCCCTGGGCACGCCGCTCCTCGAGATCTCCGTGAAGCGTGATGCGCCTGAGCACCGCCAGCGCCTCGAAAACGAGCACATCCGGCGCGGTCAGCTCGCCCTCCTCGGCGAACAGCCGCTCGACCACGGGAGCTGACGGCTGGTCGAGCAGAAACGCGACCGCGCCGCTCGTGTCGAGTACCGTCACTCTCCCTCGTCGCGCAGGCGCCGAACGGTGTCCTCGATCGGCTCGGACAGCTGCGGCCTGCCGCGCGTACGAATCCTGGCCGAGAGCTCCTCCGGTGTGGGACGGAGGGCATCGCGCTCGAGCATCGTCCTCAGGTATTCCGACAACGAGACGCCGCTCAGAGCAGCGCGGGACTTCAGCGTCGCGTGCACCTCGTCGGGGACATCCCGAATCTGGACGAGCTTCGACATACGTAGCGGCACGTTAGCATACGTGTCGCATGCATCTCAGCCTGCGCGCGTGCCACGGTGGTTGCGCAGCTCGGCGAGCAGCAGCTTCGAGTGCATCGCGCCGATCAGCTCGCGCAGAGGCTCGGTGCCGGCGGCCACGATCTCCATCGCGCGCTCGACATCGACCTCGCCGGCGAGGCGCTCGAGCAGCGCCCGCACCTCCTCCTCGACGAGCGGCTCCAGCGCGCGGCGATAGCGCAGCGTGTCGTAGACGGTGAAGCCGAGCGCCTCGTCGTAGCCGCCCGCGCGGAAGGCTGCGATCGCCTCGATGATCTTCACGTCGTCACGGTCGTAGCCGCGCTGGTTCGGCGTGAGCACGCCGATCTCGGCGAGCCGATCGAGCACGTTGCGCGGCACGTCGTAGCGCTCGACGGCGAGCTTGCGCGACACGCGGCTGCCGTCCTCGACGCTCACCAGCGCACGCTCGAGGATCCTGTCCTCCAGCTCGATCAGCGCGCGCACGCGCTCGGGCTGCTCGCGCAGCGCCGCGCCGATCACGCGCAGCGGCATGAAGCGCTCCTCCTGCAGGCGCTTGATCAGCGCGATCCGCTCGACGTAGTCGGGCGGGTAGTAGGCCATGTTGCGGCTCGTTCGCATCACCTCGGCGTCGTCGCCGAGCAGGCCTTCGCGCAGGTAGTAGCGGATCGTGCCCGGGCTCACACCGGAGCGCTCGGCCAGCTCGCTCATCTTCAGCAGCGTGCGCTCGGGGCTGCGGCCGTTAGCGGAGGCGGCCGCGCCATCTTGGTCGGCCGTGCCTGCAGCGCCCTTGCGGGACGCGGTCATCGCGGCACCGGCAGCTGCTCGCTCATGCCCTCAGCGTCGCGCCGTGCTGCACCTCTGCCGGGCCGGCTGCAGCGCCGCTCGCGAGCAGCTGAGAGATCTGCTCGGCGGAGTAGCCGGCGGCGGCGAGCACCGCCTCGGTGTGCTCGCCGAGCGCCGGCCCGGGCAGGCGGTCGTGCGCGCCCGGCGTGCGGGTGAGCTTGACCGGGATGCCGAGCTGGCGCACGGGCTGCTCG
This sequence comes from Solirubrobacteraceae bacterium, assembly GCA_036402735.1. Lineage (GTDB taxonomy): Bacteria > Actinomycetota > Thermoleophilia > Solirubrobacterales > Solirubrobacteraceae > Palsa-744. The sequence continues at coordinate 3,259 of DASWSH010000234.1, read as the reverse complement.
GCGCCGGGCTGCTCCAGCTCCACGACCATCTCGCGCGCCGCGACCAGCTCCGACGCGAGGGCCTCGTCCAGCTCGAGCACCGGCTCCAGGCAGCAGTCGTGCTCGCGCGCGAACGCCTCCCACTGCGCGCGCGTGCGGCCGCGGAATATCTCGCCGACTTCGGCGTGCGCCGGCGAGCCGGGACGCTCGAACTGCGCGACGATCAGATCCTCGCGCTCTACCCCGCGGCACCACGCCTGCCAGAACTTCGGCTCGAGCGCGCCCAGCGAAACCCAGCCGTCGGCGCACTCATACGGGCGGTAGCAGATCAGCGAGCCGGCAAGCGGCAGCTCGCCGCGACGCGGCACGTTGCCGTCGGCGAAGTAGCTGGCGGCGACCATCGCCAGCCAGGACAGCGCACCGTCGGCCATCGAGACGTCCACCAGCTGTCCCTCGCCCGAGCCCGGGGAGCCCGCGCCCCCTCCGTCGCGCTCGCGCAGAGCCGCGAGGATGCCGAAGGCGGCCATCAGCGCGCCGCCGCCGAGATCGGCGATCTGGCCGCCCGCCTGGATCGGGGGGCCGCCGCTCTCGCCCGTCAGCCCCAGCAGGCCGACGAGGCCGAGGTAGTTCATGTCGTGGCCCGAGGCATCGCGCTTCGGGCTGTCCTGCCCGTATCCGCTGATGGCGCAGTAGACGATGCCGGGGTTCTCCTCGCGCATGCGCTCGTAGCCGACGCCGAGCCGCTCGAGCACGCCGGGCCGGAACGACTCCAGCACCACGTCGTATTCGCGCACCAGTCGCAGCAGCGCATCGCGGCCGCCCTCGCTCTTCAGGTCGAGCCGGATCGACTTCTTGTTGCGGTTCAGCGACAGGAACAGCGCCGACCTCGCGCTGTCGTGCGCACCGTCGTAGTACGGAGGCGACCAGCGGATGTAGTCGCCCATCCCCGTGTCCTCGACCTTCAGCACGTCTGCGCCGAAGTCCGCCAGCAACAGCGAGCAGAACCCGCCGGGAAGCAGCCGCGAGAGGTCGAGCACGCGGATGCCTGCGAGCGGGAGCGCGCTCACGCGGCGCTCCCCACACGCTGTGGCACCGCCGGCACGTTCAGCGCCGCTCGCGCCTCCTGCACGGTCGCCGGGCGGCGGCCGATCTCTTCGGTCATCTGCCGCGCCTTCGCGATCAGCTCGCCGTTGGAACCGGCCATCGTGCCGTCGGGCAGGTAGAGGTTGTCCTCCAGGCCGACGCGGATCGAGCCGCCGAGCGTCAGCGCGGCCGCGACGAGCATCCATTGGTCGCGCGAGATGCCGATCACCCCCCAGTGGTTCGCCGCTGCGCCGGCGGCCGCAGCCGGGATGTTGTCGACCATCGCCGCGAGGTTGCGCGCCGTCGGCGGGATGCCGCCGACGACGCCCATCACGCAGTCGACGTGCAGCGGCGGATGCAGCACGCCCATGTCGATCAGCGGCGCGAGGCTGCCGACGTGGCCGACGTCGAAGCACTCGTGCTCGGGTTTGATGCCGAGCTCGTTCATCGCCTCGAGCAGCTCGACGATCTCGTCGAAGGGGTTCGCGAAGACCATGTTGAAGACGAACGCCTTGCGCGAGCGCGAGTACTTGGCGTAGTTCATCGAGCCCATGTTCAGCGCCGCCACCTCCGGGCGGCACTCGCGCAGGTACTCGATGCGCTTCTCCACGGGCACGCCGATCGTGCCGGTCGAGAAGTTGACGATCACCTCGTCGCCCACCTCGTCGCGGATCGCCTGCGTGATCGCCGCGAAGTCCTCGACCTCGTAGGAGGGGGTGCCGTCGCCCTTGCGCGCGTGGATGTGGATCATCACGCCCCCCTCGTCGACGATGCGGCGCGCCTCCGCCGCGTACTCGGCGGGCGTGTAGGGGATCGCGGGGCACTGCTCGCGGTTGGCGATCGCGCCCGAGATGGAGCACGTGATGACGACGGGATCGTCGAGGCTCATGTCGGTGTCACCTCCAGGTAGACGCTGTCCACGCCCAGCGGCACCGACATGCCCTCGTAGAGCCGCCGGCCGAGGCCGTAGTTGGACCGCAACGCCTGCTCCGCGCGCGCCTCCTCGTCCTTCGGCAGCACGCGGGCGAGGCCCTCGGCGAGCGGACCGGTCGGCTTGCCGCGCGAGTTGGCCGGAGCGACCAGAACCCGGCTGTTGGCGCGGATCCGCTTCACCTTGGCGGCGTCCGCCTCGCTGCGAACGTACAGGCGGCTCTCGGCGTCGAGCCCGAACCAGACCGGCGTGGGCATCGGCTCGCCGCTGCGCCGGTAGCTGACGAGCAGGCAGTAGCTGGCGCCGCGCAGCGCATCGAAGCCCTGCGCGGTGGGCTCGCCGCGCGCTGCCTCCTTGGCCTGCGGGTCGCGCATCCGGTCGTAGAAGCGGTCGCTCAGCTTGACGAGCCGCTGGCCGATCCCCATCAGCGATCGCCTCCTGCAAGGCGTCTCATACCGGCACCACCCCCTGCCGCTTCCACGGCCGCTCGATTTTCTTGTTCTGCGCCATCTCCAGCGCGCTGCAGATCCTCGCGCGCGTCTCACGGGGGTCGATCACGTCGTCGATCATGTCGTTGCCGGCGGCGATGTAGACGTCGATGATCTTGCGGTAGGCGTCGATCAGCTCGGCCTTCTTCGCCTCGGGGTCCTCGGCTTCCTCGACCTGTTTGCGCATCACGATCTCGACGGCTCCCTCGGCGCCCATCACGGAGATCTCGGCGCTCGGCCAGGCAACGATCAGGTCGGGCTCGTAGGCGCGGCCGTTCATCACGTAGTAACCGGCGCCGTAGGCCTTGCGGGTGATCACGGTGACCTTCGGCACGGTCGCGTTGGCGACCGCGTAGAGCATCTTCGCGCCGTGGCGGATGATGCCCGCGGCCTCGACCTTCGTGCCGACCATGAAGCCGGGCACGTCCATCAGGAACACGAGCGGGATCGAGAAGGCGTTACAGAGGTTCACGAACCTTGCCGCCTTGTCGGCGGAGTCGTTGTCGAGGATGCCGCCGAGCTGCTTGGGCTGGTTGGCGACGATCCCGGCGGGGCGCCCGCCGAAGCGCGCGAAGCATGTGATGATCGTCTTCGCCCACTGCCCCTTCATGTCGAAGTAGAAGCCGTCGTCGACGATGCGGCTGATCACCTCGTACATGTCGTAGGGCTTGCGGTTGGACTCGGGCAGCACGTCGAGCAGCTCGTCGTCGGCGCGATCGATCGGGTCCTCGGCCGCTCGGATCGCCACCGGCGCTTCGCAGTTCTGCGGCATGAACGA
>DASWSH010000233.1:0-3637 GCA_036402735.1 Solirubrobacteraceae bacterium | reverse complement strand
CGCGGCGAGCAGTGCCAGGCGCCGGCGGCGTAGATCTCTCTCCACACGCGCCCGTTCAAGCGCAATCCGCGCGGCGCGCGCTTGGCGGCGGCGCTCCGATCTCGTCGGGGTGGGGTCATCGTGGTCGATCTCGAGCTGGCTCATGTGCAGGCCTCCGGCGAATTGCTGGTTGAGGTGCTCTATACGATAGACCGTAGTACTACTGTGCGTCATAGTCAAGCTGCTTCGCTTGCGCGGGCCGCACCGATCGTGCGACGGGGCTCGCCGGCGTGCGCGGCCGGAGCCTCAGCAAGCGAGCGGTCGGGCCGCTATGCGGCTTGCTGCGTGTGGCTCGCGCCAACAGCCGGAGCCGCTCGACGTGAACGAACGCGAGCGGCAACCAGCGCCAACGCACCGGCAGGCAGCAGCGCGAGCACGACAACGCACGGCTGGCTCGAGAGGAACGGCGGCGCGAGTGTCGCGCTGCCGCTCGCGACCCGTCCGGCGAGCACGAGAAGCGCCAGCGTCGAAAGCAGCGCTGCTGCAGCGATGACGCAGAGCAATAACGGGAAGCGCCACTGCAGCGGCTCCCCGAGCAGGTTGTCGATGCGCTCGGCGTCCACGCCGCCGGCGCCGGTACCGCTCGCCTCGGAGAAGCTGAGCATCGCGCTGGCAAGAGCGGAACGGTCTACGCCCTCGGCGTGCACCGCCGCCTCGTCGGCGCCGATCTCCGCGAGGGCATGCTGCCGCTGTAGCAAACGTCGCACGCTCGGTAGGAACGGCATGCCCGCCGCGATGGCTCGCGCGCATGCGAGTCGCAATGGATCGCGGTTGCTGGCGTGGTGACGCTCGTGTGCGAGGACCGCCGCGAGCGCATCCTCGTCCAACAGCTCGATCGCTCCTGTCGACATGTAGACGCGCGGACGGAGCAGGCCGGCACAGAACGCCTGTGCCCGGTCATCCTCGAAGATCCACGCGCCATGGAGCCGCCGTGGCGTCCGTTGATCGAGGACCCTGCGAAAGCGGCGATCTCCGCGCAGCTCGCGGCCCAGCCGCGCCGTCGCCGTCGCCACCATCGCGAGCCCGAGCGCAGCAAGGACCACGACCGCTATCGCGCCCGCGTTCGCGGCCGGATAGCTCATCCGCTGGCCCATGATCGAGACAGTTCGGACCGACGACGGCGAACCCACATGCCAGGACTCCAGAGCACGCAGCATCGCCAGCGCGGCAGCCACCGCGGCCAGCAGACCGAGCGCGAGTGAGACGGCAAACGCCCGATTGGCCCCGATCGAGGCTCCCCGCACAGATCGCCCAGGCTTGCCCGCGGAGTTACCGGACGCTGGAGCTCCTGAGAGCGGAGCCGACACCGTCATCGCTCGGCCAGATTCACTGCGGCCGGGGCGGCAGGACGCAGGGCCAGGCCGCGCGCGACCATCTCGTCCTTGGGAGCGAGGCGGCCGAAGCACCGGTCGGAGATGCGCAGCTCAGGCACACGACCGCCGGTTGCGAGATTTGCAAGCTGCCGTCTGCGTACCGAGGCTCCAAGCCAGCGCGACGACGCACGGAGCGAGATTGCGATCTCGGTCATCGCAGCCACTCTACTACAACGTGTCAGAGGAGCGGATTCAAGCGTGACGCGGTCTGCTACATTACGTCGTAGATGGCGCCGCGCAGAATCAAGAAGCCCGCAGAAGCCGCGCCGCCACACCTGCACGAGCTCGAGACCGAGGTCATGGAGCAGGTGTGGTCGGTCGACGAGGCGACCGTTCGAGACGTGATGGAGGCGCTGAACCGACGGGCGCGCAAGCCGCGGGCATACACGACGTATATGACGATCATGGCCCGACTCCACCGCAAGGGTGTGCTCCACCGCCGCCGCGAGGGCAACACCGACGTGTACACGCCGGTGCTCGGCCGCGACGAGTACATGACCGAGCGCGCGCGGGCCGACGTGCAGGAGCTCGTCGCCGAGTACGGCGACGTCGCCCTCACGCACTTCGCGCAGCAGGTCGCGAATCTGGACCCGGAGCGCCGCCGCGCGCTGCAGCGCCTCGCACGGCGCTCCTGAGCAGTCTCACTCCGCACTCCCCAGACATCTTCGGTTGCTGGTTGCAGGTCTACTATGGTCTGTAGTAGTATGGCCGGATGGTGGAGATCCAAAGCGACGACCGGCTCACGCTTCTGGCCGGCGCCTCCGGATACGTCGGCAGAGAGCTGCTGCGCGAGCTCCAACAGCGGCGTCGTCCGGTTCGTTGTCTCGCGCGGCACCCTGAGCGACTGCAAGCCGTCGCGGCGCCGGGCACCGGCTTGGTGCGAGGGGACGTTCTGGACCGGAGCTCCCTCGACGCCGCGTTCGCCGGGGTGCACACGGCGTGCTACCTCGTCCATTCGATGGCTGCGGGTGGCGGCTTCGAGGAGCGCGACCGGCAAGCGGCCGTCAACTTCGCCGACGCCGCGCGCTCGGCGGGCGTCTCGCAGATCGTGTATCTCGGCGGACTCGGGCATGACCCCGACCTCTCGGCGCATCTGGCGAGCCGCCAGGAGGTCGGACGCCTCCTCAGAGCCGCTGGAGTACCGACCGTAGAGCTGCGCGCCTCGATCGTGATCGGCCCGGGCAGCGCGTCGTTCGAGACACTGCGAACGCTCGTCGAGCACGTGCCCGTGATTGTTGCTCCCCCAGCTCTCAACACCCTGTCCCAGCCGATCGCGATCGCCGACGTGCTGCGCTACCTGCTCGCGGCGATCGAGGTTCACGCTCCGGCGGACGGCGTCTTCGAGATCGGAGGTTCCGATCGCGTCAGCTACGCCGAGCTGATGCGCGAGTACGCACGACAGCGCGGCCTGCGGCGGTCCGTCCTCACGACGCCGCTGCTCACCCCCCGCTTCTCGCGACGGCTCGTCGCGACACTCGCGCCGAAGCACGGCCGAGTCGCGGCCGAGATGGTCGAGAGCCTTCGTAACCAGACAACCGTCGACGACGGCGCCGCTGCCGCTTTCGGCGTGTCCGCGCAAGGCCTGCCCGCAGCGATCGAGCGCGCGCTACTCGACGACGACCGCGACTTCGCCGACACGCACTGGGCCGCGGCGATACCGACCACTCGCCGCATGCGCTGGGGCGGGCTCGCAGTCGGCGGGAGGCGCGTTACCTCTGATGTGATCCGGGTCGAGCGCGAGCCTGAGGAGGCGTTCCTGCCGATCCAGCGCCTCGGCGGCGAGACCGGCTGGTATGAGACAGACCGATTCTGGCGCCTGCGCGGATGGTTGGACAGAGCGCATGGAGGAGAAGGGATGCGCCGCGGCCGTCGCGATCCCCTCGACTTGCGCGTCGGTGACGCGGTTGACTTCTGGCGCGTCGAGCGAATCGAGCCGGCCCGTTTGCTGCGGCTCACCGCCGAGATGAACATCCCCGGCCGTCTGTGGCTGCAATTCGAGGTCTCCCGAGAGCGGGACCGCACAACCGTCCGTCAGACCACCGTGTTCGATCCGTCCGGTCTCACCGGGCTGGCCCACTGGTATTTGTTCTATCCGGTCCATCGTCGCGTCTTCGGTCGACTGCTCGACGCGATAGCCCAGGCTCTGGCCGGTCCGGCACGCAGCGCCTGGAACCCGCCGATCAGGTCCGTCGCCAGCGGCAGCCCCAGCTGCTGAAGCATCGCCG
>DASWSH010000232.1:0-2384 GCA_036402735.1 Solirubrobacteraceae bacterium | reverse complement strand
TCGTCGTGCCCGGCGCCGGCGCCGCCAGCAGCTCGCGGCGCGAGGAGACGCCCAGCTTGCGATAGATGTGGCGCGCGTGCGTGCGCACGGTCTCGATGCTGATGTGCAGGTCGCCGGCGATCTGCGCGTTCGAGCGCCGCTGTTGCAGGCCGGCGAGCACATCCGCCTCGCGCTGTGTCAGCAGGCCCTCGCCGGCGCCGCGGCCGTCGCGGGCGCGCGGCGTCAGCTGCAGCCCGCGCGAGGCGAGGTGGATCGCGTTGAGCACGTCGCGTGACTGGGTCGTCTTCGCCAGGCATGCCGCGGCGCCGAACGCGACCATCTGCGCACACTCGACGCTGGTCGGCCGGTCGGCGAGCAGCAGCAGGTGCGTGCCGGGATGCGAGGAGGTCAGCGTGCGCGCCTCGGCGGGGCTGCGCAGGCGCCCCGCGTCGAGGATCGCCACGCGCGGGCGCCGCGCGCGCAGCACCATCGTCAGCTGCGCGGCCGTGACGTCGGCGGCCACCAGCTCGAGCCGGTCATCGTCGTCGATCAGCCCGCGCAGGCCCCGCGCCAGCAGATCCGTGAACTGTCCGACCGCGACCGTTATGTGCGCCGGCTGCATGACCGAACTGTACCCCCTCACGAGCCATTCGGGTGAGGTTGATACCACCCGTGCAGTCCCCCCTGGTCTCCCCCGAAGATCACCCCTATCGGGGGATAATCAAGGGTGCAGCCAGCGGGAAACTAGATTTGAAGTGTATGCCGCATTCCTGGAGGGGAAGCTGCGGGACCAAAGCGACCAGGACAGTGGCAACGGACAGCGGGAGCAGGCACCCATGGAGAGGGGACCGGATAGGCAGCGAGCGATGAGAGGGGCTTGCGGCTTCAGCCTGCGCCGCGAGCTGCGACGCATGCTCGGGCTGCTCGCGCTGATCGCTGTGATCCTCACGGCTGCCGCCGGGTCCGCCGCGGCTGCCGAAGGAACCGAAGCGCCCGCCGAAGCATCCGCACCCGCCGGCGCCCAGGCCGCGCCCGCCCCCGGCGCGGAAACCCAGCCCTCCGGGAGGCACGAGGCGCAGGAAGCGCTGCGCCAGGCGCGCGAAGCGCTGCGCCGGGCGCGGCAAGCCGTGCGCCAGGCGCGCGAAGCCGCACGCGAGCACCGCGATGCCGTCCGCCAGGCGAGAGAAACCGTGCGTCACGCGCGCGACGGCGTGCGCCAGGCGCGGGAAGCCATGCGTCTCAGCCTGAAAGAAAAGGCCGGCAACGTCGTGACGATCGATTGCACCGGCGTGACCGTCGCCTACCACCACTTCCCCTCTGTGTCCGGCTCGCCGAACACGGGGGTCGAGTGGATCTCGATCAAAAAGCCGCCGGAATCGCTCTCGTCGGGACCGATCTTCTTCCCGCCCGTGACCTTCTCCTTCGAAGGCTCCGACGGCACGAGCGTGGTGCCGATCGCATTCCCGGTCGGCCACTACGGCGTGGACATCCTCTCCAAGTGGCAGACCAACGGCGTGGACGGCAACTTCGACATCCACGGCAACGTCACGTGCAGCGCGGCGCCGGCCTTCACGCTGCACAAGCTGCAGGCGATCGCGGGCAGCGGTCAGCCGCCCACGGAAGCGCCGCTCACCGGCCAGGTCGGGCAGACGGTCGAATACGCGATCACCGCGACGAACACGGGCAACACCCCGCTCACGTTCGGCTACCTCACCGACCCGAACTGCGACATCGGTACCGTCAAGGGCGGCACTCTGACGCCCATCGAACCTCTCGGCAAAGATGTCTACACGTGCACCCATACGCTGACGGCCGCCGATCGCGCGGCAGGGTCCTACGCGAACAAGGCGAAGATCACCGGCACGCCCGAAGCCGGGGAAGGATCGCCGAAAACGCAGGAATCGAACACCGTGCTCGTGACGCTCGCGCCGCTCGAAGAAGTGCACACCGAACCGACCACGCCCAACAACCCGCCACCTCCGGGCAACACGACGAGCAGCACGACCACGCAGGGTCGCAGCCTGCTCAGCTCCAGCGCCCTGACGAGGACGTCTCCCAGCACGGGCGTGCTGGGCTTCACCTCGGCGACGATTCCGTCGCTGCGCGGTCCGCAGGGATGCGTGCGGGGCGCGTTCACCGCCAGCATCAAGTCGCGCGGCGTGAACACGGCCGTCTTCTACCTCGACGGCCGCAAGGTCAAGACGCTGACGGCGAGGAACTCGCGCAAAGGGCTGCTGTCGGTGCGTCTCGACGCCGCGCGGCTAAGGATCGGCGCCCACCACGTGCTCGCCCGGATCACGATGAACAAAGCCTCCGCCTCGGCCAAAGCAGCGAAAGCGGCGCGTTCGCTCACGTTCGTGCATTGCAAGTCCGCCGCGGTGACGCCTCACCTCGCCGGCTGATCG
>DASWSH010000231.1:0-47784 GCA_036402735.1 Solirubrobacteraceae bacterium | reverse complement strand
GGCTCCCGTGGCCCGGCGTCGATATCTCGAGTCGAAGGACGGCAACTTCAAGGTCGTCCTCCGATACACATCCCCTGCAAAAGCGGTAGTTCTTGCCGCGCGATGGCTAGTTTTCCCGGGATTTGCGGAAACGCGCTGCTGAAAGCGGCGAGGCCGGTGATACGACTTGTACACCGGAGTGATCCGGCAAGCCCCAGCCGGGCTGGCGGGAGCGACAAGACGGCCCCCACGCAGCGACTGACAACCGCTGAAGCGCGTGGGGACCGCCGCCCTGCCCGGCCCTTTGTGGGGCCGGACGCACTGCGAACGCTAGCGCTCTTGGCACCTGGGTGCAGATCGAGAACGCCGAGTTTCCGGCTGACTACAGGTTGGTGCCCAGCGGCTCGCTGGCTCGCACCTGGCGTTGATCTCGCCCGGGATCGGTCGGGCTCTCGATTCGGAGGAACCGCCACAGCGACAGAGGCAGCATCACGGTCAGCAGCACGGCGCTGCCAACGCAGTACTCGCAGATCGCTTTCAGGGAGAAGACCTCGCGGTAGGTCAGATAGGCGCTGAAGGCAAATCCACCGAGAACCAGAGCGGCGGTGGCGAAGCGGGTGCGCTCATCTTCGGGCACGAGCAGCGTGCCGAGGATCAGTATGTAGCCGATCAAGCCCATCAGCGCCACGGGCACCCCGGCGAGCTTGGAGTACTGCGACGTCTGGACTTTCAGGCAGCTGCCCCCGTTGGTCCCGCACAGCGGCTGGACGTGCGCGTAATGGATGTAGGTGAGGTAGGTCGCCAGGCCGACGCCCAACACGGCCAGCGCGATCAGCACGATCCTCAGTGTTCTTGGGGTCATCGTCCTGTGCTCGCGGCGTGTGGCACTCCATCAACCGTAGAGGTCGATTCCTCGACCACCTTGATGCCTTCGAGGGCACATATCTTCCTCAACGGGTCCAATGCTGGGTCGGCTCCGATCACGAGAGCGACATCGGCGCCTTTGACGGCGTTGATTACCTCAGCGAGGCTCCAGGCGAGGTCCACCTCGACGGATGTGACGTTGCTCAGATCGAGCAGTGCCCGAGGGCCCCGCCGGATCGCCGCGTCGATCTCGGCTTCGATCGAGAGCACTGCCGGGTAGTCCAACGTTCCGTTCACGGTCAAGATCGTCCGGTCCTCGCCATGGGTGGCCGCGACACGGAGACGGCTTGGGTCGCCAGCCCGGACACGCCGACGCTCGCGCCGCTCCGAAAGCTTCACGACCACCGCGATCACCACCACGGGCCCCCCGAAGACCGGGAGCGAGACGTACCAGTGGCCGAGATGGGCGAACACGGGTATGTACGTGAGGGCCGCCATGTGGCTGCACGAGCGTATTCTCTCCGGGGCATGTCTCGTCGCGGTCTGCGCCTCGTCCTCGCCGCTTGCGCCGTCTCGGCGCTCTGGCTGCTGAAGGACGGCTTCCTCGACCTGGGATTGGGGCTCCTGTTTTTCGCCCCGGCGATCCTGCTGGCGCTTCCGCTGCTGGCGGGGCGCTACGTCGGCGCCGAGCGCCTGCAAGGCAGTCCTCGCCGGCGCCCACGGGGGGCGCGCCGCCCCAGCCCTTCGCCGCTCGCGCCGCGAGCTCGTTGGCGCATCCTGCCTCGCGGCGGCGTGCTGATCGCCGCGTCGCTGGCGGTGCGCCCGCCACCTCTGGTCCTCTCAGGGCAGTGACGCGACCGGCGTAGCCGCGCCGGTCGCCTACGGCTGGCTGGCGGCCGCCCGGCCAGCGTGTGCCGTGGCGGCGTGGCTTCGCTCGCCCACGGCGAGATGACCAACCAGGAGGTTTGAAATATGTCGCGCAACAGCCGTATCGGCGTGATCGTTGGTGCAGTGGCGGTGGCGATCGTGGCGTTCGTCCTCGCCAGCAGCAGCAGCTCGAACAAGGCCACGCACACGAGCGGGCACGCCTACATCCACGTGGTTGAAGGCAAGCCAAAGGGAGGGGTCCAGACCCTCACCTACAACAAGGGCGAACAGGTCGTGTTCACGGTGATCTCAGACGTCGCAGACGAGATCCACGTCCACGGCTTCAACTTCAAGAAGGACGTCGCCAAGAACGGAAGCGTGACGTTCAGCTTCCCTGGCACCGACCAGGGCGGGCACGTGATCGAGCTCGAGAAACGCGGCGAGCAGATCGCCAACCTGGAAATCCGATGACCGGCCGAGCATCCTTCCTACCCACCGGCTCGAAGAGGCGCCTCCTGGCGATTGCCTTGTCGGCGTCGCTCGCGCTCGCGCTCGCGCTCCCGACCTCTGCGCTCGCTCATGGCATCATCGGCAAGACCGATCTGCCGGTGCCCCGTTGGTTGTTCGCATGGGCGGCGGCAATCGTGCTCGTCGTCTCCTTCGTCGCGCTGGCCACGCTGTGGCCATCGCCGCGACTGGAGCGAGCGCGCAGCCGCGTTCTGCTGGTTCTCCCACGCGTATTCGATCCGGTCTGCGGCGCGATCGGCGTCGCACTGTTCGCGATCGTCGTCTACGCCGGCTTGGCAGGCGAACAGGAACTCCCCCCTGCAAACCTCGCGCCGACCTTCATCTATGTCCTCTTCTGGGTCGGCCTGCCCTTCGTCAGCTTCCTGCTGGGCGACGTGTTCCGGGCCTTCAACCCCTGGCGAGCGGTCGCGCGCGGCGTCGCATGGCTGACCGCGAAGGTGATCACAGGCACGCCGGACCACAAGCCGAGGACCTATCCGCGCTGGCTCGGCCGCTGGCCAGCCGTCGTCGGGATTCTCGGGTTCGCCTGGCTGGAGCTGATCTACCTCCAACACGACAAACCGAGCACCCTTGCCTGGCTGGCAATTGGCTACGGGTGCGTCCAATGGATCGGGATGGGCCTTTACGGGATCGAGACATGGACCTCCCGCGGCGACGCCTTCGCGGTCTACTTCAACCTGTTCTCGCGGCTCGCGCCGCTGCACTGGCGACGCAACCAGGTCGAGCTCCGACTGCCACTCGCCGGCGTAACGAGCCTCGAGCCACTGCCGGGGACCGTTGCGCTGCTCGCCGCGATGATCGGGTCGACCAGCTTCGACGGGCTGGAGCAGGGTTCGCTGTGGATCAACACGCTCGAGCCCGAACTGCAGAGCCTCCTCTCGAACCTCGGGCTGGGCCCCACCGCCTCGATCGAGCTGACAGGCACGCTCTGCCTGCTCGCGATGGTGGCGATCATCGCCGGCATCTACTACCTCGGCATCCGCGGGATGCACTCGATCGACCGGACCACCCCGACCAACGTGCTGGCGGTCCGCTTCGCCCACACCCTCGTGCCGATTGCGCTGGCGTACGTCGTCGCCCACTACTTCTCGCTGCTCGTCTACCAGAGCCAGGCAGTCTGGTATCTCGCATCCGACCCATTGGGCGTAGGCTCGAATATCTTCGGGACCGCGGGCGGACAAATCGACTTCAGCGTGCTGACCCCCAACGCGATCTGGTACGTGCAGGTCGGCGCCCTGCTGGCCGGTCACGTCTCCGGGCTCGCGCTCGCTCACGACCGCGCGCTGGTGCTCTACAAGGACTCTCGCGCCGCCATCCGCTCGCAGTACTGGATGCTCGTCGTAATGGTCGGCTTCACCAGCCTCGGACTATGGCTCCTGTCGGCGGCCAGCTGAGTCGATTCGCGCAACACGTGGGCCATCGAAACCGGTCAGGGTTTTCGCGCCGTCGTGACGGAAGTTTTCTACCGTTTTCGCCCGGGAACCGGGCACCCGGTTTTCTTCGTTCTCGAGCCGCAGACCGATCGCGCTGATCGCGATTGTTCATAGCGGGGGCGGGATTCGAACCCGCGACCTTCGGGTTATGAGCCCGACGAGCTACCAGACTGCTCCACCCCGCGTCGCTACTTAAGTTCTAGCAGAGCAAACGCGCCCCGGCCAAGCCCTCGGGCCGCTGTTTGCGAGCACGTCTAGCATGCCCGCAATGCCCGTCGCGGTCCTCGACATCGGAACGAACTCCACGCGGCTGCTGATCGCGCAGGCCGACACGGAGAAGGGCACGGTGGACGAGTTGGTGCGCCGCTCGCGCGTGACGCGGCTCGGCGACGGCGTGGACGCCGGCGGAGCGCTGTCGGAGGAGGCGATGCAGCGTGTGCTGGACACGCTGCGCGAGTACATGCAGGAGATCGAGGCGCATCGCTGCGAGGCGAACCTTGCGGTGCTCACGTCCGCCGTCAGAGAGGCATCGAACGGCGAGCAGTTCGCCGAGCAGGTGCGCGAGATCGGGCTCGACGCGAAAGTGCTGAGCGGCGAGGAAGAGGCGCAGCTGATGTTCCTCGGCGCGATGTCCGGGCGGGCTGCTGCGAGCGAGCCCACGGTCGTGATCGACATCGGCGGCGGCTCCACTGAGTTCGTCGTGGGCGTTGGCCGCTCGGCCGGCTTCCACGTCTCCGTGCCGGTCGGCGTGGTGCGCATGAGCGAGCGCCACATCCACAGCGACCCGCCGCCCGACGAGGAGCTGCAGGCGCTCGCCGAGGATGCCCGCGCCGCTTTTCTCTCGAAGCTGCCGCAGGACGAGCGCGCGCCGGTCAGGCGCGGCATCGCGGTCGCAGGCACCGCCACCTCGGCCGCGGCGATGGACCTCGAACTCGAGCCATATGACGCCCAGCGCGTTCACGGCCACTGCCTGTTGCTCGCCACCGTCGAACTGCTGCTCGCGCGGCTCGCTGACATGACCGAACAGGAGCGCCGCGAGGTGCCGGGACTGCATCCCGATCGCGCACCCACGATCGTCGCCGGCATGATCCTGCTGATCGAGGCGATGAAGGTGATGGAGCTCGAGCAGGTGGAAGTCTCGGAGCGCGACATTCTGCACGGCGGCGCTCTGCGGCTCGCCGGTCTCGGCTAGCGCCCGCCTAGGCCAGGTTCGACTTGCGCGGGTACACGACGGCAGGATCGGTCAGCACGTTGACGAGCGCGGGCTTGCCTGCGCTGAAGGCACGTTCGATCGCCGGCGCGACGTCCTGCGGCGCGCTCACCATCTCGCCGTGCCCGCCCAGCGCTTCGACGACCTGGTCGTAGCGGGTTTCCGGCCGCAGCTCCGCGGCTACGGAGTAGCCGTAGAGGAACTCCATCGGGTGCTTCTCGAGCGCCCAGATGCCGTTGTTGCCCATCACGCCGACGACGTTGACGCCGTGGCGCGCGAGCGTGTCGAACTCCATGCCCGAGAAGCCGAAGGCGCCGTCGCCCAGCATCAGCACGACCTGCCGCTCGGGCCGCGCGAGCTTCGCGGCCAGCGCATAGCCAGGGCCCGTGCCGAGACAGCCGAAAGGCCCCGGGTCCAGCCAGCAGCCCGGCTCGTAGCTGTTCACGACGCGTCCCGCGTAGGAGACGAAGTCGCCGCCGTCGCCGATCACGATCGCGTCGCGGTCGAGCACCTTCGCCAGCTCGGCGTACAGCCGCATGGGATGAAGCGGCGAGCGGTCATCCTCGAACTCCGCTCGCTCGGCCTCGCGACGCTCGTTCTCGGCAGCGCGCAGCTCGGCCACCCACGCGTCGGCGGGCGATGCCCCGCCGGCGGCCTCGCGCAACGACGACAGCGTCTCAGGCAGCGATCCGTAAAGCTCGGCGGCGACCGCCCGCGGGTTGTCGCGCTGCGCTTCGGTGCTGTCGATCACAACGATCTCCGTGTCCTCGCCGAAGGCGGCGCCGAAGGCGAGCCGGAAGTCCATCGGCACGCCTATCACGAGTGCCACATCTGCGCCCTTCAGACCGTGCGAGCGTGCGCGCGAGAAGAACAGCTCGTCGTCCGCCGGCAGACAGCCGCGCGCGAGGCCGTTCAGGAAGACCGGTATTCGCAGCGCCCGCGCCAGCTCTGCAAGCTGCTGCTCGCCATGCCCCCAGTACAGGTCCGTGCCGGCCATGATCACCGGCCGTTCCGCGCCCGCCAATAGCTCGCCAGCACGTTCGATCGCGGCCGGGTCGGCCGTGCGCGCGGCCGGCGGCGGCGTCTCCTCGTCGACCTCCGGCTCCTCCGCCTCCATGAACACGTAGTCGAGCGGGAAGTCGACGAATGCTGGACCGCCATGCGGTGCGAGCGCCGCAGCGAAAGCTTCGTCGACCAGGCCGGGGATCTCGCCGGTCGACTCCGGCGTAGCCGCCAGCTTCGCAAGCGGTCGCACGAACGGAACGTGGTCGATCTCCTGCAACGACCCCTGTCCCCAGCGCAGCGCCGGCGCGCGGCCGCCCAGCACCACGATCGGCGAATGGTTCGCCTGTGCGGAGGCCATCGCGCTGATCCCGTTCGTTACACCCGGTCCAGCGGTCAGAGCGCAGACACCCGGCTCGCGCGTCACCTTCGCCCATCCCTCGGCGGCGAAGGCCGCAGTCGACTCATGTCGAACGTCGACGATCTCGATGCCCTCCTCGCGACAGCCGTCGTAGATCGAAAAGAGGTGACCTCCCGACAACGTGAACAGCTTGCTCACGCCGTGCGCCTTCAGGCGCCGCGCGATCAGGCGGCCACCGTGGAACGTCCTGGTCTCCTGAGCGCTCTCGGTCGACATCGCCGCGACTCTAATGGATGGACGCCGCCGATGCCCGGGGTGGGATTCGAACCCACATGCCCTTGCGGGCCGTCGATTTTAAGTCGACTGCGTATCACCATTTCCGCCACCCGGGCCCGCGCAGAGCCAAGTCTAGGTGGGTCTACCACCGGCACCGCGCCCCGACTTGCCTCATCCGCGCAAGCGCGTTTTCGATCGTCACACGCTGGCGGGCCCCCTGCAGGACGCAACTTGCCGATTGCTACCGTGTCTATTCGGGCAAGAGGCAGCGAACGAGCCGTGCCCTGACCCTTCCATGGAGGTCTCCGCACTACCAAACCCGAGCGGCGTCTCGGGCCTGCGTGGCCCGTCTGCGCTGCTGCGCCTGCAGTCGGACGAGCGCCTGATCGCGCTGACGCGGCGCGGCCAGCATGCCGCCTTCGAGGTGCTGTGCTCGCGCTACCAGTCGCGGCTGCTCTCGTTCTGCCGGCACATGCTCGGCTCCAGGGAGGACGCCGAGGACGTGCTGCAGGAGGTGTTCGCGGCGGCCTTCAACGCGGTGCTCGCCGACGACCGCGCGATCAACGTGCGGCCGTGGCTGTATCGCATCGCGCGCAACCGCTCGCTCAACCACCTGCGCCGCAACACCGCGATCGGTGTCGACTCGATGGACGTGCACTTCGCCGAGCACGGTCTCTCGACGGGCGAGAAGGTGATGCGCCGCGAGAGCTTCCGCGAGCTGATCGCAGACGTGCAGGACCTGCCGGAGACGCAGCGCACCGCGCTGCTGCTGCGCGAGATCGACGCGATGTCCTACGACCAGATCTCGCTGGCGATGGACACGACGGTGCCGTCGGTGAAGTCGCTGCTGGTGCGCGCGCGGATCTCGCTCGCCGAGGCAGCCGAGGCGCGCAAGATGAGCTGCGTCGAAGTTCGCCTGGAGCTGGGAGAAACCGCGGAGGGCCTCGTCAAGCTCAGCCAGCCGGCGCGTCGTCATGTCCGCGGTTGCGAGCGCTGCCTCGGCTTCAAGCGCCAGCTGCGCGAGAACAACCGCGCGCTCGCCGCGATCATGCCGGTCGCTCCGCTGCTCATCCTCAAGAAGCTGATCCTCGCGAAGCTCGGCACCACCGCATCGGCCGGAGGCGCCCACGCCGGCGCCGCTGCGGGCGCAACCGCTTCCGCGGCCGGCGCGGCCGGCGCAGCCGCCGGAGGCGGTGGGCTCACGGGCGGTCTCGTCACGGCCGGTGCGGGCGCCGTCGCGACCAAGGCTGCAGCGGGGATCGCCGCAGCCGCACTCGCCACGGCCGGCGCTGTCGCCGCCGACCGGGCCGTCGTGCCCACGCACCGCCACCACGCGCATGCCGCCGCGGCGATCGTCCCCGCGCCTGTCGCACCCGCGGAGGAACTGGTCGTCGCGCGCAGCCAGCCGCAGCCGCTCAGCGCAGGCACGGTCACTGCCAAGAAGGCGGTCCTCGCCGCGCACCGCGCTGCTGCGCAGAAGCCTGCCCTCGCTGTCGCCCCCGCGACCGCGCCCGCCACAGGCGCCACCGCCGCGGTGCTGCCCGCGCCGCCGGCACCGGAACCGCCTGCGCCGACGAAGGCCGAAACCAAGACCGACCCCGCGGCGCAGCAGCCGCCGACGCAGGTGACGCAGGTCACGAGCGAAACGACGCAGCTGCCGAGCTCGGCGACGGGCACCGAAGCGGGCGCCCCGACGGCCGGCCCGGGCGCCGACGTCACGACCACGCCCACCACGTCCGACACGACCGCCCCTCCGGCCGTCACCACCGAAGCTGCGCCGCCCGCCGAACCCCTCGCGCCCGCCGCGCCGCCGCCGGTCAAGCTGCACCGCCATCCGCGCTCCGGCGGCACCGAAGCGCCGCCCGCGATCACGCCTGTCGAGCACGCGCTACGGCGAGCGGCACGCCGCGCCGCCGCCGGCTGAGACCTCGCGCTAGCCGAACGCGAAGGTCTTCAAGGGGCGCAGCAGCACGCCTTCGGTGGCCACTTCCGAAGGCGCGTGTTCAGAGCGGTTCGGGCGCGCGAGCATCACGATCGACACGCCCTCGCGTACCCCCGGCCGTTCGGGGAACAGCAGCACCGCGCGGCCGTAGATCAGGTGCCCGCCCAGCGTCGTCGTGAACAGCACCTGGTACCCCAGCATCTTGCTGATCCGCGTCTTGCCTTCGCCGCGCTGTACGAAGTCCGGGTATCGCCGCGCGAGCCGTTCGCGGTAGCCCCTGGCGAACAGCGGCACCACCCCCGACACCGCGCCGCTGTATCGCCTCAGTGTCACGGGCGCGACCGCATATGAGTACTTCAGGCCGCCGTCGCCGCTGCTCGCCGTCAGCTTGACGAACTCGCCCGGATCCGGCGCTGTTCGCCACAGGCCCTTGTAGCTGAAGCTGAACGGCAGGCCGGCGCCGTGTGAGTAGCGCGCAGGCTCGAGCGTCAACACCAGGCCCGCGGCGAGTGCGACGACGCCCACGCCCGCGAGGATCACCAGCCCGCGCACGAGCGCCGACGCGGCGTGCCAGCGCGGCGCCAGCAGCCGTCCCAACGTCGGCCCGTACTCGGGCTTCATCGGAATCGCCGCCACGGGCGTTCAGCGCGTCATTCGCCGATCGAGAACAGCGACTCGAGGTCGTGACGCGAATATGCCGCGAACGCGACCATCGTCTGCGTCTTGACGACGCCGGGCACGCCGCCTATCTGGCTCGTCACCACATCCGCCAGCTGCTCGTGATCGGGCACGCGCACGATCGCGACGAAGTCCCACTCGCCCGTCACCGAGTACGCCTCGGCGACGCCCTCGACGTCCGCCAGCGCACCGCCGAGGTCCGCCAGCGCGTTGCGTTCCGCCTCGATCAGCACGACGGCGTGGGTCATCGCCATGATGCGCCCATCATAGGCGCGCGCGTCAGCCCGCAGGCCTGCCACACAGCCGCCGCCGCCTAGCGTGTGGCGCGCGCGAACGCGCTCAGGCCGAGCCCCACGGCGAAGCCGAGCGCGGCGCCGACAACGCCGGCCAGCCAGCCCGCCTCGGGACGAGCGAACGGGATCGCCAGCAGCAGCGCGCCGATCACGCCCGCGCCGAGCAGGTCGCCGTCCGCGTCGCCGTGACGGGCCCTCTGCAGGTCGGGCGTCGCCCAGGCGGCCAGCAGCGCCAGCGCACCGGCGTTGCCGCCGATCAGTATCGGCTTCGACTCCAAGGCGAGGCCGGCGACCACGTGTTGCGTGTATACGGCCTCCGCCACCAGCCCCGCGAGCGCGCCCGCGCCGAGGTACAGCGCCAGTACCACCGCCGGTCCGTGGCGCCGCTCGAGCAGCCAGCCGAACAGCCCGGTGGCCGTGATCGCGACGAACGCGTAAACGCCGCCTCCGCCGCCCTCGACGTAGGCGAACTGGTAGGTGAAGAGGCGCCACCAGTCGCCGTGCAACGGGCCGACGATGGCCATGTGGCCGAGCAGCGAGTATTCCGCTCTGGTCGCGACCCAGCAGGCGAACGCGACCCCGACGAGCGCGATCGTCGCGTATGGCCGCCTCACTGCCCAGCGGTCGCTGAACACCGGCGCCTCGCGCTCGCGGCTGCGACGCGTGCCGAGTCCGCTCGCGTCGTCGCGGCGCAGCAGCGATCCGAACCCCCGCCTGCCCTTGCCGCCACGGCCCGAATCACCCGGGCGAGGCAGCTTCGGAGCCCGCCTGCGCAGCCGGTTGCCGCAGTACGGGCACTCGGTGATGTACGGGCTGACCTCCGATCCGCACTGCTTGCACACGACGAATAGGTCGGCGCCCTGGCTCACCGGAACCATTCTATGGACCAACCGAGCGCAGCCCGCACCCCTTTGGAATACTCCGTGGCATGAACCTCGGATACGACCAGAAGCTCTACATCCTCGCCTTCGACCATCGCGGCTCCTTCCAGAAGAAGTTCTTCGGCATCGAGGGCGAACCGGACGCGGAGCAGACGGCGATCATCGCCGACGCGAAGCATCTGATCTTCGAGGGGATGCTGCAGGCCGTCGGTGCCGGCGCCGACCCAGCCGTCAGCGGCGTGCTGGTCGACGAGCAGTTCGGCTCGACGATCCCGCAGGAGGCCAAGGAGACCGGCCTGAAGCTGGCGATGCCGGCCGAGAAGTCAGGTCAGGAGATGTTCGACTTTCAGTACGGCGATGAGTTCGGCGAGCACATCCTGAAGTTCGACCCCGACTTCACGAAGGTGCTCGTGCGCTTCAACCCCGAGGGCGACGCGACCGACAACGCCGAGCAGCTGCGCAAGCTGAAGACCCTCTCCGACTGGCTCAGGCAGCACGAGCGCAAGTTCCTCTTCGAGCTGCTCGTGCCCGCCACCGACGCGCAGCTGCAGGCCGTCGACGGCGACACCGAGCGCTACGACTCCGAGCTGCGGCCGGAGCTGATGCGCCGCGCGATCGCGGACATCCAGGACACCGGCATCGAGGTCGACATCTGGAAGATCGAGGGCGTCGACGAGCGCTCAGACTGCGAGATGCTCGTCGAGCAGGCCCGCTCCGGCGGTCGCGACGGGGTCGTCTGCGTGGTGCTCGGCCGTGGCGCCGACGACGCCAAGGTCGATCAGTGGCTCGAGGCGGCCGCACCCGTCGACGGCTTCGTCGGCTTCGCGATCGGCCGCTCGATCTGGTGGGACCCGCTGAAGGCCTACGTCGACGGCAAGATCGAGCGCTCAGCGGGCGCCCGCAAGATCGCCGAGAACTACCTGCGCTTCGTCGCCGTGTACGAGCGCGCCAAGACCGCCGCCGTCTCCTAGCCGAGCATGAGCCGCATGCGGCAGAGCCTGGCCGATTGGGAGCAGGCGTTCGTCAAAGAGATCACGCTCGACCGTCGCCGCCGCGCCTCGCTGCGGCGCACGGCGGAAGACAGGGCGGCCAAACGCGAAGTCGCAAGGCGCAGGAAAGGCGGCTCCGTCCGCTTCGCGATGCTCGTCGCGACGTTGATCCTCACGGCGGTGATCGTGACCGTCGTGATGTTCCGAACGCTCTACCTGCTGCTGGGTTAGCGGCGCTGCGTCCTGCTGCGCGGCTGCGCCGCGCGCGGGGCTAGCCGCTCTCGCCCAGCTCCCGCAGCGACTCGTCGACCTTCGCGACCTCGTCGGTGCCGTGGCTGTCCTGGGCGGAGTCGGCGGTTCCGTTCGCTTCGCGATGGATCTCCAGGTAGATCTCCTTGCGGAACACCGGCACCTTCTGGGGTGCCTGAATGCCGATTCGCACCTTCTCGCCCATCACAGACAGCACCGAGACCTCGATTTCGTCGCCGATCATGATGCTCTGGTTGGACTTCCGCGTCAGAACCAGCATTTCGGGTGCACCCTTCCTATTTGCCGACTGGCCACCGAGCGGACCGCCCCTCCCCCGCCAAGTCGAGCAAGCATAGCCCTGAGGCCGGGGGAACGCGATCCCGATTTTCGAAGGACTTCGCTCTGAGCGCGAGGCCGAGGCGCTCCGGCGCGCGGTCGTCGCGTGCCTGCTGGAGTTTGCGCTAGTCTCCCGGACCGTTCATGCCCCGGAAATCGCTGCGACCGCACCTCAATCAGATCCGCGCCTGGGTGCGGCAGGGCCGTACAGACGCATGGGTCGCGCATCAGCTCGAGGTGACCGTGCGCGACATCGAGCAGTTCAAGCGCCAGAACGATCTCGCCGGCGACGAGACGACTGAGACCGCCGCTCACGGCGACTTCGACGAGATCGACCTGCGCGCGGAGGACGACGCGCTGATCGCCGCC
Organism: Solirubrobacteraceae bacterium; assembly: GCA_036402735.1. GTDB lineage: Bacteria > Actinomycetota > Thermoleophilia > Solirubrobacterales > Solirubrobacteraceae > Palsa-744. Next base: position 35,527 of record DASWSH010000231.1, on the reverse strand, counting down.
GAGCTGGAAGCAGCCGAAGCCGAGGCCGAGCGCGCGAGGGCCGAGGCGGCCGAGAAGGACGATGACGATGACGATGAGGACGAGAGCGACGAGAGCGACCAGGAGGACGCCGGGCCGCGCCGCCGGCGCAGCCGCCGCGGCGGCCGTCGCCGCTCCGGCTCGCGCAACACCGCGCCGCTAGAGGGCACCTTCGACCACGGCGAGGAGGGCTACGGCCTGTGGCTCGACCCCGCGATCCAGGACAACCCGATCTACGCCGAGCACTGGGCCGGCCATCGCCCCGTCGAGGTCGCCGTCGAGGAAGATCGCATCGTCATCCGCCGCATCCACAGCGACGAGGAGTAAGCGCGATCAGGCCTGCGTGATCTCCCTGCGCCCGCCCGCGTAGTCGGCGGCCTCGCGCAGGTAGCGGTAGAAGGCAGCGTCGACGACCACGCCCGCCTCCCACGCCCACGGCTGCTCGGGCGCCACGCGCATCGCCGTCTGCAGGCACCATGCGGTGCCCTGCTCATAGAGGTCGACCAGCTCCTGCGCCGAAAAGCGACCGCCCAGGCGCCTGCGCAGCTCGCTCGCCAGGGTCGCGGTGACCCGTTCGAGCAGCGCGGCCCGCTCGGGCGGCGCCGCCGACAGCCTCCGCTCCCCCTGCTGCCACTGGTAGATCGCGTTCTCGTAGGACACGTGCGCGATGGTAGCTACCCCATCGAGCGGCGCGCAGCGGCTAGTTGTTGGGCAGGTTCCCAACGATGTAGGGCTGCTCGCCCGGGCGCACCATCCCGAGCTGGCGCGCCTCGCGTTCGAGCGTGCTCTGCGAGGAGAGCATGTTGTGCTCGCGCACCAGCTGGGTGTGTTCGTGTTCCAGCCTGGAGACGATCGTGTGGTCGCGCCGGGACTGTTTCCACGTGGAGAGCATGTGGAAGCCGGTGCTCAGGTACAGGAGCACCAGCGAGAGCAGCACGCACAGCATCGCGATGCGACCCACGCGGTCCCAGCGCACGCGCGCCACGGCGCGCGCGCCCGGCGAGGGCGAGCCGGTGCGGCGGGAGCGCGGACGCGCGGGCGCGTAGCCAGAGGCGGCGGGCATCGTGAGCGCCTTTCGCCCCGCACGCGCAACCTCCTGCTGCGCTCAGGGCACTCTGGGCGCTCGACCATGTCGGAGCGCTGACCCCGCTGCCTCCGGGCGCCGGCTCAGCCGCGGCCGCCGGGCAAGCGCTCAGCCGGGGCCGCCGGGCGCGCGCTCAGCCGCCGCCCAACGCGGGCTCAGCCGTGGCGGAACGCTGAGCGCCCCGGGAACCGCGCGCGCTCGCCGAGCTGCTCCTCGATGCGCAGCAGCTGGTTGTACTTCGCGACGCGATCCGATCGTGAGGGCGCGCCTGTCTTGATCTGGCCGCAGCCCGTGGCGACGGCCAGGTCGGCGATCGTGACGTCCTCGGTCTCGCCGGAGCGATGGCTCATGACGGCCGTGTAGCCGGCCTCACGGGCCATCTCGATCGCTTCGAGCGTCTCGGTCAGCGTGCCGATCTGGTTGACCTTGATCAGGATCGAGTTGGCCACGCCCGCGTCGATGCCGCGGCGCAGGCGCTCGGTGTTGGTCACGAACAGGTCGTCGCCCACGAGCTGCATGCGCTCGCCCAGCCGCTCGGTCAGCGCGCGCCAGCCGTCCCAGTCCTCCTCGTCCATGCCGTCCTCGATCGAGACGATCGGATAGCGCTGCGCCAGCTCCGCCCAGTAGTTCGCCAGCTGCTGCGGCGTGAGCGTGCGGCCCTCGTGCACCAGCTCGTAGGCGCCGTCGCGGTAGAGCTCGCTGGTGGCGGGGTCGAGCGCGATCGCCACGTCGTGGCCGGGACGCAGGCCGGCCGCCTCGATCCCCGCGACCAGCATCTTCAGCGCCTCCTCGTTGGAGCCAAGATCCGGTGCGAAACCGCCCTCGTCGCCGACGGCCGTCCCCAGGCCGCGCTCGTGCAGCGTCCGCTTCAGCGCGTGGAAGACCTCGGTGCCCATCTGCAGGCAGGACGAGAAGCTCTCCGCGCCGCACGGCACGATCATGAACTCCTGGAAGTCGACCTTGTTGTCGGCGTGTGCGCCGCCGTTGAGCACGTTCATCATCGGCACCGGCATCACGCTCGCTGCGGCGCCTCCGAGGTACCGCCACAGTGGCTCGCCCTGCTCGGCCGCCTGCGCGTGCGCGCTCGCCAGCGACACGCCGAGGATCGCGTTGGCGCCCAGCCTTGACTTGTTCGGCGTGCCGTCCAGCTCGATCAGCGCGCGGTCCAGCGCCGGCTGGTCGGCGGCGTCACGCCCGCGCAGCGCCGGCGCGATCTCCTCCGCGACGTTCGCGACAGCGCGTGTCACGCCCTTGCCGCCCCACGCCTGGCCGCCGTCGCGCAGCTCTGTGGCCTCGAACTCGCCGGTGGACGCTCCCGAGGGCACCGCCGCCCGGCCGCGCGCGCCCGAGGCGAGCGTCACCTCGACCTCCACCGTCGGGTTGCCCCGGCTGTCGAGGATCTGCCGGGCGTGGATTTGCTCGATCCCGCTCAAACTCGAGGTGGTCGCCCGGCTATTTGGTGGTGGTTTTTTTGGTGCTGCTCGTCTTAGGTTCTTTGGACTGCTTGCAGTCCGTCACCACGAAGCCGCTGCGGCAGTCGGTCCGGCCTTTCCACTTCGTTTTGAACGCTTTGACGAAGGTGGAGAGAGACTTCTGCTGGCCTTCGGCCTGCAACTGCTGTTTGATCGTCTTTTCCGCTTTCGCCAGCGGCGTCGCGACCTTCGGTTTCGCGCTCAGCACGTCGAACAGGTAGTAGCCGAACGGCGTCTTCACCGGGCCGCCGAGCTTGTTCAAGGGCGCTGCGAACATCGCGGCGTCGAGTTCTTTCTCGTCCTGCCCTTTCGCGACTTCGCCCAGCTGCCCGCCTTTGGCCTTGCTCGCGGGGTCTATCGAGACGCTCTTTGCGACGGACGCGAAGCTCTTGCCTGATTCGATTTCCGATTTTGCCTTCTTGGCGGCCGCTTCGGTTTTCGTGAGGATCACCTCGACCGTGCGGTGTTCGGGCGTTTCGAAGCGCGATTTGTTCTGTTCGTAGTACTTCTTGACCTGCGCCTGTGTGACTTTGCCCTTCTTGGCGATGATCTTCTTCTGCAGGCGCTGCGAGAGCAGGTTCAGCTTCACGCGCAGCAGCAGGTCGGAGATCGTCTGGCCCGAGCCCGAGAGGAATTTCTGGAATTCGGCCGCTTTCGGGAACTGCGTGCTGCGGATCTTTTCGAATTCTTTGTGGACTTCCTTGTCGCTGAGCTTCACGCCCAGCGATTTCGCTTCGCCGAATACCCACGCGGAAGAGATCAGGAAGCCCAGCACCTCCTGCTGCAGCGATTTGTACTGCTGCTGGCACTGGGTCTTCAGCTGCGCGGGGGTCTGTGCTTTCTGGCCTTTTTCGGGTTTCGGCGTGGTCTTCTGCAGGTGCGCGATGCAGGCCGTGAAGTTCGGCGGGTCGGGCACCACCGGCTTTTCGCCTGTCGCGCCGGCGCCGGAGGTGGCTGCCACGGTCATCCAGTGAGCGAACGCGTCTTTCGTGATGTTCGAGCTGCCGTTCACGGCGACGACCGCGTTGCCGGGAACGCCGCCACCGCAGGCCGCGAGGCCGACGAGCGCAAACAAAACGGCGCCTAGCGCCGTGAGAAACCGCAATGCCCTGGACACGAGTTCGGCACTCTAGCGGATCGAACATGAGGCGTGGTTAAAGGTGTTGCACGTGCTTCACGGCGCGCTGCCCGCGCTCGGTACCGGCGTCGGTGACGCGGCGCCTAGGCTGCCTCGCGCACCACCGACAGCAGCGCGTCGGCCGCGCGCACCACGCTCGGGAAGCGCTCCGCGCCCTCCTTCGGCACGCGCACCGACACCTGCGAGCGTCCCGATTCGTACAGCGACTCCGGCAGCTCCTCGCGCAGCCGGCGCGCGTGCACGGAATCGAGCTCGATCGGCACGACCGCCAGCCGGTCGCCGCGGAAACTCACGGTGCGCGCGCCCGCCTGGCCGAACTTGATGCGCGCGCGCTGCAGCGCGAGCAGGTTCTCCAGCGGCTCCGGCACCGGCCCGAAGCGGTCGAGCAGCTCCTCGCGCAGCCGTTCCACCTCGGCCACCTCGACCGCCGCCGCGATGCGGCGGTGCACCTCGATCTTGGCCTGCTCGTAGGGGATGTAGTCCGCCGGCACGTATGCGTCGACGTTCACGTCGAGCCGAACCGGCTCCGGCAGCTCGGCTGCCTCGGCGCCGTCCTCGCTGCCCGCCGCGCGAACCGCTTCGTCGAGCATCTGCATGTACAGCTCGAAGCCGAGCGCCGCCACGTGGCCGGACTGCTCGTCGCCCAGCAGGTTGCCCGCGCCGCGGATCTCCAGGTCGCGCATCGCGATCTTGAAGCCGGCGCCCAGCTCCGTGTAGTCCGACAGCGCCGAAAGCCGCTGCGCCGCCTCGGGCGTGAGCGCCGCCGCGGAGTCGTAGAGCAGGTAAGCGTAGGCGCGCTCGCGGCTGCGGCCCACGCGTCCCCTGATCTGGTAGAGCTGCGCGAGCCCGAACGTGTCCGCGTTCTCGACGATCAGTGTGTTCGCCTGCGGGATGTCGATGCCCGACTCGATGATCGAGGTGCACACCAGCACGTCCGCGCCGCCGCGCAGGTAGTCCATCATCACCTTCTCCAGCTCGCCTTCGGGCATCTGCCCGTGGGCGACCGCGAAGCGCACGTCCGGGCACAGCGCGCGCAGGCGCTCGGCTGTCTCCTCGATCGTCTCCACGCGGTTGTGCAGGAAGAAGGCCTGCCCGCCGCGCGCCCGCTCACGCTCGATCGCCTGCCTGACCAGCTCCTCCTCGTACTCGCCCACGTATGTCTTCACGGGGCGCCGCCCCTCGGGCGGCGTCTCGATCACGGAGATGTCGCGCAGCCCCGCCAGCGACATCTGCAGCGTGCGCGGTATCGGCGTGGCGGACATCGAGATCACGTCGACCTTCAGCTTCAGCTGGCGCAGCAGCTCCTTCTGCTTGACGCCGAAGCGCTGCTCCTCGTCGACGATCAACAGCCCCAGGTCCTTCGCGCGCACGTCGCGCGAGAGCACGCGATGCGTCCCGATCAGGATGTCCACGCGGCCCTCCGCGAAGCCCCTGATCGCCTCTTTCTGCTCAGCCGGCGAGCGGAAGCGCGAGACGTGCTCGATCGTGAACGGATAGTCGGCGAGGCGCTCGACGAACGTGCCGTAGTGCTGCTGCGCGAGGATCGTCGTCGGGACGAGCATGAGTACCTGCTTGCCCTCGCCCGCCGCCTTGAAGGCCGCGCGCAGCGCCACCTCGGTCTTGCCGTAGCCGACGTCGCCGCAGATCAGCCGGTCCATCGGGCGGGGCGCTTCCATGTCCGCCTTCACCAGCTCGATCGCGTCGCGCTGGTCGGGCGTCTCGGTGAAGGGGAAGCGCTGCTCGAACTCGCGCAGCCAGTCCGAGTCCGGCGGGAAGGCGTGGCCGCTGCGTCGCCGGCGCTCCGCGTACAGCGACAGCAGCTCCCCGGCGAGCTCCTGCGCCGCGCGGCGGGCGCGCGCCTTCATCGTGTCCCAGCGCGTTCCCCCGAGTTTCGAGAGCGGCGGGTGCTCGCCGCCCGCGCCGACGTAGCGGGAGATCTTCGCCAGCTGGTCGGTGGGCACGAAGACCTTGTCGTCGCCCTGGTATTCGAGATACAGGTAGTCGCGCGTCACGTTCGCGACCGTGCGCGTTTCGAATCCCGCGAAGCGCGCCACGCCATGGTCCTCGTGCACGACGATGTCGCCGGTGCGCAGATCGGTGAACGAGCGCAGCGCGCCGCGACGTGCCGGTCCGGCGATCGGTCCGTCCGCGCCGGACGGCTCGGCGCGGCGTCGCCGCAGCAGCCGGTGCTCCGGGTACACCGCGAGCTTCAGCTGCGGCGCCACGAAGCCCTCGCGCAGCGACGCCGCGGCGAAGCGAAGCGACGGCTCGAGAGGTGCAGCGGCGGCCGCATCGAGGCTGTCTCCCTCGCCCAGCCAATTCGCTTTCAACCGTCCCAGGTTGTACGCCGCGCGCTCGCCCTCGCCGCGTCGGGGGAAGGCCACGACCGTGCGATAGCCGGACCGCACCAGCTTCTCCAGCTCCGGCTCCGCTTCGGCCAGTGTGCGCGCTGGGATGTCAGCGCTCTGCGCGCGCAGCTCGATCGGCTGATCCGCTGCGTGCGCCGAAAGCCAGATGCGGGTGCGTGCGCTCAGCGTCGCCGCTATCTCCTCCGGATCCACGTAGAGGTGGTGCGCATCGGTGCTGCCGAAGGCCGCGCACACGTCGCTCCAGTGGTCTGCCAGCGCGGGCTGCAGCTCCTCCTCCGCCGCCACGATCAGCTCTGCACGCTCCCCCACCAGGTCGAGCAGCGCGCCGAAGCGCTCGACCGGCAGCAGCTCCGCGACGTCCGGACGCTGCCCCTCCTCCTGCGAGAAGGCGCCTGTGCTCGCGGCGATCTCTGCCAGCTCGCGGTGCTCTGCCGCAAGCTCCGCGGCGGGCGCGATCTCCACCTCCTCGGCCTCGCCCAGCGAGCGCTGTGTGAAGGTCGAGAACCAGCGCAGCGATTCGATCTCCACGTCGAACATGTCGACCCGCACGGCGCGCTCCTCGGTGGCCGGGAACACGTCGAGGATGCCGCCGCGCATCGCGAACTGCCCGCGCTCCTCGACCTGCTCGACACGCTCGTATCCCGCGCTCACCAGCTGCGCGGCGAACTCGTCGAGGTCGAGCAGCTCGCCGACACGCAGCGTGACGGAGTGCGGGCGCAGCGCCGGGTCCGGCACCTTCTCCGAGAGCGCGACCGCGCTCACGACCACCACCGGCTGCTCCTGCGCGGCGGAGGCCGCCTGCGGCGGATCGAGCAGCGCGTCGAGCGCCGCCACGCGCAGCCCGACAAGGTGCGGCGGCGGCGCCAGGTGCGACTCGTAGGCGACGCCGCGCGAGGGGTAGTAGCGCACGGGCCGCGGCGCCAGCCACGCGCGCAGGTCGCCCGCGAGGTCGCGCGCCGCACGGTCGTCGCCCACCACGACGAGCGTCGGACGCGCGCGCGCCTGCTCCCCGTCGGCCAGCGCCGCGAGCACATAGGGGCGCAGCGCGCTCGATACGAATGCATGGCCGCCCTCGCGCGCCAGAGCGGTGACCTGCTCATCCTGCTCGGCGATGCCCAGCAGCGTGCGCAGCGCTCCCCCGGCCATCAGCTGCGCTCCCGCTCGAGCAGCATCTGCTCGAGCTGCCCGCGTGCGTCCTCGAGGAGCCGCTCGACTTGCTCGGGCTCCTCGCGGAAGCGCGCGAGCACATAGCCGGCGACGATCTCCGGATCGCTCGACTCGGGGCGGCCCACGCCGACGCGCAAGCGCGCGAAGCCCTCGCCGCCGAGCGCCTGCTTGATCGACTTCAGCCCGTTGTTGCCGGCCAGGCCGCCGCCCACGCGCGCCCGGATCTCCCCGAACGGCAGGTCGATCTCGTCGTGCACGACCAGGACGCGCTCGAGCGGCAGCTTGAAGGTGCCGCGTGCCGGTCCAACCGAGCGGCCCGCGTCGTTGTAGAAGGTCTGCGGGCGCAGCACCGCCACGCGTGGCCGCTCAGCTCCTGGCGGCAGTGCCGTCACCGGCGGGCGCCCCTCGGCGATGCGCGCGCGGAAGCGGTCCTTGCCGCGCTTGAGCTCCCAGCGCTCGGCCAGTCGCTCAGTGACCATGAAGCCGACGTTGTGACGGCTGCGCGCGTACTCGCTGCCGGGATTGCCGAGCCCGACGACAAGCCAGTCGATCGCTCCGTCGCCGCCGCCGAAGAGGCGTCTCAGAGCCGGCTACTCCTCGCCTGAGGAGTCCTCGCCGCCGCCGCTCTCGCCGGCTTCGGCCTCGCCCTCGGCCTCGCCCTCGCCCTCGCCCACGATCTCCGTCTCGGATTCGATTTCCTCCTCGACTTCGGACTGGAGTTTCGGCGGCGACAGCGTCGCGATGACGGTCTCCTCGGGATCGTCCAGCACCGTCACGCCCTCCGGCGTGGCGATCGCGGACAGCATGATCGTGTCGCCGATCTGCATCTCGCCGACCTCGTGCACGATCGCCTCGGGGATGTCCGTGGGCAGCGCTTCGACGTTGATCTCACGCGTGATCTGCTCGAGCACGCCGCCTTCTTTCACGCCGGGCGCGTCGTCGCCGCCGACCAGTTCGATCGGCACGACCGCGCTGATCGCCACTTTCAGGTTCACGCGCAACAGGTCGACGTGGATCGTCTCCCCGCGCACCGGGTGACGCTGCGCCTCCTTCAGCACCACCGGCGTGGCTTTGCCGCCGTCGACGCTCACGTCCATCACCGCACCGGAGCCCGCCAGCGCGTGACGGAGCTCGCGCTCGTCGGCGTGGAAGCCGATCGGCTCGCCGGCGCCTCCATAGAGCACGCCGAGCACCCGGCCCTCGCGGCGCAGGCGCCGCGCGGCGCGCGAGCCCGCTGCCTCTCGGCTCTCGACTGACAGTTTGGTGGTCGTTGTGGCCATTGGAGCAACAGGACTCTAGCAACCGGCTTCGTTCTGGATCGGCGCGCTGAGAGCCGTCAACTGCACGCGCATTCCGGTCAGGAAGTTGCCGGTGCGGCGCACCGTCACGCACTGCACGACCGGCAGCTTGCCGATCACAGTCCACGCCACGCGCGTCTTGCCCGTGGCCCCCGTCAGCGTGTAAGCGGTGTTCGATCCCAGCTGCAGGATCTTCACCGATCCCTGGCGCAACAGCCGCGGGTTGCGCGCGTCGGCCTGCACCACCGCCAGGCACGAGGGCTGCGTGCGGCAGCCGTCCAGGCGCCTGAGCATCCCCGGCACGTCGCCGCTCGCCTGCGCTTGCAGCAGCGCCACGTCGGCGTCTCGTTCGACGTTCTCCGTCTGCAGCCAGCGCGCCAGCAGGGCGCCGACGGCGAGGACCACGACGATGCCGATTGCGATCAGCGCCTTGCCGCGGCGCGTGAGCCGCGAGCGCAGCCAATCCGACGGCCTCGCCGCGTCCTGGGGAGGCGATCGGTCCTGGTCCACGTTCGGCGGCTCGGCGGTCACGGGCGCCGCATCGTAGCGACGGGCCCGCCTGCGGCGAACAGGGTCGGCGTCGGATCCCGCCGTCGCGAGATGATCCCCGCGAGAGCTGCGGCTAGAACAGCTGGTTCTCGCCGCCGAAGACCTCGCTGACGGAGTCGTCGACGAAGATGCGGCGGATCGAGTCGGTCAGCAGCTCGGCGCAGGGCAGCACGCGGATGTTCTCGGGCGCGCCGGGCTGCATAGGGATCGTGTCTGTGATCACGATCTCCTCGAAGTCCGCCTCGCGCAGGTTCTGGAACGCGTTGCCGGAGAACACGGCGTGCGTCGCGGCAGCGTAGACCTTCGCCGCGCCGGCTTCGCGAACCGTCGCCGCGGCCGCCTTGAGCGTGCCGGCGGTGTCGATCAGGTCGTCCACGATCAGCGCTGTCTTGCCGCGCACCTCGCCGATCACGTAGCCGATCTCGGCGACCTGCTGCGCGGGGCGCTCCTTGTCGAGGATCGCCAGCTCGGCGCCCACCTTGGACGCGAATTTCTTGTTCAGCTTGACGCGGCCGGCGTCCGGCGCGACGACCACCAGGTCGGGCAGACCGAGGTCGCTGAAGTACTGCGTGAGCATGAACAGCGCGGTCATGTGGTCGACCGGCTTCTGGAAGAAGCCCTGGATCTGCCCTGCGTGCAGGTCCATCGTCAGCACGCGGTCGGCTCCGGCGGCCTCCAGCATGCGCGCGACCATTCGCGCCGAGATCGGCTCGCGCGGCGCGGACTTCTTGTCCTGGCGCGAGTAGCCGAACCAGGGGGTGACGGCGATCACGCGGTGCGCGGAGGCGCCGACCGCCGCGTCGATCATCAGCAGCAGCTCCATCAGCGCGTCGTTCGTCGTGACGCCCGTGCGCGGGTTGCCGCACATCGGCTGCACGATGAACACGTCGGCTCCGCGGATCGATTCCTCGTAGCGGCAGTACACCTCGCCGTTGGAGAAGGTCTTCAGCGTGACCGGACCGACGTCGACTCCGAGCTTGTCCGCGATGTCCACGGCCAGCTGCGGGTTCGCGCGGCCGCTGACGACCATCAGCCGCTTGTTGTATTCGATCGGCAGGCTCGCGCGCGAGGGCTGCGTGCGCGTCTCCATCGCGCTCATCTCTCCAGCAAGTGTAATCGGCGCCGCCCGATCGGTCATCGCTGCGAGCTCCCCGGCGGAGGCTGCCTGTCGGCATAACCCTCGATGTTCGCCTGACGTTGGCGCGCGACGCCGAGCGCCTTGGCCGGCACGTCCTCGGTGATCACCGAGCCGGCGGCCGTGACCGCTTCGTCGCCGACCGTCACCGGCGCGACCAGCGTCGTGTCGACGCCTATGCGCACGTGCCGGCCGATCGTGGTGGCGTGCTTGGCACGCCCGTCGTAGTTGGCCGTGACGGTCGACGCGCCGAGATTCGTGCCCTCGCCCACCTGCGCGTCGCCGATGTAGGAGAGGTGCGGCACTTTCGCGCCGGCGCCGATGTCGGAGTTCTTGACCTCCACGAAGGTGCCGACCTTCGCGCCCGGCCGCAGCACGGCGCCCGGCCGCAGGTACGCGAAGGGGCCCGCGCTGGCGCCGTCGTGCAGCTCGCAGTCGAGCAGGTAGGAGTGCCGCACGACACAATCGCGGCCGATGCGCGTGCTTCCGAGCAGTGAGCTGAACGGCTCGATCACGGTGTCTTCGCCGATCTGCACGTCGACATCGACGATCGTGCAGGTGGGGTCGACGATCGTGACCCCCGCGAGCATGTGGCGCTCGTTGATCGCCGCCTGCGCCAGCGCGCGGACATGGGCGAGGGCGACGCGGTCGTTGACGCCGAGCACGACGTGCTCGTCCTCGACGCGATGCGCGCAGATCCTCGACCCGCCGGCGCGCAGCACGTCGAGTACCTGCGGCAGGTACAGCTCGTGCTGCGCGTTGCCGGCGCTCAGCTGCGGCAGCGCCGCAGCGAGCGGCCCCGCCGTGAAGACGAATACGCCGGTGTTGACCTCTTTGATCTGCAGCTCCTGTGGCGTCGCGTCGCCGGGTCGCTTCGTCTCGACCACCCGTTCCACGTTGCCGTCGGCGTCGCGCACGACGCGGCCGTAGCCGCTCGCGTCCTCGAGCACCGCGGTGGCCATCGTCGCGGCCGCGCCGGCCGCTTCGTGTGCGGCCACGAGCTCGACGATCGTGTCGGCGCCGAGCAGCGGCACGTCGCCGCTCAGCACCACAACCACCGCGTCCTGCTCGAGACGCTCGCCGAGATGGGCCAGCGCCGCGGCCACCGCGCCGCCGGTGCCGTCGGGGCGAGGCTGGACCGCCAGCTCAACGCCCTCCGGCAGCAGCGCCTCGGTCGCGCGATCCGGCGCGTCGACGACCACGATCCGCTCCGCGCCCGCCTGCTGTGCGGCGCGCACCGGCCACAGCAGCATCGGCCTGCCACAGATCGGATGCAGCACCTTGGGCGTTGCGGAGCGCATCCGCGTACCCCTGCCCGCGGCGAGGATCAGGACCGTCGCTGCGCTCACAGAGGGGATGCTAGACGCCCACCCGACAGCGTCGGGCAAAGGAGGCCGCGACGGGAGCGCACGCTGATTGGGGGGCAGGGACTCGAACCCCGATTCTCAGGACCAAAACCTGATGTCCTGCCATTGGACGACCCCCCACCGTTCTCGCCGCAAGGATAGAGCGCCGTGGCGCCCGCTCGCACGCAGCAAGCGCCGGCAACAGCGCGTGCAGAGCGCGGGCCTGCAACTATTCCTGCACTCTGCGAGCCGGACGTGCCGAAAGACGACGGATGCTGTGCGCCACGCTCGCGGCGTTGCTGACTGCCTTTGCGAGCCTGCTCGCGGCGGCATCGGCGTTCGCCGCCGGCGCCGTGCGCGCCTGCCCGACCGCGGCGGGCGCGCAGCCCAGCATGCCGAACCTGGGAGCCGACGAGCAGGCGACGCTGTGCCTGGTCAACCGCATCCGTGCCGCCCAGCACCTGCACACCCTGCGCGCGAACCCGCAGCTCAGCGGCGTCGCCGCCAGCCAGGTCTCCTCGATGGTGCGCCGCAACTGGTTCTCCGACATCCGGCCCGGCGGGGTCACGCCGATGACGCTGGTCGGCGGCACCGGCTACCGCGCCCACGCCGCCGTAATCGCGGTCGGGCAGAACATCGCATGGGGCACCGGCAGCTTCAGCACTCCCGCGCACATCGTCGCCGAATGGATGGCCTCGCCGCCGCACCGCGCGATCATCCTCAGCGGTGAATTCCGCGACGCGGGCGTGGCGATCGCCCCGGCGCTGCCGAGCGTGCTCGGGGCCGGCCCCGCCGGCGCCACCTACGCGATGGAGTTCGCAGCGCGGCACAACTAGCCGCGGCGGCCCGTGCCGCCCGAACGACGTGGCACGCGCCCGCCCGCCGCCCCGGCCTCCGAGGCGGGCCCGCCCGGCGAGGCGATGCCGAGCACGCGCATCGACTTCAGACCCAGGCTCAACTTCTCTCGGCCGTCGCTCGAGCTGACATCCAGGCCCGAGAGCTCGCGCACGCGCTCGAGCCGGTAGTAGATCGTGTGGCGGTGCGTGAACAGCCGCTGCGCGGTGCCGGCGACGTTTCCGTCCGCCTCGAGGAACGTCTCCAGCGTGCGCACCAGATCGGTCTCGTACTGCTCGTCGTAGGCGACCAACGGCTCGACAGTCTCGGCGTAGAAGCGCTGCAGCTCGGCTGGGTTCTCGCTCATCGCCGAGAGCAGCAGGCGGTACGCGCCGGTCTCCTCGAAGGCCAGCCCGCGCGCGGCGTCCGGGGAGCCCTGGGCGACGTTCGCGGCCAGCAGCGCCTCGCTGGCCGCCCGCGGCAGCTCGCTCGGGTCCTCCGTGATGCGGCTGCGGCCGAGCGCGAACGTGTAGCCGGCGAGGCTCGCTTCCATCTCGCGCAGGATCGCCTCGGCCGCGCGCGCCGCGACCGACTCGTCACCACCGGGCACGAGCAGCAGCACCTCGGCGGCCGGCGCGCTCTCGCGTTCGGAGAGACCTGCGAGCGAGCGACTCACGACCGCGCGCGCGCCGCGCTCGGCGACCGCACGTACGCGGCCGCGCCAGCCCTCGTCAGTCGGCGCCTGTGGGTGGGCGCGCGCGACGATCATGCAGGCGCCGTCCTCGACCGACAGCGAGAGCTCGCGCGCGCGCTCCAGCAGCGCCTCGCGGCTGCTCAGCTCGCGCGCGAGGATCGCCCGCAGGAACTCGCCGGCAGCGGATTCCGACGCGCGCTCCGGCGCGCGCACGCGCTCGACCTCCGAGGCGATCATCGTCAGCAGCAGCCGCTGCATCGGCGCGCTGGGAGCACTCTTGGCGCGCATGTGCAGGGTGCCGACGACCGTGTCCGCGACGCGCAGCGGGGCGCTCGTGACACCGTCGCCGGAGGACAGCAAGGTGCGCTCCTCGGCGGGCGAGCGAGCCGCCACCGCCAGCGTCGCGCCCCACGCATCCGTCACAGCGAGGCTCGCCTCCAGCGCCCTCGCGGCCGCGCGCACCACCTCCGGGAGCCCCGCTCCCGACTCGACCGCCTCCGTGATCGCGTCCAGCGCCTCGAGATCTGACATCGGCGTCAGCCCCAGAAGTAGACCGCGGCGAGCGCGCCCGCCACACCGGCGCCGACCAGCACGGCGAGCACGTACACGCTGAGCACCGCCGCCGCGACGCGTTCCCACAGCCGGGTGTAGGACACCCACGCCGGGCGCAGTATCAGCGTCGCGTAGAGCGCAAGGCCGACGACGGCGCAGCCGCCCCCGACCAGCTCGTTGATCTGTGTTCTGGTCATTCGGTGAAGCGAAGATTGTTGCGCACGGCGCCGTCGCTCACGGCTCGACCCGCACGGGAGCGCCGTAGTCCGCCTCGACCGGCACCGCGCAAGCCGGCGCCGGCCGGCGCTCGCCCAGCGCCGTCGCCGCCAGTCGCGCCAGCGCGAGGCCCTCCCCCGCCACGCCACGGCCCGGCGCGAACAGGCCCAGCACCGTCGGGCCGGAGCCGCTCACGAGCGCCGGAGCGGCCCCCGCCGCGCGTGCGTCGCGCAGCGTCTCGGCGACCCCCGGCAGCAGCGAGACGGCGGCGCGCTGCAGGTCGTTGTGCAGCAGCTCGAGCGCGGCGGGAAGCGCCTCGCCGCGCTGGAAGGCCGAGGCCAGCTCCCGGCCGAGCCGTTCCAGCTCCGCGCGGCCCCGCATCGACCCGAGCCGGTCGGCCTCGGCGTACACCGCAGCCGTCGAGAGCTCCGCCTGCGAGGGCAGCACCAGCACGCCGAACGGCACGCGCGGCGCCGGCAGACGCGTCAGCCGCTCGCCCGCACCGCCGGCGAGCCAGCGGCCCGGTGTGACCTGGGCCGGGACGTCCGCGCCCAGCCCTCGCGCGATCTGCAGCAGCAGCTGCTCGTCGCCCAGGCCGGAGTCGGCGGCCGCCAGCCGCAGCGTCGCCGCCGCATCGGCGGAACCGCCCGCGAGGCCGGCCGCCAGCGGGATGCGCTTGACGATCCGCAGCAGCCGCGGCGGCGCGTCCCAGCCGGTGCGCGAGCGGAACTCGCGCAGCGCCCGCGCGGCAAGGTTCTGCTCGGGCGGCCCCGGCACGCCGGCGCAATCGATCACGTCCTCGCTCGCCTGCCCCGCCGCCGGCTGCAGCGTCAGCTCGTCCGCCAGCGAGATCGACTGCATCACGCTCACCAGCTCGTGGCGGCCGTCCAGCTCGCGCGCCGGGCCGACGAACAGCCCCAGGTTGATCTTTGCGGGCGCGAGCGCGCGCAGCACGGGGGGCGCGCTCAAAGCCCCAGCAGCTCCGCCAGCGAGCGGAACTCCTGCGGCGCCAGGCGCTCCGCGCGCACGTCGGGAGCATGTCCCAGCCGTGCCAGCGCCGCGCGCACCTCCTCGCGGGAGTGTCCGGGCGCGCCGCCGGCGATCGCGAGCGAGCCCGCGAGCGTCTTGCGCCGATGCGCGAACGCGCCCGCCACCAGCGCCCGCAGCGCCGCGCTCGTCGCGGCGGCCGGCTCACCGTGCTCGCCGCTCCTGCGGCGCATCCGCACCAGCACCGAGTCCACGTTCGGCACGGGGTGGAAGACCGTGCGCGGGATCGCGCGCAGCACCTCGACCTCGCACGCGAGCTGTGCCAGCACCGACGGCAGGCCGTATGCGCTGCGACCCGGCTGCGCGGCGAGCCGCTCGCCCACCTCGCGCTGCGCCATCGCCACCCACAGCGCCAGCTGCGGCATCTCGGCGATCGTGCGCAGCAGCACCGACGCAGCGATGCCGTAGGGCAGGTTGGCGATGAGCTTGTTCGCTGCGGGCGCGAGCTCGGCGGGCTCGATCGTCATCGCGTCCCCCCAGTGCACGGTCACGTTCCCGTGCGCGTCGGTCGCGTCGAGCAGCGCATCGCGCAGCCGCTGGTCGATCTCGATCACGTGCACGTGGGCGACCCGCTCGGCGAGGTGCTCGCTGAGCACGCCGAGGCCGCCGCCGATCTCCAGCACGACGTCATGCGCGTCGAGTGCGGCGGCGCGCTCGATCACGCCGAGGATGTTCGAGTCGATCAGGAAGTTCTGTCCGAGCTCGCGGTCCGGGCGGACGGCAAAGCGGCGCATCCGCCGCAGGCTCGGCTGGCCCGGAGGCTCGGCCACGGCGTTCACGTGTTCCCCGCCGTCGGGGATGCCCACCCGAAGACGCGCTGCGCGTTGCGCTCGACGCTCGCGCCCAGCTGCTCGGCCTCCACGCCGCGCAGCTGCGCGATGAAGGCGAGCGTGTGCGCCACGAACGCAGGCTGGTTGCGATGCTTTCGCACCGCCTGCGGCGTGAGGAAGGGTGCATCGGTCTCGACCAGCAGGCTGTGCTCCGGCACGACGCGCGCGGCCTCGGCCAGCTCGGCGGCGTTCCTGTACGTGACGTTCCCGGCAAAGGAGATCGCGTAGCCGCGCTGCAGGCAGGTCTCCAGGTGCTCCGGCATCGAGAAGCAGTGCATCACCACCGGCACGTCCTGCGCTTCGGATGCGAGCTGATCGAGCGTCTCGCGCTCGGCCGCGCGCGTGTGGATGACGAGCGGCTTGCCGGTCTCGCGCGCCAGCTCGATCTGCGCGGCGAAGGCGCGCCGCTGGTCCGCCGGCGGCGCGCTGTCGCGATAGAAATCCAGGCCGGTCTCGCCGATCGCCATGCAGCGCTCGTGCGCAGCCAGCCCGCGCAGCTCCGCCAGGTCGGCGTCGTCGAAGCCGCCCGAAGAGTTCGGATGGCGACCGACCGCCGCGTACACCTGGGGAAAGGCCTCGGCGGCGGCCAGCGCCGCACGACAGGAGGCACCGTCGATGCCGACGGTGAGCATCCGCTGCACGCCGGCCGCGACTGCGTCGGCGACGAGCGTCGACTCCGGGCCGTCGCACAAATCCAGATGCGTGTGAGAGTCGATCAAGCGAGATCCTTCGGGAACAGCGGCTCGAGCGGCCCAACCCGCTGCACCGCGCCCGCGCCCAGCTGCGCGCCCGCGAGCGCGACGTCGGGTGCGCCCAGCGCCTCCAGCAAGCGCTCGGTCGCGGCCGGCAGGTAGGGCCACAGCAGCACCGCCACGACGCGCAGCCCCTCGACGAGGTCGTACAGCACCGCCGCGAGCTCCTCGCCGCGATCCTCCGCTTTGGCCAGCTGCCACGGGGCGCGCTCCTCGACGTAGCGGTTCAGCCGCCGCACGCGCTGCCAGATCTCCTCGAGCGCGAGCGACAGCTCGGCGCGGTCGATGTGGCCTTCGACGCGCTCGCGCAGACCCGCGAAGTCCCCAGCCAGCGCGGCATCGGGCTCGCGGCCGGTCGCGACGGCACCGTCGGAATAACGCTGCACCATCGAGAGCGTGCGGCTGGCGAGGTTGCCCAGCTCGTTGGCCAGCTCCGTCTCGTAGCGCAGCTCGAACGAGGAGGTCGAGACCGAGCCGTCCTGCCCGAAGGAGACGTCCCTGAGCAGGTAGAAGCGCAGCGCATCGGCGCCGTAGCGGTCGATCACCGCGAACGGGTCGAGGACGTTGCCGAGCGACTTGCTCATCTTCTCGCCTTCCAGCAGCAGGAAGCCGTGAACGAACACGCGCTCGGGCAGCTCGATCTCCGCGGCCATCAGCAGCGCCGGCCAGAAGACCGTGTGAAAGCGCAGGATGTCCTTGGCGATCAGGTGGTAGCTGGCCGGCCACAGCCGCGGCGTGAGGTCTTCGCCGGGCCGCGCGTAGGAGAGCGCGCTGTAGTAGTTCAACAGCGCGTCGAACCACACGTAGAAGACGTGCTCGTGGTCCCAGGGCACCTGCACGCCCCAGCGCAGCTTGTGGCGCGTGAGCGGCACGTCGCGCAGCCCCGAGCGGATGAACGAGAGCGACTCGTTGTAACGGGTGCGCGGCGCGACGAACTCGGGACGCTGCTCGTAGAGGTCCTCCAGGCGCTGCTGGAAGGCGGACAGGCGGAAGAAGTAGTTGTCCTCCTGCTCGCGCGTCAGCTCGATGTGGTGAATCGGGCAGCGATTGCCCTCGTCGATCTCGTTGTCCGCCTTGAAGTCGGCGCAGCGCGGGCAGTACCAGCCCTCGTAGGTGCCCTCGTAGACGAAGCCGTTCTCGCGCACCCGCGAGAGCACTCGCTGCACGACCTCTTCGTGCTGCGGGTCTGTCGTGCGGATGAAGAAGTCGTTGCTCGCGCCCAGCCGCGGCGCGAGCGCCTTGAAGCGCTCCGCGTTGCGATCGGCCAGCTCCTGCGGCTCGAGACCGAGCGCATGTGCGGCATCGGCGACCGGCTCTCCGTGCTCGTCGGTGCCCGTCAGGAAGAACACCTCCTCCCCGCGCTGACGATGGTGACGCGCCATCACGTCCGCGGCGATCGTCGTATAGGCGTGGCCGAGATGCGGAGCCGCGTTCACGTAGTAGATCGGCGTGGTGACGTAGAACGACATCGACGCGCAGGCTACTTGTCCGTGTACCGGCGATAGAGCTCGTTGGCCGAGCGCCCGGTGAGCTTCGCGAGCGCCGTCGCGGCCGGCCGCGCTCGCGCTCCCGCAGCGACCAGCGCCTCCAGCGCCTGCAGCGCCTCCTCGAGGCGCGACTCCGCGGCGGGCGCGGCGCCGATCACCAGCACGATCTCTCCGCGGGGCGCCTCGAGCTCGTAGCGCGCAGCCAGCTCGGCGGCGCTGCCGCGCACGACCTCCTCGTGCAGCTTCGTCAGCTCCCGGCAGACCGCGACCGCGCGGTCCGCGTCGAGCTCCGCGAGCACGCCCAGCGTGGCGCCGAGGCGCCGCGGCGACTCGAACGCGACCAGCGTCTGCTCGTTGCCGGCAAGCAGCTGCGCCAGCTCGCGCCGAGCGCGCGGAAGGAAGCCGGCGAAGCACCAGCGCTGCGGCGGCAGCCCGGAGGCGAGCAGCGCCGTCGGCACGGCGCTCGCGCCGGGCAGCACCTCGACCGGCAACCCCGCCTCGATGCACTCCCTCACGAGCGCATAGCCGGGATCGGAGATCAGCGGGGTGCCCGCGTCGGACACCAGCGCGACCAGCTCGCCACGGTTGATCCGCGCGACCAGATCCCGCGCGCGCGAGCGTTCGTTGTGCTCGTGCAGGCTCACCAGTCGCGCCGAGATGCCGTGCCTGTCCAGGAGCGTGCGCGTGCGCCTCGTATCCTCACAGGCGATCGCGTCCGCTTCGCGCAGGCGGGACAGCACGCGCAGCGTGACGTCCTCGAGGTTCCCGATCGGCGTCGGGCATACGACCAACCGCCCGATCGGCGCCTCGCTCGCGGTCATGCGGCAAATATAGGTCCCCCCGATGGGCACAGATCGCGAGCCACCCCCCGAATACACGCGCTACCGCGCGCGCCGGCGCCTGCTGCCCGGCGGGGAGGGCGAGAGCCGCGAGGACGCGCCCGGCGCCGCGCCTGCCGGTACCGGTCGCCGCAGCGCGGGCGTGCCCGGCTCGGCGCCCGGCGGCCCCGCGCCCGGCCCGGGCTCGGCCCGCCCGCGTGTTCGCCACCTGCAGGCGGGTTCCGCCGGCGGCGCGGCGCGTGTGGCCCGCCTGCTGCGCAGGCTGGGGACGCGCAGGAGGATCCTGCTGAGCCTGCTGGCGCTGATTGTGGCGTGGGTGCTGCTGTCGGTGGTGCTGTTCCTGATCAGCTCGCACTTCGAACGGACGCCGCTGCAGGGCGACGTCGGGGCCGTGCTCGACCACGGGGGCAGCCCGCTGACGTCGGCCAACAACATCCTGCTGCTCGGCTCGGACCGGCGCCAGAAGAACAGCAAGGAACCCGGCGCCGAAAAGAGCGGCTTCGGACGGTCCGATTCGATCATGCTGATCCGCACGGGCGGCGGCCACTCGGCGCGGCTGTCGATTCCGCGCGACACGGTCGTCGAACTCCCGGGCCACGGGCTCGAAAAGATCAACGCCGCACATGCGTTCGGGGGGCCGCGGGAGTCCGCCGAAGTGATCAAACGCTGGCTCGGCGTCCCGATCAACCACGTGATCGAAGTGAACTTCGAAAACTTCCCGGCGTTGATCGACGCGATGGGCGGCGTCGACTACACCGGCGCCTGCATCGTCTCTCGCCTCGACGGAGGCTTCTCGCAGGGCGGCTACACGCTGCGCCTGCGCGCGGGCACCCACCACATCGACGGCAAGCAGGCGCTGGCGATCGCGCGAACGCGCGAGAACCTCTGTCACCCCGCGGAGACGGACCTGCAGCGCGCGGAACACCAGCAGGCGCTGTTCAACGCGCTCAAAGGTCGTCTGTTCTCGTTCTCGAGCTTCCTGCGCCTGCCCCTGATCGCCTGGAACGCGCCGCCCGCGATCATGTCCGACATGAGCGGCGAGACACTGATCCAGCTGTTCGCGGGAATGGCCATCTCCGGCACGCCGGCGACGCGGGTACTGAAGCCCACCGGCGCCGTGACGCTTCCCGGCGGCGGCGCCGGACTGACAGTCTCAGAAGCCTCGCGCCATCAGGCGGTGGCGCGGTTCATGAACGGCTGAGAGCGTTCAGCTTTTGGAGGCGACGGGTTTGGCGTCCTTCTTCGCGGCGTCCTTCTTGCCGGTGCTCGCCGCGTCCGCTTTGCCCGCGTCCGCTTTGCCCGCGCCGTCGCTCTTGGCGGCGGTGTCCGAGGAGGACGAGTTGCTCTCGGAGGACTTCTCGGCCGCCGCTGCGGTCTCACGGTTTCGCCGGCGCGTGCCGTAATCGGTGTTGTAAAAGCCTTTGCCCTTGAAATGCACGGCAGGGGCATGAAGCACGCGCTCGACCGGCACGCCCGTGTCCGGGTCGACCCTCAGCGGCTCCTCGCTGAAGGACTGCTGCAGCTCGAACCTCGTACCGTCCGGGCGCCTGTACTCATATATCGGCATCGGCGCCGATTATAGGTACGTGCCTGCGGCGCTCAGTCTGTGAGCAGCGCCCGCACGGCGGTGATGCCGGCGCCGATCGTAAGAGTGAAATCGCGTTCCGGTTCAGCCAGCATGCGCAGTGCGAGACCGTCGGCGAGTGCGAACAGCACCTCCGCGACCGCTTCGGGTTCTGCGTGCAGTCGCAGGATGCCCTGCTCCTGCGCGGCGGCGAGCATGCGCGCCACCTGCTCGCGCGTGCGGCGCGTGAGCGCCGCGTACTCGACAGCGATGTCGGCGTTGCGGCGCGACAGCGTGAACAGCTCGAAGCCGAGCGTCACGAAATCGGGATCGTCGCGCAGCGTCTCCTGCAGGTTCTCGGCCATCAGGTCGATGAAGTCCTCCGCGGTGGTCGCGGTGGAGAGACGTTGCTCGAGCAGCTCGATGCGCAGCTCCGCGTCGCGGCGCACGGCCTCGACCAGCAGCTGCTCCTTGGTGCCGAAGTAGTAGTGCAGCAGCCCGCGCGAGACGCCGGCCTCGCGCGAGACGTGGTCGAAGGTCGACCCGGTCGTGCCGCGGCGTGCGACGCTGCGGCGCATCGCGTCGATGATCCGCTGCGCCTTGTCGCTGGAGAGCGGCCGGGTCGCTCCCTCCTCGGCGTCCGGCTCAGGGGTGCGCGGCTCGACCGCTGTCACATCGGCGCTCATCGTCGTGTGCGAAGGGGCTCAGGCGCTGGCGGCGGCCGCCGGCTCAGGTGTCGCCGGCGAGGTCGTCGAGGTGTAGTCGAACTGTTCCTCCGCACCGAACATCAGGTCGAGCACCTTGCTGCGCAGACCCTCGTTCAGCGCGATCGCGAGCAGCCCGCCCACGCCCAGGATCAGCAGCGTGCGGCTGAAGCCGCCACGGCGACGGCGCCGCTTCGAGGCGGGTGCCTCGCGCAGCGACTCCGTGGCGTCGCGCAGCGAGCCGATCGCCTGCTTGAGCTCCTGCTGCAGCTTCTTGTCCTCGAACAGCGCCTGTGTGGGCGGCTTGCCGTTGCTCATGCGCCCATAGGCACTGCGCGCCGAGCCGTACGCCGAGCGCAGCGTGTCGCGCAGCTGCGCGTCTTCGACCAGGCGCTGAATGTAGGGGTTGCTCTGTGCGGCCTTGGCCGCTTCGGAAGCTTTGGAGAACCGCTCTGATGCCATCTACGCCACCGCCTTGCCGGAAGCTGGGTTGCAGGTCTTGACCAATATACCCTCGCTGCGCTCTCCTAGTCGACGCGTGGACGCGCCGGTGGCGCCCGGCTCAGACGTGCAGCGCAGCCTGCTCCTGCGCCGATGGGAAGGCCCACGCGGCACGGGTGCGGCGCTCCTGGCGAAACACGAAGCGCATCTGCTGCGGCGGACGCAGCTGCGCCTCGGACGGGCGGAAGGTGGCGCAGGGCTGCTCGAGCTCGAGCGCGCAGAGCATGTTGGCGGCGAAGAAGCAGTCCTCGCAGGTGACCTTCTTCGCAGCGCGCCTGGGTGCTCCCCTGTTCTGCGTGCTCTGCACCTTCCAACCCCCGCCTTGACCTCGGATGAACCGGACGGCAGCGATCAAAGCACGAGCGGCGCGCGCACTCAAGACCGCTCGCAGCCGCCATTTCGCAAATCGCAGGGAAAAGTGGTTGCTATCCGGAAACTCCTGCTGAGAAGTCACTTTCCTGTGACAATCGCGGCCAAACGCGCGCAAAGAGCGGGGCCGCGGCGGCCGCGCGTCATCATCTGCGGCGTGGAGATCCTGCTCACCGGCGCCAGCGGGTTCGTCGGCTCGCTGCTGCTGCCGCGACTGCTGAGCGACGGACACGCCGTGCGAGCGCTCGCACGCGACCCGCAGCGGCTGCTCGGGCCGGCCGCGGCCGCTCGCGCAGGTGGCGCGCCGGGCGCCACGCTCTCCGTGCACGGCGGCGACGTCGTCAGCGGCCTCGGCCTGCAGGACGCATTCGAGGGCGTCGAGGTCGCCTATTACCTGATCCACTCGATGGAGCCCGGCGGCGAGAGCTTCGTGGAGCGCGAGCGGCGCGCGGCAGAGAACTTCGCCGCCGCGGCGCACGCTGCCGGCGTGCGCCGCATCGTCTATCTCGGCGGCCTCGTGCCGCGCTGGATCGCGGACGCGGGCGGGGACCGAGCCGCAGCGATGCGGCGCTCGCGCCATCTCGACAGCCGTGAGCAGGTCGAGCGGATCCTGCTCGGCGCGCTGCCCGACTCCTTGTCGCTGCGCGCCTCGATCGTGATCGGCGCACGGTCGCGCTCGTTCCGGCTGCTTGTGCGGCTGGTGGAGCGGCTGCCGGTGCTCGCGCTGCCCGCCTGGCAGCGCTTTCGCACGCAGCCGATCGACGAGCGCGACGTGACCGAGCTGCTGCTGGCGGCCGCCACCACGGCGCTGTCGGGACTGCGACTGGAGGTGGGCGGCCCGGACGTGCTGAGCTACGGGCAGATGCTGGAGCAGATAGCCGAGGCGATGCTCGTGGGCCGGCCTGCGGTGCGCCTGCGCGTGAACATGACGAAGATCGCCGGTCGCATCGCCGCGGCGATCGCGTCGGAGGAGCCCGAGCTGGTGCTGCCGCTGATGGAGGGCCTGCAGGGAGATCTGCTGCCCGACGAACAGGACGCGGCGGCGCGCCTGGGCGTGCGCGTGCACAGCTTCTGCTCGGCGGTCGAACACGCGCTCGCCGAGTGGGAGCGGGCGGAGCCGCTGGCGGCGCGCTGATGAGCATCGTCACCGCGACAATCGAGATCGCAGCACCGCCGGAGCGGGTGTGGCAGACGGTGATGGACCCTTCCTGTCTGGGGGAATGGGTGACGATTCACCGCCGGCTGGTTCGCGCCGATGCCGGGTCGCCACGGCTCGGCTTCACGATGGACCAGCAGATCCATCTGCGCGGGGTGAACCTGGAAGTGCACTGGCGGCTGAGCGAGTGCGATGAGCCGCGGCTGGCCGTCTGGGAGGGGCGCGGCCCGGCACGCTCGCGAGCCCATACCGAATATCGCCTGCAGCCGCACGGGGAGGGCACCCGCTTCGACTATCGCAACGAGTTCCGCCCTCCGCTCGGACCGTTCGGCGCGATCGTCAGCCGCGCGCTGGTGGGCGGAATACCGGTGCGCGAGGCCAACCGCACATTGGAACTGCTCAAGGCTCACATCGAGAGCGGCGGCAAAAAAGGGAACTAGTGTAGGGTCGTCACAAATGGTGTGAGCCGGTGTGAGCCGCTCACGCCAAAACGAGTGGACAGGACCCATACCGTGACTGACTTCCTTGATGAGAAGCGCCAGGAGATCACCAACAGGCTGAAAGAGCTGCAGCCGCTCGTAGACGAGTACCACCGCCTCGAAGCCGCCGCCTCGGCGCTGGCCGGGGTTGGCGGCCGCTCAGCGAGCGCGTCGAATGGCCGTAAACGCGGACCCGGGCGCCCGCGCGGAAGCGCCGGCCGGGCCGGCGCAACGCGCGCTGCCGGCACGAAAGCCGCCGCCCCCAAACGCGCCCGAACGACCAAACGCAAAGCCGGGCGCCGCAAAGGCAGCGGCACACGCGCTGCCGAGGCGCTTGCGTTCGTGCAGGGTCAACCCGGCATCACGATTCCGGAGCTGGCGGCGAAGATGGGCATCAAGCAGAATTACCTCTACCGCGTGCTGCCCGGCCTGGAGCAGGAAAAAAAGGTCGCCAAGCAGGGACGCGGCTGGCACCCCAAATCGTAGATAGGAGTATCAACCGTCGCCATCAGCTGGTCGAAGCGAGGTGTGCACCGGCCGCGATGGCGATGGTTGCAACAGGGCGCGGGCGAAGATTCTCATCACTCGTTAAAGAAAAGGGCGCGGTGTGAACCGCGCCCTTGCGCTTTAACGACTCTCCGTCGCGCCTGACGGCGCGCGCAGCGGCTCAGATCAGGCCCTGCTCGGCGACCGTGTCGCGCTCGCCGACCAGCTCCTGGACCGAGGCGTCGATCTTCTCTTGCGAGAAGTCGTCGATCTCGATGCCCTCCACGATCGACCACTCGCCGCCGGCGCAGGTGCAGGGGAAGCCGCAGATCAGGCCCTCGGGAATGCCGTAGGAGCCGTCGGACGCCACGCCCATCGAGACCCAGTCCCCGTCGGTGCCTTTGAACCAGTTGCTGACGTGGTCGATCGCCGCGCTGGCCGCCGAGGCTGCCGAGGAGGCGCCCCTTGCCTCGATGATCGCGGCGCCGCGTTTGCCCACGTTCGGCAGGAACTCGTTCTCGATCCACGCCTGGTCGTCGACTGCATCGGCAGCTACCTGATCGCCCACTTTCGCGTGGAACAGATCGGGATACATCGTGGGCGAGTGGTTGCCCCACACGCCCATCTGGCTGACGTCGGTGACCGGCACCTCGAGCTTGTTGGCGAGCATCGCGATAGCGCGGTTGTGATCGAGACGCATCATCGAGGTGAAGCGCTCGCGCGGGATGTCCGGCGCGTTGTTCATAGCGATCAGGCAGTTCGTGTTCGCCGGGTTGCCGACCACCAGGATCTTGACGTCGGATGCGGCGCGCTCATTGAGCGCCCTGCCCTGGGTGGTGAAGATCTTGCCGTTCTCGCTGAGCAGCTCGGCGCGCTCCATGCCTTTCGTGCGGGGGCGCGAGCCGACCAGCAGCGCCACGTTCGCGCCGTCGAAGGCGTCCTCGGGGTTGTCGTGCAGATCGAGGCCCGTGAGCAACGGAAACGCGCAGTCCACCAGCTCCATCGCCACGCCCTCGAGCGCGCCCATCGCGGGCGGGATCTCGAGCAGGCGCAGGTCGACGGGCTGGTCGGGCCCGAGCAGCTGGCCGCTCGCGATGCGGAACACGATGCTGTAGCCGATCTGGCCGGCCGCGCCGGTGACGGTCACACGTACGGGGTTGCTCACAGGTTCATCTCCTGGGGTATGGCGGTTGGTTGGTAGGTCGGCGGCGGCCGTGCTCAGGCCACCTCGTTGCGCAGGTTCTCGTCGATCGCCGCCAGGAACTCCTGGGTGGTCAGCCATTGCTGATCGGGCCCGACGAGCAGCGCGAGGTCCTTGGTCATACTTCCACCTTCGACCGTCTGGATGCAGACCCGCTCCAGCGTCTCCGCGAACTGGGAGACCTCGGGCGTGCCGTCCATGCGCCCGCGCGCCTGCAGGCCGCGCGTCCACGCGAAGATCGAGGCGATCGGGTTGGTGGAGGTCGGTTGACCCTGCTGGTGCTGGCGGTAGTGACGGGTGACGGTGCCGTGCGCGGCCTCGGCCTCGACGGTCTTGCCGTCGGCGGTCATCAGCACGCTGCTCATAAGCCCGAGCGAGCCGAAGCCCTGCGCGACCGTGTCCGACTGCACGTCGCCGTCGTAGTTCTTGCAGGCCCACACGTAGCCGCCTTCCCACTTCAGGCACGCGGCGACCATGTCGTCGATCAGCCGGTGTTCGTAAGTGAGCCCCGCGCTCTCGAAGTCGCTCTTGAACTCCTGCTCATAGGTCTCCGCGAAGATGTCCTTGAAGCGACCGTCGTAGTTTTTGAGGATCGTGTTCTTCGTCGACATGTAGACGGGGTACTCGCGCTCCAGCCCGTATCGCAGCGAGGCGCGCGCGAAGTCGCGGATCGACTCGTCGAGGTTGTACATCGACAGCGCCACGCCGCCGCCGGGGAAGTCGTACACATCCAGCTCGATCGGCTCCGAGCCGTTCGACGGGGTGAAGGTCATGGTCAGCTTGCCCTCGCCCGGCACGACCAGGTCGGTCGCGCGGTACTGGTCGCCGAACGCGTGACGGCCGATCACGATCGGCTTCTTCCAGCTGGGAACGAGCCGCGGGATGTTGGCGATCACGATCGGCTCGCGGAAGATCACGCCGCCGAGGATGTTGCGGATCGTGCCGTTGGGCGAGCGGTACATCTGCTTCAGGGAGAACTCCTGCACGCGCGCCTCGTCCGGCGTGATCGTCGCGCACTTGACGCCGACGCCGTAGCGCTTGATCGCTTCGGCCGCTTCGACCGTGACGCGGTCTTCGGTCTCGTCGCGATGCTCGATGCCGAGGTCGAAGTACTTCAGGTCGATGTCGAGATAGGGAAGGATCAGCTGCTGCTTGATGAACGACCAGATGATTCGAGTCATCTCGTCGCCGTCCAGCTCGACGACCGGGTTCTTCACCTTGATCTTGGCCATGTGTGAGTCCTTGATTGCTCCGCTGTTGAGGGGGCGCCGATGCTATCGCCCG
Organism: Solirubrobacteraceae bacterium; assembly: GCA_036402735.1. GTDB lineage: Bacteria > Actinomycetota > Thermoleophilia > Solirubrobacterales > Solirubrobacteraceae > Palsa-744. Next base: position 8,956 of record DASWSH010000231.1, on the reverse strand, counting down.
GCGCAGGAGCGGCCGCTCCGCCCGCACGGCGCAGCCGCCGATGGCGCGCTCGCCGCGCCGCGCTCTAGCGGTTCCAGCTCGCCGAGGCGCCGTGCGCAACCAGCACGACCGGCGCGCCGCCGCCGAAGGGCAGCGTTGCGATACGCCCATTAGAGGGTGGCGCTTCGAAGGATCCTTCGCTGACGAGCACGGTGGCGCCGTTCGCCGAGATGCCCTCGCCCACGACCGAGCGGCCGTGGCTCACGAGCCGCCGCGGGCGGGCGGCGGCGACCGTCATGGTCCACGCTTCGTTGGTGTCCTGCCCCTCGAACTCGGCGAGCAGGCGCGCGCCGTCCGCGGAGAATGCGAGCGGCACGAGGCCGGAGACGAGTTTGCGGATGCGCAGATGCGTGAGCTGCCGCAGCTTTCCTGCGGGCGAGCGCAGCCAGATCTGGAACACGGGCGCGTCCTGCCGGCGCAGGCGCTGGCGGTCGTAGGCGATGCCCTTGGCGCCCCAGACCGGGTTGAGGCTGCGCCCGTCGGCGGTGATCCGGCGCAGACCGGTGCCGTCGGCTTGCGCTGTGTAGAGGTTGACCGGCGTGTCGAATTCCGAAGGCGACTTCGAGAACACGAGCAGATCGCGCACATCCGGGGAGAACGACGCGCCGCTGATCTGCCCGTGGGCGACGATGAGGATCGTGGCGGTGTGCGTGTCGAGCACCTCCAGCGCCGAGCGCGCGGCGGTGTTGTGCAGCGCGGTGGAGCGCGCGAAGAAGGCCAGGTAGCGCGAGTCGTGCGACCAGGCGAGCGGCTGCACGGTCGCGGAGGCGAGGCTGAGGTACCTCGCCACGCCGCTGCCGGGGGCCGCCGTGTAGAGGGCGAGCGCGGGACCGGTTTCACCGCCGCCGCTGCCGAACAGCGAGGCCGCGACGTGCATGCCGTCGGGTGAGAGCAGCGGATTCTCGCCCGGGCCGAGCGTTCGTGGTTCGGCGCCTGACCCCGCCGCGACGGTCACCTCGTCGGCCGCGGTGCCGGTGCCGGTCACGAACGCGAGATCGGCGGGCGAGTTCGGCCGAAGCGCTTCGAGCGCCCTGGCGGGACCGGACAGCAGGCAGACGACGAGCGCCACGAGCACCATCAGCACGCCGATCCGGGTCAGTCCTCCCACGCCCACTGCGTCTGAGCGTAAGATGTTGGCCGGATGGCCAGCACCGTCTCGCAGCCCGTTGGCTCAGAAGCTCCGTGGCAGACGCACACGGTCTTCAACCAGGCGCCGCCGCTGGAGGCAATCGACGTGTTCTCCTCCAACAGGCCGCTGGTCGAGGCGGTCGCGCGCGAGGGCGCCGGCTGGGTGCAGGAGCGCGCCGCGGCGCTCGGCAGCTTCGTCGGCCGCGAGCCCCAGCAGCTGTGGGGCCGGCTGGCGAATGAGAACAAGCCTGTGCTGAAGACCTTCGACCGCTTCGGGCACCGCATCGACGAGGTCGAGTTCCACCCCGCCTGGCACAGCCTGATGAAGATGGGCATCGAGCACGAGCTGCACTCGCTGCCCTGGACGAGCACCGAGCAGGCGCCGCACGCTGCGCGCGCCGCGCTGTACATGACCGCGATGCAGGCCGAGGCGGGCTTCTGCTGCCCGATCACGATGACCTTCGCGGTCGTGCCCGCGCTGCGCGCGACGCCCGAGCTGGCGGCGGAGTGGGAGCCGCTGGTGACGGCCACCACATATGACCCGCGCCTCGTTCCGGCTTCCGAGAAGGGCGCGGCGATCGCCGGCATGGCGATGACCGAGAAGCAGGGCGGCTCCGACGTTCGCGCCAACACGACCACGGCGCGGCCGCTCAACGGCGGCGGCGGCGGAGCCGAGTACGAGATCGTGGGTCACAAGTGGTTCTGCTCGGCGCCGATGTCGGACTTCTTCCTCGTGCTCGCGCAGACCGATGACGGCCTGTCCTGCTTCCTGATGCCGCGCATCCTGCCCGACGGCACGCGCAACGCGTTCCACATCCAGCGCTTGAAGGACAAGCTCGGCAACCACTCCAATGCCTCCTCGGAGGTCGAGTTCCACAATGCGTGGGCGCGCATGGTCGGCGAGCCCGGCCGCGGCGTGCCGACGATCATCGAGATGGTCGGTCACACGCGGCTGGACTGCGTGATCGGCGCCGCCGCCGGGATGCGCTCGGGAGTGGTCGCGGCGCTGCACCACACGAGCCACCGCAGCGCCTTCGGCAAGCTGCTCGTGGAGCAGCCGCTGATGCGCAACGTGCTGGCCGACCTGTGCGTGGAGTCCGAGGCGACGACCGCGCTGGCGATGCGACTGGCGCGCGCGTACGACGAAGCGCATGAGGATGCGACCGCCGGCGCGAACGACACCGACGCGCAGCAGTTCAAGCGCCTCGCGACGGCCGTGGGCAAGTACTGGAGCTGCAAGCGCGCGCCGAACCACGCGTTCGAGTCGCTGGAGTGCCTGGGCGGCGCGGGCTATGTGGAGGAGTCGGGCATGCCGCGTCTGTACAGGGAGGCGCCGCTGGCCTCGATCTGGGAGGGATCGGGCAACGTGATGAGCCTCGACGTGCTGCGCGCGCTGACGCGCTCGCCGCGCTCACTCGAGGTGTTCATCGCCGAGCTCGAGCTGGCGCGCGGGACGGAGCCGCGGCTCGACGCGCGCGTGGATCGCCTCAAGGGTGAATTCGCACAGCCCGAGACGCTCGAGGCCCGCGCAAGGCGCGTCGTCGAGTCGATGGCGCTGTGCCTGCAGGGCTCCCTGCTCGTGCGCCACGGCGACCCGGCCGTGGCCGACGCGTTCTGCGCTTCGCGCCTGGCAGGCGACGGCGGCCTCGAGTACGGCACGCTGCCGGCCGGCAGCGACTTCGGCGCGATCATCGCGCGCTCGCTGCCCGAGAGCTAGGAGCGGACGGACCGGCGCGCCCAGCGGCGGCGCCTAAGATCGGACCATGCGTCAGCGCCGCAGCTATCAGCTGGCACGAGTGGCTGGAATCCGCATCGGAGCCGGCCCGAGCTGGTTCATCGTGCTGTTCCTGCTGATCTGGTGGCTCGCAGAATATTTCGACGCGATCCTCGTCGACTCGCAGACGACCGTCTACGTGGTGGCGGTGGCGGGAGCCTTCGGATACTTCCTCTCGCTCGTGCTGCATGAGCTCGGCCACGCGATGGTGGCGCGCCGTCTGGGCATCCCGATCGCGGGCATCGACCTGTGGTTCTTCGGCGGGCTCTCGAGGATGCGCCGCGAGCCGGCGACCGCGGGTGAGGAGTTCAAGATCGCCGCGGCCGGGCCGGCGGTGACGCTGCTGCTGCTGGCGGCCTGCGTGGCCGCGGGCTCGCTGATCGGCGGCAGCCACCGCTTCACCGACGTGGCGTTGACGAAAGAACACTTCACCACCTCACCGGCGCTCGCACTGGTGGGCTGGCTCGGCTTCGTCAACGCGTTCCTGTTCGTGTTCAACATCATCCCGGCGTTCCCGCTCGACGGCGGGCGCATCGCGCGCGCGGCGATCTGGGCGCGGACGGGCGACCGCAACCGCGCGACGCAGGCGACAGGCCGCGCCGGCCAGGCGCTGGCGATCGGCCTCGGCGCGCTCGGCCTGCTCACCTACGGCTCGAGCCGCTCGCTGCTCGACCTGCTCACGCTGTTCCTCGCGTTCGTGCTGTTCCAAGCCGCCTCCGGCGCGGTGCTGCAGGGACGGATCGGCCGGCGCATCCAGGGCTTGCGCGTCGGCGACATCATGGACCGCGAGCCCGTCACGATCCCGACCGGCACGAGCCTCGTCGACGCGAATGAGCAGTTCTTCCTGCGCTATCGCTGGCCCTGGTTCGTGGTCGTCGATCAGGGCCGCCACTTCCTCGGCGTGGTGCGAGAGCAGCGGGTCGAGGAGGAGATCGCCGGCGGGCGTCCGGCGCTGCGCGTCGAGGATGTGCTGGAGAGCGATCTGCCGGTGCAGATCACAGAGGAGGCTCCGCTCGAATCGCTGCTCGGCGCCGAGGGCCTCGGCCGATTGGGCGCGATGGTCGCCGTCGACGGCGAGGGCGTGCTGCAGGGCGTGGTCACGATCGCGCAGGTGCGCCGGGCGCTCGCGCCGGCCACCTGAGCGCCTCCGGCCGCCCGCCGCGCCTCGTCCGGCTCGCGAGGCCGCTCGTTATAGAGTCCCCGCCGCAAGCCCCCCGTCCTCTGAACGACTGCAGGAGTCCATGCCAGCACACGACGTCTTGATCATCGGCGCCGGCCTCGCCGGCCAGCGCGCGGCGCTGGCGGCAGCGCAGCACGGGGCGAGCGTGGCGATCATGAGCAAGGTCCACCCCGTGCGCTCGCACTCGGTGGCCGCAGCAGGGGGTATCAACGCGGCGATCAGCGTCGACGACGACTGGCACTCGCACGCCTACGACACCGTCAAGGGATCCGACTTCCTCGGCGATCAGGACGCGATCGAGATCATGTGCTCGGAGGCGCCGCAGGAGGTCATGGAGCTCGAGCACATGGGCGTGACCTTCCACCGCAACGAGAAGGGCGAGATGGACCTGCGCGCGTTCGGCGGCGCCTCGATGAAGCGCACCGCATACGTAGCCGACATCACCGGCCAGGCGATGCTGCATGTGCTCTACGAGCAGCTGATGAAGCACCACGAGACGGTCGAGCGCTTCGAGGAGTGGTTCACGACGTCGCTGATGCTGGACGAGAGCGGCGCGTGCGCCGGCGTGATCGCGCGCGACGTGCGCAGCGGCCGCATGGAGGCGTTCACCGCGAAGAACGTGATCCTCGCCTGCGGCGGCGCGGGCCAGGTCTACAAGCCGACGACCAACGGCCTGATCGTCACCGGCGACGGCATCGCGATGGCATACCGCGCAGGGGCGCCGCTGATGGACATGGAGATGGTCCAGTACCACCCGACCTGCCTGATCGAGACCGGGATCCTGATCACGGAGGGCGCGCGCGGCGAGGGAGCGCACCTGCTGAACGCGAGCGGCGAACGCTTCATGGAGAAATCGGCGCCGAACAAGATGGAGCTGGCCTCGCGCGATGTCGTCTCCCGAGCAGAGCAGATCGAGATCGACGAGGGGCGCGGCGTCGGCCCCGACGGAGCGGGCATCTTCCTGGACGTGACGGTCGTGCCGCGCCGGCGCACATTGGAGGCGCTGCGCGAGATCGTCAACCTCGGCCGCGACTTCGCGGGCGTCGACATCACGCGGGAACCGATCATGATCCGCCCCGGCCAGCACTACATCATGGGCGGCGTGAAGACGGACGTCGACGGACGCACCTCGATCGAGGGGCTCTACGCAGCGGGCGAGGTGGCGTGCGTGTCGGTGCACGGCGGCAACCGCCTCGGCGCGAACTCGCTGCTCGACACGCTGATCTTCGGCCGGCGCTCCGGCGAACACGCCGCGGCGCGCGCTGCAGCGATGGGCATGCCGAAGGCCGACAACGCGGCGGCGCTGCGCCGCGACGAGCAGACGCTGGAAGAGATCATCGCGCGCCCCAGAGCCTCGGGCCGGCGCGTTTCGGAGATCAAGAACGAGCTGGGCGAGACGATGAACAAGCACGCCGCCGTGTTCCGCGACGAAGCGGGGCTGCAGAGCGCACTGGAGACGGTCGGTCGGCTCAAAGAGGAGGCTTCGAAGGCATGGATCGACGACCGCGGCACGGTCTTCAACCAGGACGTGCTCGGCGCGCTCGAGTTGGGATACATGGTCGACTGCGCCGAGGCCACCGTGCTGGCGGCGATCGAGCGCAAGGAGTCGCGCGGCGCGCAGTACCGCACCGACTTCCCCGAGCGCAACGATGAGGAGTGGCTCAAGCACATCGAGGTTTCGCTCGGCGAGGGCGGAGCGGGTGAGCCGGCGATCTCCTACTCGCCCGTGACGATCACGCAGTGGCAGCCCGAGGAGAGGAAATACTGATGGCCGAAGCGCACGACCGACCGCCCGAGGAGTTCAAGCTGCGGATGCGCCGCTACGACCCCGAGTCGGGCCAGGCGCCGTACTGGGACGAGCACACGATCGAGCTGGAGCCGCACCGCTCCGTGCTCGAGGCGGTGCTGCAGGCACGCGACCGCTTCGACGGCTCGATCGGCATCCGCTGCTCCTGCCGCCAGGCGATCTGCGGCTCGTGCGGCGTGCGCGTCAACGGCGAGCCGGCGCTGGCCTGCCACACGCATCTCGACGCTGCGCGCGCGAGCGGTGAGGACGGCGTGATCGAGATCGAGCCGATGGGCAACATGCCGGTGCTCAAGGACCTGATCGTCGACATGGACGCGGTGCACTGGAAGAAGATCCGCCGCGTCACGCCCTGGCTGCTCGCCAAGCAGCCGGTGCCCGAGCGCGAGTACCTGGTCGAGAAAGAGGCGATGGTCGACGTCACCCAGACGATGGCGTGCATCCAGTGCGGCGCGTGCGTCTCGGACTGCCTGGCGATGGAGGTCGACCCCGGCTTCATCGGTCCCGCGGCGCTGGCCAAGGCCTACCGCTTCGTCGGGGATCCGCGCGACGCCGAGCACCGCGAGCGCCTGGAGGACCTCGCACAGGACCCCCAGGGCATCTTCGACTGCACGCACTGCTTCAAGTGCGTCGACGCCTGCCCCAAGGACGTCAACCCGATGGGCCAGATCATGCGCCTGCGCCGCATCGCCACGCAGGACCATCACATCGTCGATGTCAACAACGGCGAGCGTCACGAGGAAGCGTTCACCGGCCTGATCAAGGACAACGGGCTGCTGTGGGAGGCGGAGCTGCTGCCGCGCTCCTACGGCGGCAACACCTGGTTCGCCAAATTCGCGCCGCCGGTCGGCAAGGAGCTGCTGAGCTCGCTGCCCTCGATCCTGAAGGCGCTGATGCGGGGCAAGGTGACGCCGATGGGCGCGCTGAAACCACACCGGATCCCCAAGCAGGACCTCAAGCGGGTGCAGTCGATCTTCGATCGCGTGGAGGGTCGCGAGGAGCGCTACGAGCTGAACCTCTACATCGTCGGCGAGGACGAAGTGCCGGCGACGGAGGCGCTCGACAGCGCCGATGGCGCGGCTGAGGGCGCGCACTCGGCGCCGGGACCCGAAGGCACGATCAGCGAGGACCCCACTGGCGGAGAAGAAGGCGCCAGACACTCGGCACCGGAGGGCGAGAGCGTCGCCGCCTCTTCGCCCGCACCCGTCGACCCGGGCCCGCCCTCCGCGGTCGGCCCGGAGGGCGAGAGCGCACAGGTGGGCGTCGACGCGGACGATGAGCCACCCGAGGGCGCGCACGCGCAGGAGCGCACGGACGAGCACGAGCCCGGCGATGCCGAGCAACACGAACAAGGGAGCGAGGGCTGATGAAGGTCGCCTACTGGCCCGGCTGCGTCAGCCGCGGCTTCACGCCGGAGCTGCACGGCTCGATGGCGAAGGTCGCGCCGCTGCTCGACATCGAGCTGGTCGAGCTGGACCGCGCGAGCTGCTGCGGCGCCGGCGTGATCGCCGAGCACAACCAGGAGCTGGCCGACACGCTGAACGCACGCACGTTCGCGCTCGCGCAGCAGGTCGAGGGAGCGGAGCTGATGATGAACATCTGCTCCACCTGCCAGGGCGCGCAGAGCGAGTGCCAGGAGCGCTTGGACGCCAGCGCGGAGTACCGCGAGCACGTCAACGAGACGCTTGCCAGCGAGGGCCTCAGCTACGGATCGGATCCCGACCGGTCGCTGACGAACAAGAACTTCCTGTGGCTGCTCGTCGAGGAGATCGGGTTGGACGCGCTGCGCGCGAAAGTGCGCCGCCCGCTGACGAACCTGCGCGTCGGCCCCTTCTACGGTTGCTACATCGTGCGGCCGCGGCGGCGGCTGGGCATCGATGCCGAGCACCGTCGCGACAACTACCTGCACGACGTGATCGAGGCGCTGGGTGGCACGGTCATCAACTACGCGGGCATGCGCAAGTGCTGCGGCTTCCCGATCATCACGATGAACAAGGAGGCGTCGCTGAAGCAGGCGGGCCGCCATCTCGGCGACGCGGTCGACGCCGAGGCGGATTGCCTTGTGACGCCCTGCCCGCTGTGCCACCTGAACCTCGACCTGCAGCAGCCGCTGGCCGAGCGCACCGTCGGCCGCGAGCTGAACATGCCGGTGCTGCACCTGCCGCAGCTGGTCGGCCTCGCGCTCGGCCTCGAGCCCAAGGAGCTGGGCATGAGCCGGCACGTCGTGCGGCCCACGACCGTGATCGACTGGAGCACCTCGGTCGTGGGCGCGGCCGCGGCCTGAGCCGCCCCGTGCGGATCCTCACGGTCGTAGGCAACCGGCCCCAGTTCGTCAAGGCGGCCGCGGTCTCGGGACCGCTGCGCGAGCAGCACGAAGAGGTGCTCCTGCACACCGGCCAGCACCACGACGACTCGCTGTCGCGAGTGTTCTTCAGCGAGCTGGGCCTCGCGCGGCCGGACCGCGAGCTGGGAATCGCCGGCGGGTCGAACACGTCGCAGACGGCGCGCATGCTGGCGGCGCTCGAGCCGCTGATCGCGGAGCTCGAGCCGGACGCGGTGCTGGTGTACGGGGACACGAACTCCACGCTCGCGGGCGCGCTGGCGGGAGCGCAGCGAGACGTGCCGGTCGTGCACATCGAGGCCGGCATGCGCTCGTTCGACCGTGCGATGCCGGAGGAGCTCAACCGCGTGCTGACCGATCACTGCTCGCAGCTGCTGCTGTGCTCTTCGCAGACGGCCGCGGAGAACCTCAGGCAGGAGGGCATCGGGGGAACGATCGAGATCGTGGGCGACGTGATGGTCGACGTGGCCGAGCGCTGGCGGCCACGCGCGCGCGCCGACCGGGCCGCGCGCGAGGCGCACGGCGTGAGCGATGGGGAGTACCTGTTGTTGACGGCCCACCGCGCCGGCAACGTGGACGACCCGGCGCGGCTTCGCGCGCTGGTCGAGCTGATCGAGGCGCTGCCGGCGCCGATCGTGTTCCCGCTGCATCCGCGCACGCGCGAGCGGCTGCGCGAGGCGGGCCTGAGCG
>DASWSH010000230.1:0-1652 GCA_036402735.1 Solirubrobacteraceae bacterium | reverse complement strand
CGCGGGAATTTTCGACGACATTTCCGGACCGCTTCGTCGAGGATGTTGCCTTCGCCGTGAAATGAGCGGCTCGGCTTCCCGGTTGTGACTCTGTCGAGGCTGCAAGCTTCACTTCATGTTGCGGCCCGCGTCCTTGCCTCCGGGTCTTCCCGGGCTCTTGACGTCGCGCTTCGGCCTTCGAGATCTCTCTCGACTCCGGCGACCTGCTACCCGGCGCTCCGACGCCTACCGGGGCGGGACTTGCACCCGCTGGACAAGCGCAGCGTGGCTGGTCGATCCCCTCGCGGGTCTCGTCTTTGCCGTCACGGCGCACCATCGGCAGAGCCTAGCTGTCCCCACCCCGCGGTGGCTTGTACGAGGAGCGCTTTCCACCGGGCGTGCAGCTTCGCGCACACGGATCCGGAGGGTCGTTGCAGCGCGCTGCGGCCGGCGCATCGGCGAGGACGGCGCGCCGCGCCCGGGGGTCAGTGCACTCAGTGCACCCGGCCCGGACACTGGAACTGCCGCGTCTTCCGGGCCAGGAACGTGTAGTACTCGCCCTGCAGGCGCAGCCCCGGGATGTGCATCGTCACCGGCTCGAAGCCGCGCGCGAGCCAGAACCCGGCGCACGGCAGCACCGGCTGCGCCGGCGTCGGGTGGAGCTGGTAGCAGCTGAACACGAACGTCGGATCGTAGGCCGCGAGCACCGGATCCGAGCCGAACTTGGTGTGGCCCGCGCGCGCGCGGATCCGCGGCTCGCGGTGGGCGATCGTGTCCGACACCAGGCCGAACACGTCGACGCCGCGCATCCGGGCGAAGTACGGCTGGGCGCCAGCGCCGCCGACGATCGAGAAGTCGTCGGGCGCGAAGCACCCGGCCATCGCGCGGCCGATCGCGGCGCGGTCCTCGGTGTAGGTCGTGAGGTAGATCGGCGTGTCGATGCCGCGGTCGCTGTCGAAGTTGCCCCAGCGCAAGGACGCGCGGGTCAGCTGCACCTGCGTGACGGCGAAGCCGCCGACCAGCACCGCCGCGAGCACGGGGGCGACCCGCGCGCCGCGCGTCCCGGCGAGCCGGGCGATCCGGCCGGCCAGCCAGCCGGCGAGCCACTCGGTGCCGAGCGTGACCGCGAGCGCCGCGACCACGAACATCGGCATGATGAAGCGGTGCAGCCCCATGAAGTCGCCGCCGACGCTGACGGTGTACGCCAGGTACACCGCCGAGAACGCGGCGCAGGTCACGGCGAGGACGAAGCGCGGCGTGCGCGGCCGGGCGGTGCAGAGCCCGAGGATCGCCAGCGGCAGGGCGTACAGCAGGTGGCTCTGCCGGAGCCACACCCCGACGTAGTACAGGCCGTTGTCGATCATCTGGCGCGGCAGCTCCGGCGCGGCCCACGGCCCGGTCGCCTTGACGTAGTAGGTGTTGGGGAACGGCCAGCCGTAGTACCACCAGCGCCACGCGAACCACGGTGCCCACAGGGCGAGGAAGCACGCGGCGGCGAGCGCCTCGTCGGTGTACCGCCAGCGTCGCGGCAGGGCCTGCGCGACGGGCACCTCGGAGCCGGTGCCGCCCGACCGGGCAAGGACCTTCGCCACGAGCTTGCCGCCGACCCACACCACCCCGAACACCGCCGCGATCATCGGACCCTCGGGGCGGGTCATCGAGGCGAGCGCGAG
>DASWSH010000229.1:0-16082 GCA_036402735.1 Solirubrobacteraceae bacterium | reverse complement strand
GGAGTCACCCGCGAGGTGCCGGCGCTCGAGTACGAGGCCTACGCCGAGATGGCGAGCGAGCGGCTTGCGGCGATTGCGCGCGATTGCCGCACGCTGCACGGGCTGTTGGCCGTCGCGATCGAGCACCGCACCGGCCGCGTGCCGCTGGGCGAGCCGAGCGTGGTCGTCGCGGTGTCAGCGCCGCATCGCGCCGAAGCGTTCGCCGGCGCCGCTGCGGCGATCGGCCGCGTCAAGGCGCAGGCGCCGATCTGGAAGCGCGAGCTCGACGCCGACGGCGGCGGCGAGTGGGTGGACGGCAGCGCACCGCCGAGCGCGGCTGTCCCGCCGCCGGGCGCGCCGGGGTCCGCACCGGCAGCAGATGCCCCGACAGCGGCCGCCGCCCCGCGCCTCACGCACCTCGACGAGGATGGCGCCGCACGGATGGTCGACGTCGGCGCAAAGCCCGCCACCGAGCGGGTCGCGCGTGCGCGTGCGCGTGTACGCATGTCGCCGCGCACCGCCCGCGCCGTGCACGAGGGCAGCGGACCGAAGGGCGAGGTGCTCTCGGTGGCGCGCATCGCGGGCGTCCAGGCAGCGAAGCTGACGGCGCAGCTGATCCCGCTCGCGCACCCGCTGCCGCTCAGCTTCGTGGACGTGAAGGCGAGCGTCGACGTGGAGGCCGGACTCGTCGAGCTGGTCGCGGAGGCGCGCACGGTGGCCGCGACCGGTGTGGAGATGGAGGCGATGACCGCCTGCTCGGTCGCAGCGCTCACCGTCTACGACATGGTCAAGGGCCTCGAGCGGGCGATCGAGCTGGAACGCGTTGTGCTGCTCGAGAAGCGCGGCGGACGCAGCGACTACCGCCGCGAGGACGGCTGAGCGCTGCTGCGCGCCGGCGTCGTCACGATCAGCACCTCGAAGGCGGCCGGCGAGGGCGCCGACGAGAGCGGTCCGCTGCTCGCGCAGCTCGCCGAATCGCTCGGCGCGGCTGTCGCGGCGCGGGAGCTGCTGCGTGACGACCGTGCCGCGATCGAGGCGTGCCTGCTGCGGCTCTGCGACGTCGAACGGCTCAGCCTCGTGCTCACGAGCGGCGGCACCGGGGTCTCACCCGACGACGTCACGCCGGAGGCGACACTGGCCGTGCTCGAGCGCCACATACCCGGCATCCCGGAGGCGATCAGGGCCATCTCGCGCCCGCACACGGCCCACTGGATGCTCGCCCGGCCGCTCGCCGGCGTGAGGGGCTCGACGCTGATCGTCAACCTGCCGGGCAGCCCGCGCGCGATCGAGCAGACCGCCGCCGAGCTGCGCCCCGCGCTGGCGCACGCGCTGGCGCTGATCGCCGGCGAAGCCGGCGCCCACAGCTGATCCACAGGCGATTTCCAATTGGCGCGGGCTTGCCCTACCCTTTCTGTCTCCACGAGAGGGCACCGTCCGCGCCGCGCATGCGGGGCACACGCGGGCTGTGGGGCGACGAGAGCGAGGGAGCGAGAATGCAAGGCCACGGAAGTTCGCGCGCGCTTCGGCGGGGCGCCGGCGTCACATCGGCGCTGGGGCTCGTGCTGGTCGTGCTGCTCGCGCTCGCGCCCGCCGGCGCCTCCGCCCGCCTCGCCGGCGCCGGCGTCACACCCTTTGCCACGACGCCGCCGAAAGTCACCAAACAGCCGGTCAGCGTCACGGTCGAAGAAGGGCAGCCCGCGACATTCGAATCGACCGCCTCCGGCAGTCCCACGCCGAGCATCGGCTGGGAACTGTCCACGAACGGCGGCGCGACCTGGACCGTGATCGAAGGAGCCACGTCCTCGGTCTTCACGATCCCCAGTACGACTGTCGCCGAAAGCGGGCACGAGTTCCGCGTGACCTTCCGCAGCACCAGTGGCCAAGCCACCAGCAGAGTCGTCACGCTGACGGTCCAGAACCCCCCCACGGTCACGCTCCAGCCGGCCAGCAAGCTGACCGAAGAAGGTCATGCGGTCAGCTTCGAATCGACCGCGGCCGGCTCCCCGGCGCCCACCATCCAGTGGCAGAGCCAGGCACCGGGCGCGACGACGTGGAAAAACGTCGCCGGCGCGAGCTCGACCGTGCTGACGGTCGCGAACCCGAAAACGAGCGAAAGCCAAACCAAGTTCCGAGCGGTCTTCACCAACGCGGCCGGAGAAGCGATTTCCGAAGCCGCCACGATGACCGTCGCCAACGCGCCGAAAATCACGAAAAATCCAGCCAATACGACCACCAGGAGCGAAGCATCCGCGGTCTTCAACGCGGCGGCGTCGGGCTCGCCGCAGCCGAGCGTGATCTGGGAAGTCTCAACCGACCACGGCGCGACGTGGACGGTGATCCCGGGAAGCACCTCCACGCTGCTCACCGTCAAAAACGTCCAGCCATCGGACAGCGGCAACCAGTACCGCGCGCGCTTCACCAATGTCGCGGGGACGGTCGCGAGCGCCGCCGGGATCCTGACGGTGCAGTCGAAGCCGTTCATCACATCGCAGCCGCACAACGTGATCGCGCTCGTCGGCAGCGGCGCGAGCTTCGAAGCGACCGCCGAGGGTGTGCCGGACCCGGCCGTGCAGTGGGAAGTCTCGATTGACCACGGCACCAGCTGGAACGCGATCGAAGGCGCCACCAGCACCACCTTCTCGATCGCCGAAGCGCAGCTTGCGCAGAACGGCAACCTGTACCGCGCCGTCTTCAGCAACGTCGCCGGCACCACGGCCAGCGCCGCGGCGCGGCTGGTCGTGTCGGCCAGCGACTACGCCGCGTTCGGATGGGGCATGAACAACCACGGCGAAGTCGGCAGCGGCTCACTCGAAGCCGCGATCAGCTCGCCCGTGCCGGTCAAAGGCATCGAATTCGTGACGGCGGTCTCGGCTGGGATGCGCCACAGCCTCGCGCTGCTCGCAGACGGCACGGTCGACTCGTGGGGCTTCAACTCGCGCGGCCAGCTCGGCCAGGCAGGCGCGAGCGCCAGCCGCGTGCCGATCGCCGTGGAACACATAGAAACGGCAACAGCCGTCGCAGCCGGCGCAAGCCACAGCCTCGCGCTGCTCGCAGGCGGCACCGTGATGGCCTGGGGCGACGACGAAAGCGGGCAGCTCGGCGACGGCAACCACACCGACAGCGAAATCCCGATACCCGTCTCCGGGCTCAGCGGCGTGACCGCGATCGCCGCCGGCGGCGAACACAGCCTCGCGCTGCTCGCAGACGGCACCGTCGTCGCCTGGGGGAACAACCAGCGCGGGCAGCTCGGCAACGGCAACACCACCAGCAGCGACACGCCGGTAGCCGTCAAAGGCCTCAGCAACGTCGCCGCGATCGCTGCGGGCGGCGAATACAGCCTCGCCCTGCGCAAAGACGGCACCGTGATGGCGTGGGGCGACGACGAATCCGGGCAGCTCGGCAACAACCAGTTGCGCGTCGAAGAGGAAGCCGAAGAAACCCCCGAACGCGAAGAAGAAGGCCTGTACAGCAAGCAGCCGGTCGAAGTCGAAGCCCTCTCCGGCATCACGCAGATCGCGGCTGGACGCACGCACGCGCTCGCGCTGCTCGCAGACGCCACCGTCAAATCGTGGGGACAGAACAGCGAAGGCGAGCTCGGCGACGGCACGGTCAGCGCCCGCGTCGACACCCCCGTCGCCGTCTCCGCGCTGAGCGGTGTCACAGCGCTCGCCGCAGGCGACCAGGAGAGCGCCGCCCTGCTCGCCGGCGGCACGGTCGACGCGTGGGGCAACAACGCCAGCGGCCAACTCGGCCAGGGCACGACCGGCGCCGACAGCTCCACGCCGGTGACGGTCGGCAGTCTCGGCGGCGCGGTCGGCATCGCGGCGGGCGGCTCGCACATGCTGGCCTTCGGCGCCGCATTGCCGGCCGTCAACTCGATCAGCCCGAAAAGCGGCAGCACCGCCGGCGGCACGGCCGTCACGATCACCGGCGCCGACCTGGGCGGCGCGACCGCCGTCAAGTTCGGCACCGCCGCCGCGAGCAGCCTGACGGTGAACTCCTCGACCTCGATCACCGCGACCGCTCCGGCCGGGACCGGCACCGTGGACGTGACAGTCGTGACTCCCGCCGGCACGAGCCCGGCGGTCGCCGCCGACCGCTACACCTACCGGCTCGCACCGACGGTCACGAAGCTCTCGGCGAAGGGCGGCCCGGCCACGGGCGGCACGAGCGTGACGATCACCGGCACGGAACTGAGCGGCGCGACCGAGGTCGACTTCGGCGGCGTCGCTGCGAGCGGGCTGACGATCGCCTCCGACGAATCGATCACCGTCACCGCCCCTGCGAATGTCTCCGGGACGGTAGACGTGCGCGTGCTCGCCGCCTACGGTGAGAGCGCGGTGACGAAAAAGGACCAGTTCAAGTACGCGCCGGTGATCCAGTCCTTCGCTCCGCCCAGTGCGCCACATGCCGGCGGCGTGACCGTCGAAGTGAGCGGCGCCGGCTTCGCGCTCGGCTCGGCGACCAAATTCAAGTTCGGCCGCGCCACGGCCAAGTCGGTCAGCTGCACGAGCACGACGAGCTGCACGCTGGTCGTGCCCGCACAGGCCGCCGCCGGCACCGTCGACGTGCTGGCCACGGCGAACAAAGCCAAGAGCGCCGTCGGCCCCTCCGACACCTTCACCTACGAATAGCGCCGCGTCGCCGGCGGGGCCGCTGGGGCCTGCGCCGGTGCGCCTCAGCCGACGTACACGCGCGACAGCGACTCCGCCACACACACCGGCTTCTCGCCGGCCTCGCGCTCGAACGTCAGCTCCGTGGTGAGCTGGGCGCCGCCGGGGATCTCCTCGATCGCCGCCAGCTTCGCTCGCATCCGCACGCGCTCGCCGACCGGCATCGGCGCCGGGAAGCGCACGCGGTTGAGCCCGTAGTTGACGCCGAACGCGAAACCCTCGAATTTGAACATGTCGTAGGAGAAGCGCGGCGCGAGCGAAAGCGTGTAGTACCCGTGGGCGATCGTGCCGCCGAACGGGCTCTGCTTGGCGCGCTCGACATCGATGTGGATCCACTGGTCATCGCCGGTCACGCGTGCGAACTCGTCGATCAGCTCCTGCGTGACGCGGTGCCAGTCGCTGACGCCGAGCTCCTCGCCGACGTGCGCCTTCACCTCGTCGAGACCGTTGAGGGTGAGCATCGCGCCAGCCTATAGGCTCACGCGATGAGAGGCCGGTGGACCGTCGAGTTCCAGGACGGCTCGCGGGATGAGCGCGAGCTGCTCGGCGGCAAGGGTGCGAACGTCGCCGAGATGACCCGCCTGCTCGGGGCCGAGCGCGTGCCCGGCGGATTCACGATCACGACCGAGGCGTGCGTCGCGTACATGCGCGGCGGCGGCGCGCTTCCCGAGGGCCTGAGCGAGGAGGTGGATGCCGCGCTCGAGCGCCTGCAGCAGCGCGCGGGGCGCCGGCTCGGCGACGGGGCCGACCCGCTGCTCGTGTCGGTTCGCTCGGGCGCGCGCGACTCGATGCCGGGCATGCTCGACACGGTTCTGAACCTCGGCATGAGCGACGAGACCGTCGCCGGCCTCGCCGCGCGCGCCGGCGACGAGCGCTTCGCCTGGGACTCCTACCGGCGCTTCGTGCAGATGTACGGGAACGTCGTGGTCGGCATCCCCGGCGAGCGCTTCGAGCAGGCGATCGCCGCGGCGAAGGAGCGCGCGGGCGTGCAGCTCGACACGGAGCTCGACGCCGCCGCGCTGCGCGAGCTGACCCGCGAGTTCCAGACGATGTACGACTTCCCCGGCGATCCGCACGAGCAGCTCGCGGGCGCGATCCGCGCCGTGTTCGACTCCTGGCAGGGCGAGCGCGCCGTCGCCTACCGTCGCATCAACCACATCCCCGACGAGTGGGGCACGGCCGTGAACGTGCAGCAGATGGTGTTCGGGAACCTCGGCGAGCGCAGCGGCAGCGGCGTCGCCTTCTCGCGCGACGAGCTCACGGGCGCGCCGGAGCCCTCCGGTGACTTCCTCCCGAACGCGCAGGGCGAGGACGTCGTCTCGGGCGTGCGCACGCCGCGCGACCTCCGCGAGCTGCGCGACTGGCTGCCGGAGGTCCACGAGCAGCTGCTCGAGATCCTCGCAACGCTCGAGCGCCACTACGGCGACATGCAGGACACGGAGTTCACCGTGCAGGAGGGAACGCTCTACATGCTGCAGACGCGCAGCGCGAAGCGGCCCGCGCAGGCGGCGGTGCGCTTCGCCGTCGACGCGGTCGAGGAGGGTCTGCTCGACCGCGAGCACGCGATTGCGACGATCGATCCGGCAACGCTCGACGCGCTGTTGCACCCTACGTTCGATCCGGCGGCCGATTTCGCGGTGATCGCGCGCGGCGTCGCCGCCTCGCCGGGCGCTGCCAAGGGCGAGATCGTGCTGAGCGCCGAGGAGGCCATCCAGGCGGCCGCCGAGGGCCGCGACGTGGTGTTGGTGCGCACGTTCACCGAGGCCGACGACGTCGCGGGGTTCCATGCAGCGCGCGGAATCCTCACCAGCGAGGGCGGCAAGGCGAGCCATGCCGCGCTCGTCGCGCGCGGGATGGGGCGACCGGCCGTCACCGGCGCAGCCGAGGTGATGGTCGACGCCGAGCGGGGCGAGGTCAGGATCGGCGAGCTGGTGCTGCGCCGCGGCGAGCGGATCGCGATCGACGGCAGCCATGGCACGATCACGACCGACGACGTGCCGCTGGTCGCGCCGCAGGTCTCCTCGCACCTGCAGACCGTGCTCGGCTGGTGCGACGATCTGCGTACGCTCGGCGTGCGCGCCAACGCGGACACTCCGCAGGACGCACGCCGGTCGGTCGAGCTGGGAGCGGAGGGCATCGGCCTGTGCCGCACCGAGCACATGTTCCTCGGCGAGCGCCAGCCGCTGATGGCCGCGATGATCATGGCCGAGGACGAGCAGAGCCGGGCCGAGGCGATCGCGCGGCTGCGCCCGCTGCAGGAAGCGGACTTCGAGCAGATCCTGACCGCGATCGGCGGCAGGCCCGTGACGGTGCGGCTGCTGGACCCGCCGCTGCACGAGTTCCTACCCGACCCGGCGACGCTGCCCGAGCGCTCGCCCCAGCGGCGCAGGGTCGAGCAGCTGCAGGAGACCAACCCGATGCTCGGCACCCGCGGCGTGCGCCTCGGCATCCTCTTTCCGGCGCTGTACGAGATGCAGGTGCACGCGCTGTTCGCGGCGGCCGGGCGCGTCCCCGGCAGCCGCATCGAGGTGATGGTGCCGCTCGTGGCCTACGAGCGCGAGCTCGAACTGGTGCGCGGACTGATCGAGCGCGTCGCCGCGGAGCACCCGGCTGTCGAATTCCTGGTCGGCACGATGATCGAGCTGCCGCGCGCCTGCCTGCAGGCGGACCGCATCGCGCTCGGCGCGGACTTTTTCTCGTTCGGCACGAACGATCTCACGCAGACCGCGCTCGGCTTCAGCCGCGACGACATCGAGGGACGGCTGCTCGCGCGCTACATCGACGTGAAGATCTTCGACCGCTCTCCGTTCGAGACGCTCGACACACCCGGCGTCGGCGAGCTGATCCGGATGGGCGCCTGGCTGGGGCGCTCCGCGAAGCCGGAGCTGAAACTCGGCGTGTGCGGCGAGCACGGCGGCGACCCCGATTCGATCGAGTTCCTGCACCACTCGGGCATCGACTACGTGTCCTGCTCGCCCTACCGCGTGCCGATCGCGCGCGTGGCGGCGGCTCAGGCGGCGATCCGCGCGAACGGCGTCACGTAGCGCAGGAACGGCTCGACCTCGAGCCCGCGGCCCGTCGCCTGCTCGACCAGCGGCACCGTGTCCAGACGGCGGCCGTAGCGATGCACGTGCTCGCCGAGCCATAGCGCGACCGGCTCGACCTCGCCGCGGCCGAGCGCGTCGTCGAGCGGCCCGAGCTCGCGCTCCATCGCCTCCCACAACGAGGACGCGATCAAGCAGCCCATCGCATAGCTCGGGAAATAGCCGAACGCTCCCTCGCCCCAGTGGATGTCCTGCAGACAGCCGTCGCTGTCGGAGCCGACCTCGACTCCGAGCAGCCTGCGCATCCCGTCCCGCCACGCCGCCGGCAGATCGCTCACCTGCAGGTCGCCTTCGATCAGCGCCAGCTCGAGCTCGAAGCGCAGCACGATGTGCAGCGGGTAGGTCAGCGGATCTGCGGAGACCCTGATCAGCGACGGTTCGACCCCGACGAGCGCGCCGTGCAGCTGCTGCGGCTCGATCTCATAGCCGGCCGCCGCCAGCTCCGCGGCGAACACCGCGGCGAACGCGGGGTGGCGGGCGACGTGGTTCTCCCAGAGCTTGCTCTGCGACTCGTGGATCGACATCGAGGTGCCCGCGCCGAGATTGGTGCGCTCGAGCCGCGGGTCGATCTGGCGCTCGTACAGCGCGTGCCCGTACTCGTGCAGCGAGCTCAGTAGCGACTCGATGCCGCCGTCCTCGTAACGCGTCGTGATGCGTTGGTCGTGCAGCGCCAAGGAGGCGGAAAAGGGATGTGCCGAGACATCCACACGCCAGCTCTCGTCGTTCACGCCGACACGCGCGAGCAACGAGCGCACGGCGGTGCGCTGTACCGCGACGGGGACGTGCGGCACGGCCTGCCGCGCGCGTCCGCGTGCCTCCGCGATCAGCGGCTCCAGGCGCTCGGCCAGCGTGCTGAACAGCCGCCGCAGCTCGTCGGTGCGCAACCCGAAGTCGAAGTCGTCGATCAGCGCCTGGTAGACGCCGCGCCCTTCCTCGTCCAGGCAGCGACCGTACGCTCGCGCCAGCTCGATGTTCCGCTCCAGCGCCGGCGCGAAAGCTGCGAAGTCGTTCTCGGCGCGCGCGACGCGCCAGCGCTGCTGGCCGTCCGCGTGCGCCTTCGACAGCTCCGCTGCCAGATCGCTCGGCACCCGCCGCGCGCGCTCCCAGTCGCGCCGCGCGAGCCGCACCACGTCTGCGTCCAGCCCGTCGGCAGCATCCCCGTCGAGCTCCGCCAGCAGATCGCCCAGATCGGCCGCGGTGCCGCGCTCATGAGCGATGCGTGACAGCGTCGCGAGCTGGTGCGCACGTGCGTCGGCGCCCGCTGCGGGCATCATCACGAGCTGATCCCACGAGGCGAGGTTCTGCAGCGCGCGCAGATCCGCCAGCTCGGCGAGCCTCGTGTACAGCCGCTGCATCGCTGTCATCGGCTGAGACCGCACGGCCCGCGGCACCCGGCGGGGACGGCGACGCCCACGGCACCGTCTGCGGACGTCACGGTCACGCGGTAGCCGCGGCTGGCTGCTCCGTCGTCTGCGGGTCGAGCCCGCGCAGCAGGTCAGCTGCCCGCTCGGCGAGCGCGATCGTCGGTGCATTGGTGTTGCCGCGCGGCACGGTGGGCATCACCGACGCGTCGATCACACGCAGCCCCTCCAATCCGCGCACGCGCAGCTGCTCATCGACCACCGAGGCGTCGTCGGTGCCCATTCGACACGTGCCGACGGGGTGGTAGATCGCGAACGTGGTTCGCGCGGCGTGGGCGCGCATCGCCTCGTCGGAGTCGTCTGCGGGGACGTTGTACGGCTCCGCGCAGTACGGCCGCAGCGCGTCCTGCGCGCAGACGTCGAGCGCGAGACGCAGCCCGGCGATCATGGCCTGCATGTCGCCCGCATGGGTGTAGAAGTCGTTGCGGATGATCGGCTTGGCAGTCGGGTCGTTCGAGGCGAGACGTACGGTGCCGCGGCTCTGCTCGGTGAGCAGGCACGGCGAGATCCACACGCCGTGCGCCTCCGGGTCGCGCGAGCCCTCGTCGATGATCTGCAGTGGCACCGCGTGGAACTGGATGTCGGGCGCCGCCGCGCCCGGGCCCACGCGCGCGAAGCCGCCCGCCTCGGCGAAGTTGGACGCGAAGGCGCCCGTTCGGCTCGTTTCGTACTGCTCGAGCGTCGCGGGCTCGAGCGCCAGCAGCAGGCTCTCCGGCTCGGGCGTCGTCCACACGAGCTGCGTCGCCGGGTGGTCGGAGAGGTTCTCCCCGACCGCGGGCTGCGCGAGCGCGACCTCGATCTCGCGCATCATCAGGTGCTCGGGGTCGCCGATCCCGGACAGCATCAGCAGCTGCGGCGAGTTGTAGGCGCCGGCCGCGAGGATCACCTCGCGCTCCGCGCGCAGCTGCTGGACCTGGCCGAGCTGCGAGGCTTCCACGCCGACCGCGCGCGTGCCCTCGAGCATGATGCGGTGCGCCAGCATGTAGGGCATCACGTGGAGGTTCGGCCGCTCGGCGGCGGGATGCAGATACGCGACGGCGGCCGATGCGCGCATGCCCCCGCGCTGGGTCACCTGGTACATGCCGACGCCGTCCTGCTCACCGTCGTTGAAGTCGTCGTTGCGCGCCAGCCCGGCCTGCACGCCCGCCTCGACGAACGCGTGCGAGATGCGGTTGTGCGAGCGCTCTTCGCTGACCGGCAGCGGGCCGCCCGCGCCGTGGAACTCGGAGGCGCCGCGCTCGTTGTCCTCCGACTTGATGAAGTAGGGCAGCAGATCCTCCCATGACCAGCCGGGCACTCCCCACGCGTCGTAGTCGAGCGGGTTGCCGCGTATGTAGACCATTGCGTTGATCGAGGAGGAGCCGCCCAGCACGCGCCCGCGCGGCAGCGTGATGCGCCGGTAGTCGCAGTGTGCTTCCGGGGCCGAGTAGTAGTTCCAGTCGACCTCGGTGGCACCCAGCTGCAGGTAGCCGAGCGGCACGTGGATGTTTTCGTTCACATCCGGCGGGCCCGCCTCGAGCAGCAGCACGCTGACGTCCGGATCCTCGCTCAGGCGCGCCGCGAGAACGCAGCCGGCCGAGCCCGCACCGACGATCACGTAGTCGTACATCTGACACTCCCCTCTCGCGACGTTTCTCCCTGCTCGCGACCATACAGCACCGGCATCGGCCCGCGTCGCCGCTGCTGCTAGGCGGGCGCGGGTGCCGGCGCCGGCTGCGCCGGCCGCTCCTGCTCGACGGGCCGCATCGGCACGTCGGCGGCGGCGTACGCGGCCGGGGCATCGAGCGTCTCGGCGTCGAGCAGCGTCCGCGCGAGGCTCTCGAGCTGCTCGCGGTGCTCGCCGAGCAGTCGCGTCACGGCGACATGCGCCTCGGCGACGATGCGCTGCGTCTCCTCGTCGATCAGGCGCTGCGTGTGCTCGGACGTGTCGCTGACGCCGGGGAGCAGCGGCCCCTGCCCATCCGCGGCCAGCACTGCGACGGGCCCGATCGCGTCGCTCATCCCCCACCTCCCGACCATCTGGCGCGCGATCTGCGTGAGCTGCTGGATGTCCGACTCCGCGCCCGTGGTGATCGACTCGTACACGATCTCCTCCGCGACGCGGCCGCCGAGCGCGACACGGATCTTCGCGTCGAGCTCCTCGAGGCTGTAGGAGACGCGATCGGCGTCGGGCGTCGCGAGTGTGACGCCCAGTGCCATCCCGCGCGGGATGATCGAGACCTTGCGCACCGGGTCGGCGCCGGGAGTGAGCATGCCGACGAGCGCGTGCCCGGACTCGTGATAGGCGGTGCGCTCGCGGTCGGCGGACGCGAGCAGGATGCCGCGCGGCGCCCCCAACAGGATCTTCTCGAGCGAGTCGGTGAGGTCGCTCATCTGCACGCTCTCGTGTTCGCGCCGCGCCGCCAGCAGCGCCGCCTCGTTGGCGAGATTGGCGAGATCGGCGCCGACCATCCCGGGCGTGCTCGAGGCGATCGCCTCGAGGTCGACGTCCTCGCCGAGCGGGATCGAGCGCGTGTGCACCTTGAGGATCTCGACGCGCCCCGCGCGGTCGGGTGGCTGCACGACGACACGGCGGTCGAAGCGCCCGGCTCTCAACAGCGCCGGGTCGAGGATCTCCGGCCGGTTCGTGGCCGCCAGCACGACGACGGCCTGCGAGGATTCGAAGCCGTCGATTTCGGTGAGGATCTGATCGAGCGTCTGCTCGCGCTCGTCATTCGCGCCGGTGACCGCGGCGGATCCCTGCCGAGAGCGCCCGATCGCATCGAGCTCGTCGATGAAGATGATGCTGGGCGCAGCCTGCTTGGCCTGCGTGAACAGGTCGCGCACGCGGGAGGCGCCGACGCCGACGATCGCCTCGATGAACTCGGAGGCGGAGATCGAGAAGAAGGCTGCGTGCGCCTCGCCGGCGACGGCGCGCGCGAGCAGCGTCTTGCCGGTGCCGGGAGCGCCGGACAGAAGCACGCCGTGCGGCATGCGCCCGCCCAGCCGGCCATATCTGCTGGGGTCGCGCAGGAAGTCGACGATCTCGGAGAGTTCGGCCTTGGCCTCGTCGATGCCGGCGACGTCCGCGAAGGTGACGCGGATCGTCTGCGGGTCGACGAGCCGCGCGCGCGATTTCCCGAATGCGCCGAGCGCGCCGCCCGCTCCGGCGCTGGCGCGTCGCGCGAGCAGCACGAACAGCCCGACGATCAGCAGCGTCGGGCCGAAGCCGAGCAGCAGCTCGGCGAGCAGCGACTGGCTGGACGTGGTCGATCTCGCGTTGATCTGCACGCCCTTTTCCTGCAGCAGCGCCGACAGCTGGCCGCCGTTCCAGAACGTCGGCACCTCGGTCGCGAACAGCTTCGTCGGCGTCGCCTTCGCGTTGGAAGGCGGATAGCGGAGCTTCTGCTTGAAGGTGCCCTGGACGGTGTCGCCCTTCGAGGAGATCGAGCGCACGGTCCCGCTCTTGACCTGCTGCAGGAAATACGGGCTGAACGGCACCGTCACGCGCGATTCGCCGCCCCGGGCCGGCTGGAACAGCAGCACCGACACCCAGTTCAGCGCGACCAGCGCGAGCACGAACCACAGGAAGCCGGCTCGCCGGTGCGGCGGGCGCTGCTGCGGCTGCTCGGGCATGCCGCGGCCATCCGGTGCCGGCGCGACCTGCCAGCCGCGCTCGTCGCGCGGCATCGGCGGGTGTGCGTCAGACCGTTTCGCCCCCTGACGATCGGGCTGCTGGGCCACGGTCCCATCCTACGCCTCGGAGCGCCATCGGGATCCATGCGAGAAGATCACGGTATGGCCAAGACACGTGATCTCGATCGCAAGGGCTACGAGCGCGAGCTGCTGCGCCTGCAGACCGAGCTCGTGCACCTGCAGGAGTGGATCGTCGCCGGCGGCCGGCGCCTCGTCGTCGTCTTCGAGGGCCGCGACACAGCCGGCAAGGACGGGGTGATCAAGCGCATCACGGCATACCTGAACCCGCGCACCTGCCGCGTCGTGGCGGTGCCGACCCCGACCGAGCGCGAGCGCACACAGTGGTACCTGCAGCGCTACGTGCCGCATCTGCCGGCGGCGGGAGAGATGGCGCTGTTCAACCGCAGCTGGTACAACCGCGCCGGCGTCGAGCACGTGATGGGCTACTGCAGCAGCGAGGAGTATCAGGAGTTCCTGCGCTTCTGTCCGCTGTTCGAGCAGTCGCTTCAGAACGAAGGCGTCACGCTGGTCAAGTACTGGCTCTCGGTCAGCGACGAGGAGCAGGAGCGGCGCTTCAAGAAGCGCCTCCGGGACCCCCGCAAGCGCTGGAAGTTCAGCCCAGTCGACCTTCAGGCGCGGGCGCGCTGGGTGGACTACGCGGAAGCCAAGGACGAGATGTTCGCTCACACCGACAGCGACCACAGCCCCTGGTACGTCGTCGAGGCAGACGACAAGCGCACCGCGCGCCTGAACCTGATCGCCCACCTGCTCTCGCTGCTGCCGTACGAGCCGATGCCGCCGCCCTCACCCGGCAAGCTGCCGCCGCGCCAGCGGCGGGCATACAAGCGTCCGCCGCGCGAGCGCCAGCGCGAGGTGCCCGAGCGCTACCTCGTGCACTGACGCAGCGGCCGGAAGGACGGCGGGCGCGGATAGGGTGCGCGCATGGATCACCGCTTCGGCGCGGCGGGCACGCGACCGTTCACCGTCGGCATCGAGGAGGAGCTGATGATCCTCGACGGGCAGACGCTCGATCTCGTCTCCGCGATCGACGTGATCGTCAACGAGGGTCCGCCCTCCGATCAGATCAAGCCCGAGCTGCTCGAGTCGGTGCTCGAGATCGCCACATCCCCGTGCCCGGACGTGCCCTCCGCGCAGGCCGAGCTCGCGAGCCTGCGGGCCGAGACGAGCGACCGGGCGCGGCGCCACGGGATGCAGATCGGTGCCTCCGGAACGCACCCGTTCGCGCGCTGGGAGGACCAGCGCGTCGTCAGCGACGATCGCTACCGCGGCCTGATCCGCTCGCTCGGCTTCGTCGCGCGCCAGGAGCTCGTGTTCGGCATGCACGTGCACGTGGGGATGGCCGATGCCGAGGAGACGGTCCACGTCGCCAACCGCATCCGCTCCCACGTGCCGCTGCTGATCGCGCTGTCAGCCAACTCGCCGCTGTGGCGGGGCGAGCCCACCGGCCTGATGTCAAGCCGCATACCGATCTTCCGCGCCTTCCCGCGCGTCGGGCTGCCACCCCGCTTCGAGGGCTGGGAGGACTTCGAGCGGCGCGTGGAGCTGCTCACCGAGGGCGGCATCATCGAGGACTACACCTACCTCTGGTACGACGTGCGCCCGCATCCGCGGCTCGGCACGATCGAGATCCGCGCGATGGACTCGCAGACGCGCGTCGAGCACACCGCCGCGATCGCGGCTCTGATCGTGACGCTCGTGAAGCTGCTCACCGAGGAGCATCGCGACCGCCGGTCCTCCGGGAGATCGGACCCCGAGGAACCACCCTGGGAGCTGCTCGACGAGAACCGCTGGCTCGCGGCTCGCCACGGGCTGGAGGCCGAGCTGCTCGACCACGTTTCACGCCGTCGCGTGCCCGTGCGCGAGCTGACCGAGGCATTGCTCGAGCGCCTCTCGCCGCACGCGCAGGAGCTCGGCTGCGCGCAGGAGCTGGAAGGCGTGCGCGATCTGCTGCGCGCGGGCAACGGCGCGCTGCGCCAGCAGATGGTGTTCGAGGCCAACCGCGACCTGCGCGAGCTGATGGCGGAGATCGTCGCCCGCACCGCGCCCGTGCCCGCGAGTTGAGCGCGCACCGGCACGGGCTGCGGGTGCGCTACGGCGAGTGCGACCCGCAGGGGATCGTCTTCAACGCCAACTACCTGCTGTATTTCGACGTGTCGTTCACGGAACTGTGGCGCGACGCCGTGGGCCCGTGGCAGGAGATGGTGCAGCACGGCGTCGACGCGGTCGTGGCCCATGCCGACGTCGACTTCCACCAGCCGGCCCGCTTCGACGACGTGCTAACGCTGCGCGCCGAGATCGTGAAGCTCGGCCGCACGGCGATCACGACCGAGATCGACGTGCTGCGCGGCGAGGAGCTGCTGGTGAAAGGCCACCTGCGCCACGTGTGCGTCTCCACCGAGACTCTTGCCGGCAACAGCGCTCCTGCGAAGGTCCCGATCCCGGCGTACATCCGTGAAGGGCTGCGGCGTTTCGCGGCTCCCGACGCCGAGTCGTGACGACGCCTTGGCCGCGGTGCGCTTCGCGGTTCGCCGCTGGGTCACATCACGTGTGCGAGCACGGTTTCGCCGTTCGACGTGGCCGACAGGGTGCCCACGAGTTTCCCGGTGCCCGAGCAAACTGTTGGGCTCGCCTTCTTGTCCAACTTGAACGGCGCTTCGCTGAACTGCAGCGTCAGCGGTTCCGGCGTGGCTGTGACCTGGCCGAACGTGAAGCTCACCTTCGAGGCCACAAACCGGCAGGTACTCGGGCCGAAGAAGATCTGGATCTCGTTGAGGACCACCTTCGTCGAGCCTTTGATGAGGCCCTTGCCGTTGACCGCGAGCGTGACGGGCCATGGCAGATCCTGGACGGACATCTTCGCCGGACCCTGCGGATCGGTGTCTTCGCACGATTCTTCCGTGAAGCGGCCGATCATCGAGCCCGATTCGATCGAGAGCGCGTCCTTCTTGAGCATGTTGGCCGTCACGGTGCCGTTCAGCACGGTGCTTTCGCACCCGATCGCGCCGTCTTCCTTCGCGAGAGTCAAGTCCGAGCTGCCGAGCGTGATTTCCGCACCCGCGGCGAGCGGCCCCGCGGCCGTTTCGAGCCTCAGCGTCGTCTTGGCTGCGTAGGCGTTCCCGGCCGCGGTCGCGGCCAGCGCCAACACCGCGGCAGTCACAGCAACTGTCCTGCAAACCGGCATCCCAATCCCCTTTTCCTCGCGCGTCCCC
>DASWSH010000228.1:0-9513 GCA_036402735.1 Solirubrobacteraceae bacterium | reverse complement strand
CCAGGGCGCGCAGGTCCTCATCAACGATCTCGACGGCGACGTCGCCGAGCAGGCGGCGCGGGAGATCGGCGGGGAGACCGTCGTCTTCGCCGGCGACCTGACCAAGGGCGACGCGCCGGACCGCCTCGTGCAGACGGCGATCGACACCTGGGGCAAGGTGGACATCATCGTCAACAACGCCGGCTACACCCTCGACGCGCCCGTCCACAAGATGAGCGACGAGCACTTCCAGGCGATGCTCGACATCCACACCGTGGTGCCCTTCCGCGTGATCCGGGCGGCCGCCCCGCACCTCCGCGAGCCCGCCAAGAAAGAGCGCGAAGAAGGCAAGGAGGTGTTCCGCAAGATCGTCAACATCTCCTC
This sequence comes from Solirubrobacteraceae bacterium, assembly GCA_036402735.1. GTDB lineage: Bacteria > Actinomycetota > Thermoleophilia > Solirubrobacterales > Solirubrobacteraceae > Palsa-744. The sequence goes on along the minus strand of DASWSH010000228.1, from coordinate 9,150 downwards.
GACCTCGGGCACCTTCGGCAACGCCGGCCAGGCCAACTACTCCGCCGGAAAGGCCGGCGTCGTCGGTCTCACCAAAACCGTCGCGAAGGAGTGGGGGCAGTTCAAAGTGAACGTGAACGCGGTCGCGTTCGGCTTCATCGACACGCGCCTGACGCAGGCGAAGGTCGACGAGAACACGATGGAGAAGGACGGCGAGAAGATCCAGCTCGGCATCCCCGAGCAGATGCGCCAGATGGCTTCGATGCTGATACCGCTCGGCCGCCCCGCCAGCCCCGAGGAGGCTGCAGGCGGCGTCTTCTTCCTCTGCTCGCCGTGGTCGGACTACGTGCACGGCCAGACCCTGCACGTGACAGGCGGCCTGTTCGGTGGCATGACCGGCTAGGAGACTCGGCGGTTGCCGGGCGCAGCGCCGGCGCGCCGCTGCACGCCGCGCAGGTCCAGCAGGCAGCCCGAGAAGTACGCGCCGGCGGGCGAGGCGAGGTAGGCGAGCACCGTCGCCAGCTCGCCCGGCGCGGTCCGCTCGCCCGGCGCGATCGCGACCGTCGTGACCGCGTAGCGCGCCCACTCCGTCGCAAGCGTGCGCGCGAGGTTCTCGAGACCTGCCGCGGCCGCGTCGTCGGCCGGCGCCACGAGCGCCACCCGGCCGCCTCGCGCGTCCGGGATGAAGGCCGCATTGGCGATCGCACGCGTCACCGTCCACGATGTCTGCAGGGACCGCATCAGGGGCTCATGAGCGCCTGCGCCCACGCCCACGCCCGCACCCACGCCCACGTCCGCACACGCGACTGCGCCCGCTCCGCCGCCGCCTAGTCGCGAGGCGCCGTCCGCACTCGCCGCGCTCCCGAACAGGCTGGCCGCGTGCACCACGAGCGCCTCGGCACCACCGTCCAGCTCGGCGAGCGCGTGCAGCGCCGCCTGCTCGACCGCCTGCTCCTGTGCGGCGGCCTCGTCGAGCGCGAGCTCTGCGGTCGCCTCGAGCCGGCACAAGGCGACGCGGGCGCCGAGGGCTGCGAGCGCGCTAGCAGCAACGCTCGCGTCGCCGGCGCCGTCGCTGCTCGCGCCGGCGACCACCACGCGGACGCCGTCGAGCAGTCCGGGCCGGAGCGGCGTGCTCGGATCTGCGCTCGCCACCGCGCGAGGCCTTTCAGGAGCCGCCGAACGGATCCTGCTGGAGCGGTGCGGCGGGCGGCTCGCTGCCGCGCGCGCCGGCCGGCGCGCGCATTCGCAGCAGTTCGAAATAGAGCACCGCAGCGGCGAGCGCCGGCAACGGCGCGGTCAGCACACCGAGCACGACCCGCACCACGATCCCCGCTCCCGTGCCGGCCGATTCGGCGGCGATCTCGAGCGCGGCAGAGACGATCGCGACGAGCAGCCACAGGATCGCGATCACGCCGAACACCTGCCAGCCGTTGCCGCGCACCAGCTCGCGGCTGCGCGACAGGGCTCGCAGTCCCGGTGGACGCTCGAGCACCACGACCGGCGCCGCAACGGCCCAGATCGTCATCAGGATCAGACCGGGCACGATCACCAGGATGAAGCCGATCAGGATGCCGAGGCCGACCACCAGCGCGACTCCCAGCAGGCTCCAGAAGATCGGCGTGACCGCTCTGACGAGCTGTCCGGGGGTGGCGTCGCGGCGGCCGTCCTGCACGTCGGCGACGAGCTCGACGACCATCCCTGTGAACAGCGTGGTCGCGACCAGCCCGATCAGCGTCGCGATCAGCGCGAGCCCGGAGGAGGCCTTGACGAGCACCGTCGAGAGGATCCCAGTGAAGACGAACACGACCGCGGCCGCCGGCATCAGCACCGGCGCCTGATCGACGTAGATGTCGAGCGCCCGGCGGATCACGCCTCGCACCGAAAGGCGCTGCTCGCCGACGCCCACCGCGCCGCTGTCCGGCGCCATCAAGCGACCGCCGCGCCCTTGGGCGCGCGGCGACGTGCGCGGCGTTGCTCGCGGGCGCGGCGCAGGATCCCGCGGCGGCCGTGCTGCTCGAGCCCCGAGTACAGGTTGCGGATCTCGAGCAGTACCTGATCGGCGACAGCCTGCTGCTGCTCGCGCGTCGGCTCCTGGATCCGCTCCCAGCAGATCGGCTCGCCGTACTGCACCGTCACCTTCGGGAACTGCAGGCGCTTCCAGTTGCGCACGCGCGAGGAGCCGTAGATCGCGATCGGCACCACCGGCGCGCCCGTCTCCAGCGCGAGGCGTCCGATCCCGCGCTTGGCCTGCTCGGAGACTTTGCCCGTGCGCGAGCGGCCGCCCTCGCAGTACATCGCGACAGCGCCGCCGCCCGAAAGGATCGTCTTGGCGGTCACGAAGGTCTCGTCGTCGCGTGCGCCGCGGCGCACCGGGAACACGCCGCCGTGCGTGTAGATGAACTGCATCGGCCGTTTGAACAGCTGCGACTTCGCCATGAAGCGCACCTTGCGCCTGACGTACGCGCCGATCAGGAAGTGATCCATGAACGAGAAGTGGTTCGGCGCCAGGATCACCGCGCCGACGCCGGGCACGTTCTCGACCGTGATCGCTCGCGCGCGCAGGAACGAGTAGGAGTACAGCGAGGTCAGAATCCGCACGAGCTCGTATACGGCGTCCGGCTGACGCGTACGCGCGCGCTCGTGGAAGCGGTCGAAGTACTCCTTCGGACGCTCGTCCGTGTAGACCTGCTCCCGCATCGACGCAAGCTCAGTCATATGAGCGCTCTACCTCCAGTCGCCGCCAAGGTTACGCCTGCTGTGACGAGCGCAGCCTATCTCCGCGCCGCCGCAGCACGCATGACGTCGAGCAGCTGACGGGCGCGGTGCGCGAAGCCCGCGATGGATCGACCGCTCGCGCGGTGCGCCAGATCGACCTCCAGCTCGACCACGCGCCTGCCCGCGCGAACAGCGTCGATCGTCATCCCCACCTCCATGCCGAAACCGGCCGCGAACGGCAGCACCTCCCGCGCCGCCGCTCCTGTCAGCGCGCGCTGCCCCGACAGTGGCGCTCGCGCTCTGAACCCGCACAGGCGCCGGATCAGCAGCCGCGAGATCGCCAGCGCGAGCCCGAAGCCACCGCCCACACGCTGCGCGAAGACCGCGACAGCGATGTCCGCGCCCTCCTCGCGCACCGCCGCGACGAGCGGCGCGAGCCGTGCGGCCGAGGCTCCGAGGTCGCCGTCGCACAGCACCAGCGTCGAGACGCCGGCGCCGTGCGCCGCCAGCACGCGCTCCACGGCGGCCGTCATCGCGCCGCCCTTGCCGAGGCGCCGGCCGCTGACAACCCTCGCGCCGGCCTCCGCTGCGACCCGCGCGGTCGCGTCGCGCGAGCCGTCGTCGGCGACCCACAGCGCCGCGCCGGGCAGCGCCTCAGCGAGCGCCGCGAGCGTCGCCGCGATCCGCTGCTCCTCGTCGCGCGCAGCCACGACGACCGCCAGCTCGCGCAACCGCTCCGAGCCCGCCTGTCGGTCGGCGCCGCTGTCTATTGTCCCCGCCACGTATCCGATCGGCTGATGGAGGAGAGATGACAGACATTGAGGCTCATATCACCGGGACGGTATGGAAAATCGAGTGCGCCGTCGGAGACGAGGTCGACGAGGGCGACACGGTCGCGATCCTCGAGTCGATGAAGATGGAGATGCCGGTCGAAGCGGAGGACGCCGGCACCGTGAAGGAGATCCTCTGCGAGGAGGGTCAGGCGGTCAGCGAGGGCGACACGCTCGTCGTGCTCGAGTAGCCGCGCCGCAGGCGCCTAGTACGCTTCGCGCCCGTGTCCAGCGCCTCCCCGACCCGTGAGCTGGCCGGCGGCAAGCTCCTGATCGACGAGCCCGCCGCGGGCGTCGTTCGGCTGACGATCTCCAACCCGGCCAAGCGCAACGCGCTGGACCACCCGATCCTCGATGCGATCACGGCAACGCTCGCCGAGCTGGGTGCCGCCGGACCGGCCGACGCCGGCACGCGCTGCGTGCTCGTGACGGGCGCCGGCGGCATGTTCTCCGCCGGCTACGACATCGGCGAGATCCCCGAGGAGGAGTTCGAGGAGCGCGCCGAGCGGCTGGTCGCGCACCCCTTCACCGAAGCGATCGACGCGCTCCAGGCCTTCCCCTGGCCGACGCTCGCGATGCTGCCCGGCCACACGATCGGCGGCGGCCTGGAGCTGGCCCTGGCCTGTGACCTGCGCGTCGCGCAGGACGCCATCAAGCTCGGCATGCCGCCGGCGAAGCTCAGCCTCGTGTACTCGCACACCGGCATCCGCCGCTTCATCGACGCGATCGGCGCCGCGCGCACACGCGAGCTGTTCCTGCTCGGCAGCTACATCGATGCCGCCACCGCGCTCGCCTGGGGACTGGTCAACCGGGTCGCGCCCGCCGAGCGGCTCGAGGCCGCCTCGCTCGAGCTGGCCGCCGAGCTGGCGGGCAACGCGCCGCTCTCCCAGGTCGGCAACAAGCGAGTGATCGCAGCCCTGCTGGACGCCGAGGGCGAGCTGGCCACGGAGGTCGAGCAGGAGCTGATCGAGCTGCGCCGCGCCTCCTTCGCCTCCGCGGACATGCGCGAGGGCATGAAGGCCTTCGCCGAGAAGCGCCCGGCGCGCTGGCAGGGACGCTAGATCGGCTCGCCCAGGCGCAGGCCGAAGCGCTCGATCAGGCCCGGGACGCTGTCGGGCTGCATCTCCAGGCCGTAGCGCTGCGAGAGCTCGCCCAGCGCCTGCGGATCGGCCTCGACGGCGCCGCCCAGGTCGACGAGCTCGGCGAAGAAAGCCTCGAAGCCGGCCGGCGAGATGACCTCGAGGATCCGGCAGGGCTGCTCGCCGGCGTTCCAGAACGTGTGCCACTGGTTGCGGGGCTTCATCACGAGGTCTCCCGGCCCCGCCTCGACGACCTCGTCGCCGAGCAGCGCGCCCATGCGCCCCTCGAGCACGTAGCTGTACTCGTCCTCGCGGCTGTGGCGATGCAGCGGCGCGGCCAGCGCCCGCGGCGACATCGGGTGTTCGACGATCGAGAAGCGCTCGTCGCTGCGCTCGCCGTCGAGCATGAAGCGGACTCCGATGCTGCCGAGGAAGCCGAGCCTGCCGTCCTGCGGGCCGACGATCTCTGCCGTGGCGCTGCTCATCGTTCTCTCCTCCTAAAAATAACTTGATAGGACACTACTGTTTCGCGAAAGCTAGCACGTCGCCGACGGACGTGTCAATATTGAGTAGACAGTCATGACCGATCAACCACGTCGGTACCGGATGACACGGCGCGCGGACTCGCAGCAGGCGACGCGGCTGCGCATCACCGAGAGCGCGGTGGCGCTGCACGGGACGCTGGGCCCGGCGCTCACATCGATGAGCGCGGTGGCCGAGCACGCGGGGGTGCGGCGCTCGACGCTCTACCGTCACTTCCCTGACGAAGCGGCGCTGTTCGAGGCTTGCAGCGCGCATTGGGCCGCGGCCAACCCGCCGCCGGACATCGGCGCATGGGCCGCCGTGGAGGACCCGCGCGAGCGCCTGGCTCCGGCGCTGCAGGAGCTGTACGGCTACTACGGGTGCACCGCGCAGATGCTCGAGAACCTGCTGCGCGACGAGCGGACGAGCGAAATCGTGCGGGAGCGCTTCACCGCCTTCCACGGCTTTCTCGAGGCGGCGCGCGAGGTGCTCCTGCAGGGACGGCCGGAGCGTGGCGGCGCACGCCGGCGCGTTCGCGCCGCGCTCGGCCACGCCGTCGCCTTCTCCACGTGGCAGTCGCTCGTCGAGCAGCAGGGCCTCGACGGAGCGGAGGCCGCAAAGCTGATGTGCGCGCTCGTCGAGACCGCCCACGGCCGGCGCCGGGACACCGCGCGCCCGCGCGCATAGCCGTCCGCCCCGCCCCCTACGGTTCGAGCAATGCCGGGGCCGAGAGGACCTTTGATAACGCGCGAGGAGGCGCTGCGCCTCGGCGAGCTCGAGGACCACGCGCAGATCGAAGCGCTGATCGCCCGCGCCTGGGAAGCACGCGTCGAGCGCTTCGCCGACTCCACCGACATGTGCTCGCTCGTCAACGCCAAGTCGGGCGGCTGCGCCGAGGACTGCGGCTTCTGCGCGCAGTCGCGCTTCGCCGACGCGGAGACGCCGATGCACGCGATGATGGAGCCCGAGCAGATCCTCGAGCATGCGCGTGCCGCCGAGGCCGCGGGCGCCCATCGCTTCTGCATGGTCACGCAGGGGCAGGGGCTCTCGCGGCGCGACTTCGAGAAGTACCTGGAGGGCGTGCGGCTGGTCTCGGAGAGGACCAACCTCAAGCGCTGTGCTTCGGTGGGGCACATCTCCGCCGAGCGCGCGCGTGCGCTCAAGCAGGCGGGCATCCAGCGCGTGCACCACAACGTGGAGACGGCGCGCAGCTACTACGACGAGGTGACGAGCACCGTGCGTTACGAGGGCCGGCTGCGCACGATCGACGCGGTGCGCGAGGCCGGCCTGGAGACGTGCGTCGGCGGCATTCTCAACCTCGGCGAGACGCGCGAGCAGCGCGTCCAGATGGCATTCGAGCTGGCGGCGATCAACCCCACGAGCGTGCCGATCAACATGCTCAACCCGCGCCCCGGCACGAAGTTCGGCGACCGCGAGTACATGGACCCGTGGGAGGCCGTCAAGTGGATCGCGATCTTCCGGCTGATCCTGCCCGAAGCGCTGTTCAGGCTGTGCGGCGGGCGCGTCGAGAACCTCGGGGAGCTGCAGCAGCTCGCGGTCAGCGCCGGCATCAACGGCGTGATGATGGGCAACTTCCTGACGACGCTGGGCAACGAGCCGCAGGCCGACCGCGAGATGTTCGAGCAGCTCGGCCTCAACGTCGCGCGCCAGCCGGACAACGCGTCGAACCCGCGGCCGGACAACCGCTCGGGCTGGATGGCGGGCGAGACGCCGGACCTCGTGGACGAGCTGCTCGCCGCCGAACAGCCCGCCCGGCTGAACGTGCGGCTGTGGGACCCCTCGACACAGCTGCGCTACCACGCCAAGCACAACGTTCCCTCGCGCCCCGACGGCGCGCCCAACACCGCACCGGTCCTCTAGCGCGGCACCGATGAGCGACATCGCCGAGCGACTCGAGGAACTGGAGCAGCTCGGGCTCTCACGCCGCCTGCGCATGATCAGCGGCCCGCAGGGGCCGACGGTGCTGCTCGACGGCGATCCGGTGCTGCTGCTCTGCTCCAACAACTACCTCGGCCTGGCGGACCACCCGCGCGTCCGACAGGCTGCCGCCGACGCGGCCATGCGCTGGGGCGTCGGAGCAGGTGCCTCGCGCCTGGTGTCCGGCTCGATGACGATCCATCGCCGGCTCGAGGAGCAGCTCGCCGCGTTCGAGGGCAGCGAGTCCTGCGTGCTGTTCGGCTCCGGCTACCTCGCCAACATCGGCGTGCTCGGCGCGCTCGCGGGGCGCGAGGACGTGATCTTCTCCGACGAGCTCAACCACGCCTCGATCGTCGACGGCTGCCGCCTGTCCCACGCAGAGGTCGTCGTGTACAAGCACCGTGACGTCGAGCACCTCGACTGGTGCATGCGCCGCCACGGCGAGCGCCGCAGCCGGCGCGTGATCGTCACGGACTCCGTCTTCTCGATGGACGGCGACATCGCGCCGCTGGCGCACATCGCAGAGCTCGCCAGCATCTACGGCGCCCGCGTCGTCGTCGACGAGGCACACGCGACCGGCAACGTCGGCCCCGACGGTCGCGGCGCGGTCGCCGCGGCCGGGCTGGAGGGCGAGATCGACGTCGTCGTGGGCACGCTCGGCAAGGCGCTCGGCTCCTATGGCGCCTACGCATGCGGGAGCATCGAGATGACCCGGTACCTGATCAACACCGCCCGCTCGTTGATCTTCTCCACCGCACCCGGGCCGCCCGCCGTGGCCGGCGCGCTCGCGGCGCTGGAACTGCTGCGGGAGCGTCCTCATCGCGTGCAGCGGCTGCGCTCCAACGCCCGCGCTCTTCGTCGCGGGCTGGCAGCCGAGGGCTTCCCGGTGAGCGACTGTGAGATGCACATCGTGCCGCTCGTCGTCGGCGACGAGCACGACGCGATGCGCCTCTGTCAGGCCGCGCTCGAGGAAGGCGTGTTCGCCCAGGCGATCCGCCCGCCGACCGTCGCCGCCGGCACCTCGAGGCTGCGCATCACCGCGATGGCCTCGCACACCACCACCGAGCTGCGCATGGCGGCGGAGATCTTCGGCGCGGCCGCACGGCGCATCGGCCTGGAGCCGGCCGCGATCTCCTCGCCACCCTCGCTGGTCGAGGCGGAGCTCGAGGAGGTCGAGACCGCACTCGCTCGCGCCGAGCGGGTCGCGCTCGGCGAGGAGCAAGCGCCGTTCGACTTCGAGCGCGAAGCTCCTCCGGCGCGCGCCGCCTAGCCAGGTGCCGCCCCGCGGCCTTTTCGTCACCGGCACCGACACGGGCGCCGGCAAGAGCGTGCTCAGTGCCTGTCTCGTTGCCGCGATGCGCGCCGCGGGCGAGCGCGTTCGGCCCTACAAGCCCGTGCTCACGGGCCTGGACGAGCGACCCGGTGAGTGGCCCGCAGATCACGAGCTGCTCGCCACGGCCGCCGGCACGAGCGCGGAGCGCGTCGCGCCGCTGCGCTTCGGGCCCGCGGTCTCGCCTCACCTCGCCGCTGAGCTCGCCGGCCGTCCGATCGACCCCAGCGCACTCCTCGCCGCCGCCCGCAGCCCCGCCGCCGCCGAGGGCGAGGACGAGGACGAGGACGAGGGCGAGGACGACGGCGAGATATTGATCGTCGAGGGCGTCGGGGGTCTGCTCGTTCCGCTCGCGGAGAGCTTCAGCGTCCGCGACCTCGCCGCCGCGCTGGCGCTGCCGTTGATCATCGCCGCCCGTCCGGGCCTCGGCACGATCAACCACACGCTGCTCACGATCGAGGCGGCTGATGCCGCGGGGCTCGACGTGCGCGCCGTCGTGCTCTCGCCGTGGCCGGAGGAGCCGACGCCGATGGAGGCCTCCAACCGTCGCACGATCGCGGCGCTGGGCGGCGTCGAGGTCGCCACGCTGCCGCGCGTGGCGGGCTTCGCGCCGGCCGAGCTGGCCGCCGCGGGCGCGGCCTTGCCGATCGACCGCTGGCTCGGGGAGGATGCGATGTCGTGAGCGACGGGATCACCCTCGACCACGTGGTCATCGCGGTGTCGGACTGGGAGCGGTCCAACGCCTTCTACCGCGACG
>DASWSH010000227.1:0-8126 GCA_036402735.1 Solirubrobacteraceae bacterium | reverse complement strand
CCGAACAACCCGACCGGCGCGGTCGTGCCCGAGGGCTTCTTCGAGCGCGTGGTCGAGTTCGCGCGCGCCTACGAGATCCTCGTCGTCCACGACAACGCCTACTCGGAGATCGTCTTCGACGGCTACCGTGCGCCCTCGTTCCTCGCCACGCCCGGTGCCAAGGAGGTCGGCATCGAGGTCTACTCGCTGTCGAAGGGCTTCAATATGACCGGCTGGCGCTGCGGCGCGGTGGTCGGCAACGCGCAGGCGATCGAGACCTACTGGCGGCTGAAGACCAACATCGACTCCGGCGCCTTCGAGGCGCTGCAGCTCGCCGCGATCACCGCGCTCTCACCCGACCTCGACGCGGAGCTCGCGTCGATGAACGAGCTCTACAAGCGCCGCCGCGACCTCGTCTGCGACGCGCTGCGGAAGATCGGCGTGGACGTGCGCCCGCCGCACGGCACGATCTACGTGTGGGCGCGGGTGCCGGCCGGGTTCGAAAGCTCCGCCGCCTACGCCGAGCACGTGCTCGAGCAGGCCGCCGTCGTGATCTCGCCGGGCGCGATCTACGGGCCGGCGGGCGAGGGCTGGTTCAGGATCTCGCTGACCACGCCCGACCACCGGCTGCTGGAGGCGGTGCAGCGGCTCGGGTCGCTCTAGCCGCGGCGCCTAGACTGGAAGCGTGGAGAGAAGCCGCAGCGGCCGCAACAGCACGAGTGAGAGAAGCAACGGCACGCAGTCCGCGCAGCGTGCCGCGCAGCGCGCGCTCTGCGTCGGCGCGCTGGCCGAGGGCGACGATCTGGCGGAGCTGGCCGAGCTGCTGCGTACGGCCGGCGTGGCGGTCGTCGGCGAGCTGCTGCAGCGACGCGAGGCGCCGCACCCCAACAGCTATCTCGGCCCTGGCAAGGTCGCCGAGGCGAAGGCGCTCGCGCACGAATGCGACGCGAACCTGATCGCCTGCGACGACGAGCTCACCGCCCGCCAGGAGCGCAACCTCGAAGAGGCGATCGGCCTGCCGGTCGTCGACCGCACGAGCGTGATCCTCGACATCTTCGCCTCGCATGCCGGCAGCGCCGAGGGCAAGCTGCAGGTCGAGCTGGCGCAGCTCGAATACAACATGGCGCGCATGCGCGGCCTGTGGAGCCACCTCGAGCGGCTGGGCGGCGGCATCGGCACGAGAGGGCCGGGCGAGACGCAGATCGAGACCGACCGCCGCCTCGCGCGCAACCGCATCGCGGTGCTGCGCCGCCGTCTGGAGCACGTCAAGGGCACTCGCGCCGTGCAGCGCGCAGAGCGCGAGCGCGCAGCGATGCCGACGATCGCGCTGGTCGGCTACACCAACGCGGGCAAGTCGACACTGCTGAACGCGCTGACCGGCGCGGAGGTGGGAGTGCGCGACCGTCTGTTCCACACGCTGGACCCGACGACGCGCATGCTGCGCCTCGGCGGCCGCATGCACCTGCTCACCGACACGGTCGGCTTCATCGCGAAGCTGCCGCACCAGCTCGTCGACGCGTTCGCCGCCACGCTGGAGGAGACCCGCCGTGCCGACCTGCTGATGCACGTCGTCGACGCCTCGGCCGGCGAGGAGGCCACCGGCGCGATGATGCGGGCGGTCGAGGGCACCCTCGAGGAGATCGGCGCCGGCGAGCAGCCGCGCCTGCTGGTGCTCAACAAGGTCGACCTGCTCGACGAGGATGCCCGCCGAGAGCTTCGCCATGCTCATCCCGATGCGCTGCTCGTGAGCGCCGCCACCGGCGACGGGCTGCAGGAGCTGCGCGACCGCATCGAGCGCGAGCTCGCGCACATGCTGCGCGCGCTCGATCTGCTCGTGCCCTACGCCGATGGCGGCAGCCTCGCCGAGCTGCACGAGCTCGCCGGCGAGCTCACGCGGGAGGAGACCGCCGAGGGTGTGCGCGTGCATGCCCTTGTGCCGGCGCGCGTGGCCGATCGCTTCGAGCGCTTCCTCGTCGCTCAACAGCCCGCCGCCGTACCCGCCGCGACGAGCACCGTCGCGCCGGTGGCGGAGCCGGTCAGCTCGCCGCGGCGCGCCCGTCCCGCCGCCTAGCCGGCGCGCCGCCCGAGCGCCGACGAGGCGCCCCGTCCCGCCGCCTAGTAGCCGCCGCGCCGCCCGACCGCCGCCGACGCGCGAGCGTGGCCGCCTGGTGGCGCGGCGTTCAGAGTCCCGCTGCGCGCTCGGCGGAGGCGTGGGTGCGCGCCTCGACCTCGTCGTCCAGCGGCGCCAGCTCGGCGCGCTCGATGCCAAGCGCGCGGGCGATCAGCCAGTCGGCGAACCACACGTTCTTCGGCAGCAGCGGCCCGTGCAGGTAGGTGCCGATCGTGTTGCCCGCGATCGCGCCCTCCATGCCGTTGCGCCCGTCGTTGCCGTGGCCGGCGAGCACGCGGCCCAGCGGCGCTTGCGCAGCGCCCAGGTGGGTGCGCCCGCCGTGGTTCTCGAAGCCGGCGAGCACCGCGCCCGCGTCCGCTCCGGGCAGGCCGTCGGCGGCGATCGCGACGTTGCCGATCAGGCGCGGGCCGTCCTCGCGGATCGTCTCCAGGTCGAGCAGGCCAACGCCGGCGATTCGCTCGCTGCCGAGCGTGTAGGAGTGCCCGAGCAGCTGGTAGCCCCCGCACACGCCGAGCACGATCTTCTCCGCTGCCGCAGCCGCGCGCAGCGCGTCGGCCTTGTTCTCGATCAGGTCCTCCGCGCAGAGCCGCTGGTCGCGGTCCTGGCCGCCGCCGATGTAGAACAGCTCAGCCGAGTCCGCGTCGAGCCGCTCGCCCAGCGAGCTCGCGCTCAGCTCGAAGCCGATGCCGCGCCATGCGCAGCGCCGCTCGAGCACGATCAGGTTGCCGCGATCGGCGTAGATGTTCATCAGGTCCGGATACAGCGCGCACACGCGCAGCACCTCAGGCACGCAGCAACACCACCTCGCTGCCGGCGTGCTCCAGCGTCTCGGCGATCGTCACCGTGCGAACTGCTCGCAGGCCCGCCGCGCGACCCTCCTCGAGCAGCTGCTCGGCGTCGAGCCGCTCCAGCTCGATCACGTCGTGCTCGATCGGCCCGTCGGCGACGAACCGCTCTCGCTCGATCCGTATGAAGCGGTCGGTCACCGCCACGCGCGCCGGGCGGCTCACGTAGAGCTCCGAGCCGATGCGCGCCGTGTCCGGCGCCGGTCCGATGCCGCCCCGCCTCGCGTCGAACTCGTCCACCTCCGTCACGATCGCGAGCGCCACCAGCGCGCCCTCGCGGACGTGAGCGTGCGCGCGCTCGAACAGCGCGCGCCGCTCGGCCGGCCCGCGCAGCAGCTGCACCGTCTGCATCGGCACGATGCACAGGCGGTGCTCGCGAGACTCCAGCTGGAAGCTGCGCGCGTCGCCGAGGACCGCCTGCACGGGCAGCCCCGCGGCGCGCCGCTCCAGCTCGTCGAGCAGGCGCTGCTCGACATCCAGCGCGGTGACAGCGTGGCCGCTGCGCGCGAGGTCCAGCGCGACGCGGCCGGTGCCGGCGCCGATGTCGAGCACGCGACCGTCCTGTCCGGCGCTCTCAGCCGCAAGCTCGCGCCACAGCGGCAGGTCCGCGCGGTAGCGGCCGCACTCCAGGTCGTGCCACAGGACCTGCCGCTCGACCGTCACGACCATTCGCTCGGCGCCTCCCCGCGTGCCACCAGCAGCTCGCGCAGCGCGAGCATCGCCGTGTAGGTCGGCAGTGCGTACAGCGGCCGCTCGCGCTCGCCGCTGCGCGCGGCGGCCGCCAGAGCGCTCGGGAGATCCTCCACGATCCGAATCCGCTGCGGATCGACGCCTGCGTACTTCAGACGTGCCGCGAGGTCGGCAGCACGCGTGCCTGCACAGACCGCGGAGCGCACGCGCGGCGCGAGCAGCTCGAAGTCCGCGTCCCAGATCCACGACACGTCTCGCCCGTCGGCGATGTGGTCGTTGAGCACGCCCAGCAGCTCGTGTTCGCCCGGCTCCAGCGCGAGCGTGCGCAGCACCTCGTTCGTGCCCGCGGGGTTCTTGACGAGCAGGATCCGCAGCTCGCGCGTGGCGCCGTCTGCTGCCGCGATCGACACGCTCTCGGCGCGCCCGAAGGCGGCACGTGTCGCCTCCAGCCCGGCCGCGATCGTGGCGGTCGGCACGCCCAGCGCATGCGCCAGCGCCGCCGCGGCGAGCGCGTTGTAGACGTTGTAGAGGCCCGGCAGCGCCAGCGTCACCTCCGCCTCGCCCGCCGGCGTGCGCAGCGTGAACGCCGCCGAGCGGACGCCGTGCAGTCGCACGTTCGAAGCCACGACGTGCGGCGCCGGGCGCTGCAGCGAGCAGCTCGGGCAGTGGTAGTGGCCGAGGTGGCCGAGGTAGACCGCGTCGAACATGTACGGCGCGCCGCAGTTGCGGCAGTGCTTCGCGTCGGCTGCATGGGCCATGCCCGGCAGCGCGAGCGAGTCGTCATCGACGCCGAAGAACAGCACGCCCGCCCCGCCCGCGCGCTCGCGTCCGAGGTCGGCGAGCAGCGGGTCGTCGGCGTTCAGCACCGCGTTCGTGTCGGTGCTCGCGAGCAGCTCGCTCCAGCTGTCGGCGATCGCCTCCAGCTCGCCGAAGCGGTCGAGCTGGTCGCGGGACAGGTTGCCGAGCAGGATCGCGCGCGGGTGCAGCTGGCGCGCGATTCTCGACAGCCACAGCTCGTCGACCTCGAACAACCCCAGCTCGCCGTCGATCTGCGCGCCGCGTCGCGCCGCGGCGAGCAGCGTGCTGGCCACGCCGCCCGCCATGTTCGCGCCGGCGCGGTTGTGCACGAGCCGCACGCCGTGGCGCTCGAGGATCGCGGCCGTCATCGCAGCGGTCGTCGTCTTGCCGTTCGTCGCGGAGATCAGCGCGCTGCCCTGCTGCAGGCGCGCTCCGAGCGTCGCGATCGCGTCGGGCGCGAGCCCCATCAGCACCTTGCCGGGCGCGCTCGTCGCGCCCGAGCCGCGAAGCCTCGAGAGTGTCCCCACGCCGCGTGCCAGCGCGAGCTTCGCGCTCAGCATGCTCGCCATCAGCTCAGCGCGGCGGCGCCGGCGGGCGGCGTCAGCATCGTCACTGCTCCGCGCACGGCGCGCACCCTCACCGGCAGCACGCCGATCGGGTCGCCGTCGGCGTACATCGTGAAGGGCCGCTCAGAGGAGATCGTCGCTTCGGGCGCGCGGAACACGCGCACGCTCTCGAGCTCCACGTGCGTGCCCTTGAACACGCGCGGCAGGTTCGCGAGGAAGCGCAGCCTGCCGACCGCTTCCACCGCGATCACCTCCAGCAGCCCGTCGTCGAGCATCGCGGCGGGCGCCATGTGCATGCCGCCGCCGTAGGCGCGCGAGTTCGCTGCGGCCACCGTGTAGCCGCGGAAGCTGTGCCGCTCGCCCGAGGGGTGCAGCTCGATCTCGAAGCGCGCCGGGCGCCAGGAGATCAGCGCGCGCAGCGCGCCGTACGCGTACACGAGGCCGCCCAGCCACGGCGGTGCCTCGTTGGCGATGCGGTTCGCGTCGCTGTCGAAGCCGGCGGAGGCGATCCCGACGAACGCGCGCCCGCCGCCACCGGGCGCGCCGGCCTGCTCGACCACGCCGAGGTCGATCGGCCGAGCCACGCCGTCCGCGATCGTCGCGCACGCCTCGAGCGCGTCCTCGGAGATCTCGAGCACGCGCGCGAGGTCGTTGCCGCGCCCGCCCGGCAGCACGCCGAGCACCGCGCCCGGCATCGCGCGCAGCTCGTCGGCCAGCACCCCCACGAGGCCGTCGCCGCTCAGCGCCACCACCGTCTCGCCCGCCGCCGCAGCCTCGCGGCCGGCGATACGAGCGTGCTCGATGTCGCGCGTGTCGACGCGCCGCGCCTGCAGGCCGTGCCGCTGCAGCTCTGCGAGCACCGCCGGAGCAAGCCGCGCCGACTTGCCCCCGCCGGCCGACGGGTTGACGATCAGGCAGACGCTCGCGGCCACCCGGCCGTCAGCCGCCGGCGCCGGCCTTTGCGCGGTCGCGCCGGCGTCTGCCGAACGCCGCGGCGATCGCGATCGCCGCGATCACGACGAACAGCCCGAGCAGGATCGCGGGAGCGATGCTGAAGCCGCCGAACGGAAGCGAGATCAGCTCGACGATGCCCGTGCCGATCGCCAGCAGCAGGGCGATCAACAGGATGATCAGCACGATGCCGCGTATCCGCGCGAACAACCCCGCCGAGGACGTTGGCAGCAGCAGACCCATCGCGCGCAGCGCGAACATCTGGCGTCCGCTGGGCGCCTCCTGCCCGAGCCGCTCGACAGCTTGTTTCAGATCTCCGGCGCGCCGTTCGGCGAGCGCGAGCGATGCGTCCGCCATGCGCCGCAGCTGCATCCGTTCCTGGGCCGAGCTGCGGCTATCGCGCGCTGGAAGTAGCCGCGCGCGGCGTCCGCGTCGAAGCGCTCGGAGGCACGCGCGCCGAGGATCGCCAGCGCGGCCGACTTGTATTTCGTCTCCGTCTCCAGCTCCTCGTCGGAGCGCTGCTCGAGCGCCTGGATCGCCTCCAGCGTTCCTCGCTGCTCGATGCGGATCTGGCGCTGTTTCGGTGCCATCGCGGCGCATTCTACGGACTGCGTGTCGCCCGGCCGGGTATCCTCGCCGCGTGCTCGCTCACGACCAGGCAACCAGGGCCGTCGGGCGCGCGCCCGTCTGCGCGTTGCTTGCGGCGCTGCTGCTGTGCCTCGCCACGGCGCCCGGCGCCGGCGCGGCGTCGGTGGAAGGCGGCAACGCCTTCAACGAACTCTCACAGAAGGCCCAGGAAGCACCGGCGAAAACCGAAACGAGCACGACCGCGACGACGGCCTCCAAAGAAGAACCGCACAACGACAACAAAACGCTGCTGATCGGCATCGGCGCGGCGGTCGTGCTGCTGCTGGCGATCGGCTACGTGATCGTGCGCGATGCGCGCCGCGCGGCTCCGGTCAGCGGGGAGGATCCCTACGACCAGCGCAAAGGCTACGACCCGGCCGTGCGGCAGCGCAAGCGCCGCGCCAAAGCGAAAGCCGCACGCGCTCAGCGCAAGCGCAACCGCTGAGCTTTCAGCCGCCGCAGAGGCTGAGCTTCAGTCGCCGAGGTTGAGCTTCAGCCGCCGCCGACGCGCAACGGCCGTGCGGTGCGGCGCACGGTGCGCACGCGCGCGGGGGAGGGGGGCGAGGGCGAGCCGTGCGGGCCACGGCGCGGCGTGCGCGGCAGCGGCGTGCGCGGGTGCGGGTCGAGCGGCCCGCCGGGCAGCGCCTTCGAGCCGCCGTCTTCTTCGGAGGAGTCCGAGACGTCCTCGCCGGACTGCATCGACTCGTCGTAGCGGAACGGGATCCAGAGCATCAGAGCGGCGATCGGGAGCTTGATCAGACCCGCGAACAGCACGATCCACATCCACGTCTGCATCTCCAGCGATGGTACTACTGGCGCATGGCCCTGACCACGGAGAAGCAGCTGCAGGCGCTGGAGCAGGAGCTGATCCGCTGCGTGCGCTGCCCGCGCCTCGTGGCATGGCGCGAGCTCGTCGCGCGCGAGAAGCGCGCCGCGTTCGCCGACCAGGAATATTGGGGCCGGCCGCTGCCCGCCTTCGGCGACCCGCGGGCCCGCGTGCTGCTGTTCGGCCTCGCTCCCGCCGCGCACGGCGCCAACCGCACCGGACGGATGTTCACCGGCGACCGCTCCGGTGAGTTCCTCTACGCGGCGCTGTGGCGAGCCGGCTACGCCAACAAGCCGACCTCCGAGCACGCCGGCGACGGTCTGCGCCTGACCGGCGCGCGCGTCAGCGCCGCCGTGCGCTGCGCGCCGCCCGCGAACCGCCCGACACCGCAGGAGCGCGACACATGCCTGCCCTGGACCGTTGCCGAAGCCGAACTGCTCGTGGATCTGCACGTGGTGGTCTGCCTCGGGGCATTCGCCTGGGACGCCGCGCTGCGGCTGCGGCGAGCGCTCCGGCCCGAGAGCCCGGCGCCGCGGCCACGGCCGCGCTTCGGGCACGGAGTGGAGGCGCTCGGCGAGCCGTTCACGCTGCTCGGCTGCTACCACCCGAGCCAGCAGAACACGTTCACCGGCAAGCTCACACCGCAGATGATCGACAGCGTGCTTGCACGAGCCAGAGAGCTCGCCGGCCAGGGCTAATCTGGGCCGAGTGCC
>DASWSH010000226.1:0-4940 GCA_036402735.1 Solirubrobacteraceae bacterium | reverse complement strand
CCTGGATGTGCTGGACGACCCAGCCGTCGGAGCCGGCCGCGTGCAGCTCCTCGGCGTAGCGGACCATGCGCTCGAACGCGCGTGCCGCCGTGCGCACGCGCTCGACCGGCACGATTTCGAACTCGAGCGAGAGGATCGGCTTGATCTTCAGCGTGCCGCCGAGCCAGGCCTGAGCCTTGCCGATGCGCCCGCCCTTGCGCAGGAACTCGAGCGTGTCGAGGCAGAACCAGATGCGCAGCGTCTCGCGTGCCTCGCGCACGCGTGCGACGACCGCGTCTTTGTCGGCGCCGGCCTCGGCGGCCGCGCAGGCAGCGAGCACGAGCATGCCCGCGCCGCCACATGCCGTCTCGCCGTCGATCACCGCGACACGCTCGCCGAGGCCGCGCTCGTCGAGCAGCGCATGCGCCTGCCGCGCGGCCTGCACCGTGCCGGAGATGCCGCCGGCGAGATGGATCGACACGACATCGCTGCCCGCCTCGAGCAACGGCTCCCACACGGCCAGGAAGTCGCCGATCGAAGGCTGCGAGGTGGTGGGCAGCTCGGGATCGCTGCGCAGCCGGCGGTAGAAGTCGTCGAAGCCGGTCATGTCGAGCTCGCGCTCGGATTCGCCCGACCAGCCCACGTACAGGCTGACCTGGTGGACGCCGCGCTCGGCGGCCAGCGCGCGGGGCAGGTAATGGGTGCTGTCGCTGGCGATCGCTACGGGAGGCATGCGGCGCGAGACGCTACCGCAACGCCTCCTCGAGCTCGCCGGCCTCGTACATCTCGGTCACGATGTCGCAGCCGCCGATCAGCTCGCCCTCGTGGAACAGCTGAGGGATCGTCGGCCAGTTGGAGATCGCCGAGAGCTCCTGGCGGATGCGCGGGTCGGGGAGGATGTCAACGGCCGCGAACGGCACCTCGAGCGACTGCAGCATCCCGACCGTGCGGGCCGAGAAGCCGCAGGCGGGCGCATCCGGAGTGCCCTTCATGAAGAGGATCACCTTGTGCTCGGAGATCGCCTCCTCGATCGCCTCGCGGAACGGGCTGACCTCGCTCGGGGCGGGGGCCGGCGCGGGCTGCGCGCCGTCGGTCATCATCGGGATCGGGTCGAACTGGCTGCTTGACATCGAAAGCTCCTGGTCTGGAATCGTGGGGAGGGAGGTTCAGGTGGTGGGGGCGCTCGAAGGCGCCTGCGTCTTGAGCGTGAGGGCGTGGATCGCGCCGCCGACTTCGCCGCCGAGCGCGTCGTAGACGAGCCGGTGCTGCTGGATCCGGCCGAGCCCTTCGAAGGCCGCGGAGGTCACGGTCGCGCGGAAGTGGTTGGAGTCCCCGGCGTAGTCCTCGACGTCGACCTCGGACCCCGGCAGGGCGGCCTCGATACGCTGCTTTATGTCCTCCGCGGAGGGCACGCTGCACCCAGCCTAGCACCGCTATACTTTGGAAAGTCTTGGCCCGGTCGACAGGAGCAGAGCGATGATCGAGATCACCGATAAGGGCGCCGAGAAGGTGCACGAGTTCCTCTCCACACAGCAGGCTGACGTCAGCCTCGCCGGGCTGCGCGTCGGCGTGCGCGGCGGTGGCTGCTCCGGCTTCCAGTACCAGCTCGCCTTCGACGAGCAGCGCGAAGGCGACGTCGTCTTCGAGAGCCACGGTCTGAAGCTGCTGGTCGACGGCGAGAGCCTGCAGTTCGTGAGCGGCTCGACGATCGACTACGAGGAAAGCCTGCAGGGGGCGGGCTTCAAGGTCAACAACCCCAACGTCGTGGCCGCGTGCGGCTGCGGCTCCTCCTTCCGCGTCGCCGAGGAGGAGCAGGTCTCAGCCGTCTGAGACGGCTGCGGTCGGCAGCGCTGCTGCCGGCCCTCGTGCTCTGCGCGCTGCTCGCCGCGTGCGGCGGCAGCTCACACCGTGACCATCGCCCGAACGGGCGCACGGCCGCGGATCTACCCGCGCCGACGCCGACGCCCGGCCCGGGCCCCGCGCTCGGCCTGACCGAGAACACCGCCGCGCTGCTCGCGCCGCCCGTCGCTTCCGGCTCCTCCGCGGCGACCGGCGGCTCCTCCGCTGCCGGCGCCTCGCCGGGGGCCAGCCAGTTCGCTGCGGCGCGCACACAGCTGGCCGCGCTGCATCCGGCGTTCATCCGGCTGCTCGTCGACTGGGCGGCGCTGCAGCCCGACCCGCGCCGGCCGCCCGCGCTGGGCGCGGCCGTAGCGGGCTGCGCCCGTGAAAGCGGTCCGTGCGCGGCCTATGACGGGATCGCCGCACAGCTGCGTGCGCTCGGCGCGCAGCAGCGCGCCGGCAACGGCTATCAGGCGATGATCGACATCTTCGGCACGCCCGCCTGGGCGGCGCAGCCGGCGCAGGCATGCGAAGCCGCGGGCGCGAGCAGCTTCGCGCGCCCACCGCAGCCGGCTGCGCTGCCGGCCTACCGCGCGCTCATCGCCGCGCTTGCAGACCTCGCGCGCCGCGAAGGCGCGAGCGTCGCCTGGTGGAGCCCATGGAACGAGCCCAACGATCCGCGCTTCCTCACCCCGCAGCGCGCGGACTGCAGCGATGGCGGGGCGCCGCTCGCACCGGGGGCGTACGCGCAGCTGGCCGGCGAGATGGCGGCCCAGCTCTCCGCGAGCCACGCATCCGGACACTTGCTGCTCGGCGAGCTCGGTGGCTACTCCAGCGGCTCCCCGCACAGGCTGAGCGTCGGCGAATTCGTCGCGGCGCTGCCGGGCTCGCTGCTCTGCAGCGCGCAGGCCTGGTCGGTCCACGCGTATGCCGCGCGTCCGCCTCGCACGACTCCGCCCGACCCCGTGGCGCTCCTCGAAGCAGCGCTCGATGCCCACGGCGGCTGCGCTCGGAGCGCGCCGATCCTCGTCACCGAGACGGGCGCCGGCGCGCCTTCTCCCGGACGCCCGCGCGGCGCCGGGCACGGGACGGCCGCGGCCGCCGGCGGCGACGCTGCCGGCGCGGAAGGCCCGGGCGAAGAACACGCCGCGTGCCTGGCGCTGGCGCGTCTCGTGCTCGGCTGGTACGGCAAGCCCCGCGTCGCGGCGGTGCTGCAGTACACGTTCCGCGACGATCCCGCCTTCCCGGTCGGCGTGCTCAGCGCCGACCTCGCGCACGCGCACGCTACGTACGGAATGTGGCGGGCGCTCGCCCGCGCACGCGCGGCCGGAGTGGCGCCGACGGGTCCGCAGCAGCTGTGTTCCGGCGCTTGACGAACCTGCACTGACTGTCCGGCCAGCCAATATTTACGGGGAGTAAACAGCAGATACGCGGTTGACGAACCGTCAAACAGTGTGGTACGGTCCGCGCCGACATGAGGTCTGGGGTGGAGATGGGGAGGGACGCCCGCACACGTGTACACGTGATCGGTTCCAGCATGGGACTGGGCTCCGGTAGGGCCACCAGCCACCCCGAGGGCTTGATCTTGACGGACACTTTGTTTTCTGGCAAGGTCGGGTGTGGTACCACCGTTCGCTGATGATCAGCGGGGGTGAGGACGGAGGGTCGGGTTCCCGGCGCTCGTCGATCCAATCAGAGGGAAAAGGAGTAGTTCTACATGACACGTATGAGGATCATGGGGCTCAGCCTCGTGGCCGTCTTCGCGGTCGCCGCAGTGTTTGCCGGCTCCGCCTCGGCCAAAGCAGGGTTGGTGCTCAAGACCGCCGCAGGGCCGCTGGCCCCGGGCGCCGGAGTTGTAGCGTTCAGCTCCGACCTGACTTTCACCACGGAAGCCGGGGCGCTGGAATGCACCAAAAACACGCTGAGCGGCACGCTCGCCAACAACAACGCCTCGAAGGACAAGGGCTCGATTACCAGTGAGTCCTCGACCGGCGAAGGCACGGGCTTCGGCTCGGCTTGTAAAACATCGACGCCGTTCGGGCCTGCTGGCATCGAATCGGTGCACCTGGCCTGGCCGATCGAATTCAGCACGAAGGGTGTTGCGACGGTCAAGAAGGGCGCCGGCGGCAAGATCGCGTTCATCTCGACGTTCGTGGCCGCTCCTGGCGAACCGAAATGCCAGTACGAAACCGCGAAGGTCCTGAGCTCGTTCAACGCCACACTGGGCAGCGGTCCGATCACGCTGACCACCACCGAACAGCTGTTCAAGAAGAACAAGAAGGCGTCCAACGAAGCCTGCCCCGCGACGGGCAAGCTCAACGGTACGTTCACGATGACCTCGGGCGGCGAACCGGTCGAAGACTGACCTGACTCGCTGAGCCGCCGGCTTCGGCCGGTATGAGTTCTACGGGCCGTCCCGGCATTTGCCGGGGCGGCCCGTTCTTTTCGCGCAGGACGATCGCCGACGGACGGTTGCGCGGCCGCGCGCGCGGGAAGTGTAAGAGCGCAGACTGCCGCGGTACCGAGCACGTTCCTCGGGCTCCGGCGACGGTTCTGCTTTGACAGGGCGAGACAGACGGGTAGACTTCGGCGCGAGGGAAGCGCGAGAGAAGATCGGGGACATGGGCAGGCAGAGAGGAACCAACTCGATGGGGAGAGGACGGCTTGACCGAGGCGTGCTGCTGCTCGGTTCGGCGCTGCTCGCGCTCGCCTGCGCGCTGCTCGCGGCATTCGCGTCTTCGCCCGCGGGCGCGGCGCCGACGCCGATCCCCGTCTGGCAGCTGACGCTCGTGCACGGTCCCACCAACGTGCCGATCCAACCGCCGGTCAACCAGGTCACGACGATCACGATCTCCGGTGGCGAACATCCCGGAGCGCCGCCGAACGAGGGCCGCTGGAAGCTCGAATGGGAAAACCTCGAAGGCAAGGAAGGGCACACCAAACTGCTGCAAGCCGACGCGACCGCGGCCGAAGTGAAGGCGGCGCTCGAAGCGGTCAAAATCATCGGCCCGGGCAACGTGGAAGTGACGGGTGGCCCCGAAGGAAAAGAAGGCGAACTCGGCTGGAAGTACCGGATCACGTTCGTCGGCGAACTGGCCGGTCAGGAACTCGAACCGCTGGCG
>DASWSH010000225.1:0-6155 GCA_036402735.1 Solirubrobacteraceae bacterium | reverse complement strand
GGCATGGACGTGGTCTACGAAGGCATCCGGCTGACGCCCGCGCAGATCGCTGCCTCCGCGCTGCAGGAGGGCGTGCACGTGATCGGCCTCTCGATCCTCTCCGGCTCGCACCGCGAGCTGATCCCGTCCGTGACAGCCGCGCTGCGCGAGGCGGGTGTGACGGCGCCGGTGGTGGTCGGCGGCATCATCCCCGAGGCGGATCTGCCGGCGCTGCGCGAGGCCGGCGTGGCGGCGGTCTACACGCCGAAGGACTTCGACATCAACCGCATCATGCGCGACATCGTCGCGATCGTCGGCGCCGGCGCGGAGCGCGTACCGGCGGCAGTCGGCGGCCCGCCCGCCGACGGCGCGGCGTGAGCGACGACGGATCGGCACTCGGCGTCCGCCTGCGCGAGCGCGATCTCACAGCGGCCCCGGCGGCGCTCAACCTGCTCGAGAGCGCCGCGGCCGCCGATCGCGAGCAGTCGGCTGCGCTGCTCGCCGAGCTGTCCCCCGCCGCTCTGGGCGGCGAGGCCCCCGGGCACGTGATCGGCGTGACCGGTCCGCCGGGAGCGGGCAAGTCCACGTTGCTCTCGGCGCTGCTGGCAGCATGGCGCGAGCGCGGCACGTCCGTTGCGATGCTCGCCGTCGACCCCAGCTCGCGCCGCTCGGGCGGCTCGTTGCTGGGCGACCGCGCGCGCATCGATTTCGACCCCGGCGACCGCGGCGTCCTGATCCGCTCGACCGCGGCGGGCGATCGCCTCGGCGGGCTGGCGCCGGCCACGCGCGTCGCAGCGCAGGCGCTGGCGGCCGCCTTCGACATCGTCGTGATCGAGACCGTCGGCGTCGGCCAGGCCGAGACCGAGATCGCCGATGTCGCGGACACGGTCGCCGTCGTCGTGCAGCCGGGCAGCGGCGACGTGCTGCAGTTCCTGAAGTCGGGGATCATGGAGATCCCCGACGTGCTGGTGGTGACGAAGGCCGATCTCGGCCAGCCCGCGATGCGCAGCCGCCGCGACCTCAGCGCCGCGCTGCGCTCGCTCGGGTCGCGCTCGACGCAGCTCGTAGCGGTCTCCTCGCTGCCGCCCACGAGCGGCATCGAGGAGCTGATCGACGCGCTCTCCCAGCATCGCGCCACGCTCGACGTGAGCGCGCGCCGGCTACAGGCGCGCCGCGCCGGGGCGCTGCGAGAGTTTGCGCGCGAGCACGGCGAGAGCGGCATGCGCGCACTGGGAGGCCGCGTCGCCGCCGAGCGGCTGCTGGAGGGCGCCGATCCCGGCCTCGATGCCGCTGCGCTCATGCGCACGCTCGAGCACGCGATCGACGGGGGCGACCGATGAGACGCGACCTGCTGCTCGTCTTCGGCGCTTTCGTGCTCGCGGCCGCGCTCGCGGCGGTCCTCGGCGCCAAATTCGGGCCCGCGCTCGCGTTCGGCCAGATCGCGTTCGCGATCGCCATCGTGTACGTGCTGCTCAGGCGCTGAGCTCCTGACCGGCCTCGATGCCGCAAGCGATGTGATGAAGTGTGCGCTCCGACGTAGTAGGGGTAGTGAGAGCGCTCCTGTCACCAGTTCGCGAAGACCCGCTCGACGCTGCGAGCTTCGATGCGGTCTACCGGGAATGCGTCGCGGACGTACATGCCTACGCGCTGTCGCTGCTCGGCGACCGTGCCTCCGCCGAGGATGTGACCGCGCTGGCCTTCGAGCGCCTGTACCGCTCGCGCGCGCGCCTGGACAGCGCTCGCGGCACGCCGCGCGCGTGGCTGTTCGCGATCGCGCGTAACGCCGCGCTCGACGAGCTGCGCCGCCGCCGTCGTCGCCCGCAGCCGCTCTCACACGACCCGCAACCGCGGGGAACGTCGGCCGGCGAGGCCGAGCAGTCACAGCTGCTCGACCTGATCGCCCGCCGCGAGACGCTGCGCGACGCGCTCGCGCAGCTGCCGGCGCGCGAGCGGGAGATCGTGCTGCTCAAGTTCCACGGGCAGCTCAGCAACGCCGAGCTCGCACGCGTGCTGGGCATCACCGAGTCGAACGCCGGTACGCGGCTGCACCGGGCGCTCGAGCACCTTCGCGAGTGTTGCGAGGCAGCGGACCGTGAGGAGGTCGCATGAGGATCGTGCCGCTGTCACCCGAGCAGCTACGCGTCGCGCTCGACGAAGATGCGCCCGGCGCCGCAGCCGAGGCGTGGCGGCTGCTGCGCGAGGACGTACGCGCGCTCGCGCCGCCGCTGGACCCCGAGTTCGAGCGGCGCCTGCAGGCGCGTCTGGACGCGCGCCGCGAACCCCGCGCGTCCCGGCCGCTGCGCGGTCGAGCGCGCCACCACCGGCGTGCCGCGCGAGCCGATCGCGCCGGCCTGGCGATTCCCCCCCTTCACGCACAGCGACACGTCGCAGCGCTTCGCTCCCGCCTGCCCGCGGCCGTACTCGCATCCGGTGTCGCAGCGGCGGCTTGTGCGCTCATCCTCGCGCTGCTCGCCGCCGGCATCTTCAGCGGCGGCGGCCGTCCTTCACGCTCGAACGCCCCGGCAGGGCTGAGCGCATCCCCTTCGAGCAGGGCGCCCTCGTCCAGCGCTGCGGCCCCGGCTGTGGGCGGCACAGCCACGGCGATTCCGAACGCGACCGACGAACCACCCCTTGTCACAAGGCATGCGAGCGGACGTGTGCAGGAACGGAGCGCGTCGATCACGCTGGCGGCGTCGCCGCCGGAAGTGCAGGCCGTGGCGGACGGCGTCAGCCGCCTCGCGACGCAGCAGGGCGGGTACGTGATCAGCTCGCAGGTCAACGTCCAGCACGAACGCGGAGGCGAAGCAACGCTCTCGCTGAGCGTCCCGAGCGCACGCCTGACGCAGGTCCTGTCGGCGTTCGCGCGACTCGCGCCGGTGCGCGCGCAGAGCCAGTCGCTGCAGGACATCACCGACTCCTACGAAAGCGCGCGCCGCACGCTCGCCGACGCAGTGGCCGAACGCTCGGCGCTGCTGCGCGCGCTCGCGCGCGCGTCGACGCAGGGGCAGATAGAAAGCCTGCGGCGACGGCTGTCGCTGGCGGGCGGGGCGATCGCACGGGCGAAGGCGTCCCTGCAATCGGTCTCGCAGCGCGCAGCCAGATCGCGCGTCGAAGTGTCCGTGCTCGCCGCCGCGCGCGCGGGAGACAAACGCTCGACGCTGGCGCGTGGCGTGCACGACGCCGGCCACCTGCTCGCGGTCGTACTAGTCGTGCTCTTGATTGCGCTTGCCGTGCTCGTGCCGCTGATCGCGCTGATCGCGATCGTGGTGATGGCGGCGCGGCGCTGGCGGCGGCTTCAGCGTGAGCAGGCGCTCGATCGCGCCTGAGCCGCGCGGCACGACCGAGATCGAACCCATAGGCTGGCCGCTTGGCCAACGGCTGCTTCATCTCCACGGGGCGCTCGCTCGAGCAGGCCGTCGAGCGCGTCAAGCTTGCCGAGTCGCTGGGCTTCGAGTCGGTCTACGTCACGCACGTGGCGGGACGCGAGTCGCTGACGGTGCTCAGCGTCTACGCGCAGGCGACGGAGCGGATCCGCATCGGCACCGGCGTCGTTCCGATCTACACCCGCACGCCGGCGACGATGGCGCAGACGGCGGCGACGCTGCAGGAGATCTCACACGGACGGCTGACGCTGGGGCTGGGCGTCTCGCACAGGCCCGTGGTGGAGGGCTGGCACGGCCAGACGATCGATCGGCCCGTCGCCGAGATGCGCGAGTACGCGACGATCGTGCGCGCGATCCTCGAAGGCGAGCACCCGCCCGAGGGCGAGAAGTGGCGCACCGGCTTCCACCTCTCCGGCGTGCCTACGGCGCCCGAGCTGCCGATCTACATCGCCGGGCTCTCCCCCGCGATGCTGAGGCTCGCGGGAGAGATCGCGGACGGCGTGATCCTGTGGCTGTGCAACCCGCGCTACATCGCCGACGTCGTGATCCCGGAGGTGCGCGCGGGCCGTGAACGCGCGGGCAGGACGCTCGATGGCTTCGACGTGGTCGCGGCTGTTCCGGGGGCCCTCACCGACGACCCGGCTGCGGCATGGCAGGCGATGCGAAAGGACCTGATCCCCTATTTCGGCCTGCCCTTCTACCGCGCGATGATCGAGCGCACCGGCTTCGGCGAGGACATCCTCGCCTACGATGCCGCCGCCGGTGACCTCGACGCGATGCAGGCCGCCATCTCCGAGCGCTTCCTGCAGGAGCTGACCGCGGTCGGCGACGCCGAGGGCGTGCGTGCGGGGCTTGCGCGCTACCGGGAGGCGGGCGCCGGCTCGCCCTGCATCGGCCCGATTCCGAAAACGGACTTCGAGGCCACGCTCCACGCGGCCGCCGGGCGATAGCCCGCAACCGGCGCCGTCGCGCCGCGGCCCGAATAGGCTGAAGGGCGCACCAGATGCTCGTCCTGATCGGATTTGCCGTGCTCGCGGGGGCCGGCACCGCGCTGTCGCCTTGCGTGCTGCCAGTGCTGCCCGCGCTGCTGTCCGCCGGCGGCGTCGGCGGCAGACGGCGACCGCTCGGCATCGTGCTGGGGCTGTCGGTCACCTTCACGATCACAATCGTCGGGCTCGCCAACGTCGTCGACGGGATCGGCCTCGGCAGCGACCCGCTTCGCGACCTCGCGATCGCGGTTCTGCTCGCCTTCGGCGTCGCGCTGATCGTGCCGCGGATCAGCGACCGGCTCGAGGCGCCGCTGTCGCGGCTCGCGCGCTTCGGTCCGAAGTCCAGCGGCGAGGGCTTTCGCTCGGGCCTGCTCGTGGGCGCCGCACTCGGTTTCGTCTACACCCCGTGCGCGAGCCCGATCCTGGCCGCGGTGATCTCCGTCAGCGCCGCGTCGGGCCGCACGATCGCGCTCGCGATCGCCTACGCGGGCGGCTCCGCGATCGTGCTGCTCGCGCTCACGCTCGGCGGCCGTTCGCTGTTCGAGCGCGTGAGGCGAGCGGGGCGCGGACCGTTGCTGCAGCGCACGCTCGGCGTGATCATGGTGCTGACGGCTGTCGCGATCCTCACCAACCTGGACGTGCGCTTCGACAAGCTCGTCGCCGAACAGATCCCCGACGTCAACCTCACCGCGGGGCTGGAGTGCTCGGGCAGCGTGACCAGCCGCCTGCACGAAGTCACCGGCCGCCGCGCCAAGTTCGTGCCCGCGAACGGCTCCTCGGCCTGCGGCGCCGGCGGCACGAACGTCGCGATCGCCGCCGCCGGCGCGCCGCGCTCGACGCTGCTGGCGGCCGCGCAGAAACTGCCCGCGCTCGGCGCCGCGCCGGACTTCACCGAAACGCAGGACTGGTTCAACACGCCCGGCAACCGCCCGCTGTCCCTGTCTTCGCTGCGCGGCCGCGTGGTGCTGGTCGACTTCTGGACCTACACCTGCATCAACTGCATCCGCACGCTCCCCTACCTGAAGGCGTGGGACGCCACCTACCGCAGCGACGGTCTCACGGTCGTGGGCGTGGAGACGCCAGAGTTCGCCTTCGAGCGAGACGCGGGCAACGTGCGCGGCGCGATCTCGCAGTTCGGCATCCGCTATCCGGTCGTCCAGGACAACTCGATGGGCACCTGGAACGCCTACGCCAACGAAGCCTGGCCCGCGGACTTCCTGATCGATGCGCGCGGACAGGTGCGCTACGCGTCGGTCGGCGAGGGCGACTACGGCCGCACCGAAACCGCGATCCGCGCGCTGCTGGCCGAAGCGGGCGCGCGCGTCGGTGGCCGCGGCCACGCCGTCGGCGTGGTCGTGCCGTCGAGCCGGACGACGCCTGAGACCTACATCGGCACCGCTCGCGCCGAAGGCTGGCTGCACCAGCCGAAAGCCGGGCTGCACGACTACGGCGGACCGGTCACCGGGCCGCTCTCGCTCAACGAGTTCGCGCTCAGCGGCCGCTGGCGCATCGCAGAACAGCCCGCCACCGCCGTCGCCTCGGCGGCGATCGACGTCGAGTTCCAGGCCAAGCGCGTCTACCTGGTGCTCAGCTCGTCCGGCGCACGCGCGCGCGGCGTGCAGGTGCTGCTGGACGGTCACCCGGTCGCAGCTGCCGACGCCGGTGCCGACGTGCACGGCGGCATCGTCACCGTCCGCGGTCAGCGGCTCTACTCGCTGATCTCCCAGCCTTCCGACCGGCGCGCGCACCTCACGCTGCGCTTTCCGCCGGGCGTCAGCGGCTACGCGTTCACGTTCGGCTGAGG
>DASWSH010000224.1:0-4938 GCA_036402735.1 Solirubrobacteraceae bacterium | reverse complement strand
ATGCACGGCTCGGCGATGACGTAGGCCATGGGGGTCGGTTTCCTCTTCCGGCTCGGGGTCGGAGGCCCGGATCGTAGCGATCGGCGCCGTCCCGCCGTCCCGGCGGTGACCGGTACGCTGACGCCCCGATGCTGCTGCTGACAGGCGGGACGGGCCTCGTGGGATCGGCCCTCCTGCGCCGCCTGACGGCGGCCGGGCGACCGGTCCGCTGCCTCGTGCGCGATCCGCGACGGCTCGGCACGCAGCGCGTGCGCGTGCAGATCGCTCTCGGCGATCTAACCGACCCTCCTTCGTTTCGCAACGCGCTGCGCGGCGTGGACACGGTGATCCACCTCGCCGCGTCGATCCGCGACCAGCCGGAGGGCTCGATCGAGGAGCTCGACGGCATCGCCACGTGGCGCATGGTCGAGGCGGCGGAGCGCCAGGGCGTCGAGCGCTTCGTGTTCTTCTCCGCGCTCGGCGCCTCCACGCACCACCGCACGCGCTGCCTGCGGGCGAAGGCGCTGGCCGAGCAGGCGGTGCGCGAGGCGGATCTGCACTCGATCGTGTTCGCTCCCTCGATCGTCTACGCGCCGGGCGACCCGTGGCTGACGTTGCTGGAGCGGATGGCGCTGCTGCCGGTGATGCCGCTGTCGGGCCGCGGCCGTGCGCTCTATCAGCCGATCTGGGCGGAGGACGTGGCGGAGTGCGTGGCGGCGAGCCTCGACAACGACGACGGCAACGGATCGCGCCACCGCCGTTACGAGCTCGCAGGCCCGGAGACGCTCAGCCACGAGCAGATCGTGCGCACGGTGCTGGAGGCGCTGGGCCGCAGCAGGCCGCTGCTGCACGTGCCCACGCCGGTCGTCTCGCGCTCGCTGCGCCTGCTGGAGGCGGCGGTGGGGCCCTCCGCGTTCGCCACGTGGGACGAGGCGGAGCTGATGGAGGTCTCGATGGTCTCCGAGCGGGGCACGGCGGACGTGCAGGGGCTGGGCGTGAGCCCGCACGCGATGTCGGCGGTGCTGGAGGCGGCCTAGCCGGAGACGGCCTGCCCGACGGGCGGCCGGCGCTCGGCCCACGGTTGCGCTGCTTCCAGCTGGCGCGCGAGCGCGAGCAGCCGCTCCTCGCCCGCCGGCATACCCACGATCTGAACGCCGAGCGGCAGGCCGTCCTCGCCCTCGTAGAGCGGCAGCGAGATGGCCGGCTGACCGGTGGCGTTGAAGACGGGCGTGAACGGCGTGAACAGGCCGGAGCGGCTGAATGTCGACATCGGGTCCTCGGCGGCGGTGTCCAGCGTGCCGAGCGGCAGCGGCCGCTCGGCGAGCGCGGGCGTGAGCAGCGCGTCGTACTGCGAGAGCCACACCACGAGCTGGCGTGCGTAGGCCTGCAGGCGCACGACCGCGGCCTGCTGCTCGAGCGTGCCGAGCTTGCGGATCATCGAGAAGATCGCCCAGCTCATCGGCTCCATGTCCTCGGCCGAGACACCCTCCACGCCCTTCCCGGCGACGTTCGCGGAGTAGCCGATCGAGAGCGCGATCTGCGAGGAGAAGACGAGCCCGAAGAGCTGCGAGAGCCCCTCCTGACGCCACGGCGGATCGGCTTCGATCACCTCGTGCCCCAGCGAGCGGAGCAGCTCGGCGGCTTCATCGGCGCCGCGCGCAGAGATCGGGTCGAGCGTCGCGTCGGGCGAGGGCGGCTGCTTGCTGAAGGCGATGCGCATGCGCCCCGGCTCGGCCGCGGCGGCGGCGGCGAAGCCGCCGGCGGGCGGCGGCGCCCAGGTCGCGTCGCCGGGCTCGTAGCCGGCGAGCACGTCGAGGATCGCGGCGGTGTCGGCGACGGTGCGCGTGAGCATGCCGTCGATGCCGAGCGAGGAGTCGCCGAGCTCGGGCGCCACCGAGATTCGCCCGCGCGCCGGCTTCAGCCCGACCAGTCCGGTGCAGGCGGCGGGAATGCGGATCGAGCCGCCGCCGTCGTTGCCGTGGGCGACCGGCACCATGCCCGAGGACACGGCTGCGGCGGCGCCGCCGGAGGAGCCGCCGGGCGTGCGCTCGGTGTCCCAGGGATTGCGCGTCGGGCCGAACAGCCGCGCCTCGGAGACGGGCAGGATGCCGTACTCGGGCAGCGCGGTCGTGCCGACGATCACGAAGCCGGCGTCGCGCAGGCGGCGCGTGATGTTGTGGTCGTAGTCAGCCACGTAATCGGACATCAGCGCGCATCCGTAGGTGAGCCGCATGCCCTTCACGGGCCGGTTGTTCTTGACGGCGACGGGCACACCGGCGAACGGCCGCTCGTCGCCGGCGGAGACGGAGTCGGCGGCTGCGAGCGCGCGCTCCGCGTCGACGTCGACGAAGGCGTTGAGCGCGGGATCGAGCTCCTCGATGCGCTGCAGCGAGCACTCCACGAGCTCCCGCGAGGAGATCTCGCCGCCTCGCACCATCGCGGCGAGCTCGACTGCGGAACGGAACATCAGGTCGCTGTCTGGCACGGCTCCTCCTCGGTGCTCGATGGCGGGGGTGCGGCGACGCACGCGCGCGGCTGCAGACTACTGGCGTGCGCGTGCTCGCGCACACATTCCTGCGACCATATGGCTCTGCCCACAAGGCAGCGGGCGAGCGCGTCCGGAAACATGTCAAGCCCAGAAAGCGAGTGCCATGAGCGCGGTTCAGTCCCCTGAGGTCCAGTCGGGCCTAGAAGGCGTCGTCGCCTTCGCAACCGAGATAGCCGAGCCCGACAAAGAGGGTGGCGCGCTGCGCTACCGCGGCGTCGACATCGAGAACCTGGTCGGCCAGGTGCCCTACGAGCAGGTCTGGGGCCTGCTGGTCGACGGCCGTTTGGAGCCGGGATTGCCGCCCGCCGAACCGCACGCGCTGACGGTCCGCTCCGGCGACCATCGCGTCGACGTGCAGTCGGCGCTCGCGATGCTCGCGCCGGAGTGGGGCTTCGGCCAGCTGATCGACATCTCCGACGAGGAGGCACGCGACAACCTCGCGCGCGCGTCCGTGATGGCGCTGTCGTTCGTCGCGCAGTCAGCGCGCGGCGCGGGCCAGCCGCCGGTGCCGCAGGACGAGATCGACCAGGGCCGCACGATCCCCGAGCGGTTCCTGATCCGCTGGCGCGGCGAGGTGAACCCGGACCACGCGAAGGCGATCGACGCGTACTGGATCTCCGCCGCCGAGCACGGCATGAACGCGTCCACGTTCACGGCGCGCGTGATCGCCTCGACCGGCGCGGACGTCGCGGCGGCGCTGTCCGGCGCGGTCGGCGCGCTGTCCGGGCCGCTGCACGGAGGCGCGCCCTCGCGCGTGCTGAAGATGCTCGAGGAAGTGGAAGTGACCGGCGATGCAGAGCGCTGGGTGACCGAAGCGCTCGACCGCGGCGACCGGCTGATGGGCTTCGGGCACCGCGTGTACCGCGCCGAAGACCCGCGCGCGCGGGTGCTGCGCCGCACTGCATCGGAACTGGGCTCGCCGCGCTTCGAGGCGGCCGAGGCGCTGGAGCGGGCGGCGCTGGCCGAGCTGCAGGCGCGCCGGCCGGACCGCGTGCTCGCAACGAACGTGGAGTTCTGGTCGGCGGTGGTGCTGGACCTGGCGGAAGTGCCCGCCGACCTGTTCACGCCGCTGTTCACATGCGCGCGCGTGGCGGGCTGGTCGGCGCACATCCTCGAGCAGAAGCGCGAGGGCAAGCTGATCCGGCCCACCGCCAAGTACGTCGGCGCCGGGCCGCGGGAGGTTGCGGCGGTCGGCTGATCGCGGTGCCTGGGCCGTCCGCTGCTCAGGAGAAGGCGAGTGGGTCTTCCGGGGTCCGCGGGCCCTTGTACTCGCGGCATTTCTGCACTATGTAGCCGGGGCTGCAGGCGGTCCTCGAGAGCCAGCGGCGGCGCCATTCGGCGATGAAGCGGGTGAGCTCGCGTCGGCGCCTCTCTGCGCTGAGTGTGCCGGTGACCGAGCGCAAAACGCGCGCGAGCGGCCGGCGAGTCGGCGGCGTGACCCGCGTCACCTCGAAGACCGAATAGCGCCCGCGCAGCCGCGTCGGCCCGCTGAGGACGTGCGGCTTGGCTGCGAAAATCGCCTCGAGGATCGCCTTCTTGCCGCCGCGCGAAGCGAAGTTTGTGGGCCGTTCAAGCGACTCATGCAGCGGCAGGCCTTCGGCGTCAGCGCCCTGGGAGAGCTTGCGCATCAGAGCGCGAGCCGCCTCCTCGCTGGGGAGATTCTCGACGATGGCGAAGTTCCGAGTTTCGGGGCGCTCGAAGCGGTGGATGTGCCGACGGTAATAGCGGACGGCTTCGGCACGGGAAACCGGCCGTCCGCCGTCGAGCGCGAGCCGCAGGCGCTGCGCCGCCAATTCGACCTCGACCTCGAATCTGGCGTCGGCGATCGTCGCACCGGTCGCAAGCAGTGCGTCTCTTCGCGGCCGCAGTCGCGCGCCGACGGAGGAAGGCGACGGGGCAAGGCCGCGGTCCTGCGCCTCGCCGATCACCCATCTTGCCGAGATCAGCCATCGAAGCGCCTGCTCTCGGAGTGCGTCGTACTGCTGTGCGCATTCTTGCTCGAGCACGCGCGTGTCGGCGTCGAACACCAGCTTTCTGCGGCTCGCCTCGCAGGCGCCATAGCCGGGCGAATCGGGCACGTCGTGCCCCGGAGCCAGTACGGACATCCAGTGCAGCAGCGCGGATCTTGTTATGACGCTGGCGCCGACGCGAACGATGACACGATCCGGCTCGCCGCCGCATGCGCCGAGGCAAACGCTCAGAGACGCCACGGCAGCGATCGTTGCCCGGTTCGAGTAGAGCGCGAGCGGGACGTGGCGAACACGCTTCAGTGGAGCGTGAGTGGATCTTCGGGGGACCGGGGACCCTTGTATTGCGCACATTGCTGCACCACGTATTTGGGGCTGCAGTCGGTCTTCGCGATCCATCTGGCGCGCCATGCCGCGACGAACGCGGCGAGCGCTCGGCGGTGC
>DASWSH010000223.1:0-4069 GCA_036402735.1 Solirubrobacteraceae bacterium | reverse complement strand
AGCGTGTCGCTGAACGTGGGCTCCTCCGCGTGCTCGTCGTGCCACAGGCCCTGCTCGCGCGCGTACGCCTCGACGAGCGCGATCTGGTCCGCGTCGCGGCCGGAAAGCTCGAGGTAGCGGAGCGTCTCGGCATCGATCGGGAAGATCGCGCAGGTCGAGCCGAACTCGGGCGACATGTTGCCGATCGTCGCGCGGTCTGCGATCGGCAGCGCCGAGACGCCTGCGCCGTAGAACTCGACGAACATGCCCACCACGCCGCGCTTGCGCAGCATCTCGGTGACGGTCAAAACGAGATCGGTGGCCGTCGTTCCCTCCGGCAGCTCGCCGTGCAGACGCACGCCCAGCACCTGCGGGATCAGCATCGACATCGGCTGACCGAGCATCGCGGCCTCCGCCTCGATGCCGCCGACGCCCCAGCCGAGCACGCCGAGGCCGTTGATCATCGTGGTGTGCGAGTCGGTACCGACGAGTGTGTCCGGGTAGGCCTGCAGCGGCTGGTCGGGCACGTTGCGTGCGAAGACGACACGCGCGAGGTACTCGAGGTTGACCTGGTGCACGATGCCCGTGTCGGGCGGCACGACCGAGAAGTCCTGGAAGGCGCCCTGGCCCCAGCGCAGGAACGCATAGCGCTCTTTGTTGCGCTCGAACTCGCGCTCCGCATTGACACTGAAGGCCTCCCTGGTGCCGAACGCGTCGACCTGCACGGAATGGTCGATCACGAGCTCGGCAGGCGCGAGCGGGTTGATCTTGCGCGGATCGCCGCCCATCTGCGCGATCGCGTCGCGCATCGCAGCGAGGTCCACGACCGCGGGCACCCCTGTGAAGTCCTGCATTAGCACGCGCGCCGGCGTGAACGCGATCTCCTTGCTCGGCTCGGCCTTCGCGTCCCAGCTCGCCAGCGCCTCGATGTCCGCCGCGGTCACCGAGCCGTTGCCCTCGGTGCGCAGCAGGTTCTCCAGCAGCACCTTCATCGAGAACGGCAGGCGCGCCACGTCGAAGCGCTGCTGCAGCGCGTCGAGGCGGAATATCTCGTAGCTGCTACCGGCGACCTCCAGCGTGTGCTTGGCGCCAAAGCTGTTCTCCGACATCGGCATCTCCCGTGCTTCAGGCTCTACTGCAGACGGTGCGCAGTCTCGCAGAGTCGCGGCGGCGATCCGCGTCGCAGCGCCGGGCTCGCGCCGGCGCAGGCGCTAGGGCTGGGAGGTGAGCGACGAGGAGGCGCGCGAGACGCGCCCCTTGCCCTGGCGCTTGGAGCGCAGCAGCGCGTCGTCGCAGGCGCTGAGCAGCTCGTCGGTGCTCATGCGCGGCTGCCATTGCGCGACGCCGATCGAGGCCGACACGCCGCGCCCGCTGGGGTGCGAGGGCAGGCTCTGCAGCCGCTCGAGCGCACGACCGGCTGCCGCCGCTGCGCTGTCGAGCGCGGCGTTCGGCAGGATCACGACGAACTCGTCGCCGCCGTAGCGCGCGACGCGATCGAACGCGCGGAACTCGCCCACGAGCGCCTGCACGACCTCTCCGAGCAGCGCGTCACCGGCAGGGTGGCCGTGCTCGTCGTTGACGATCTTGAAGTCGTCGAGGTCGAGCAGCAGGCACGAGAGCAGCCCGCCCGTGCGCATCGCGCGCCCGATCTCCTCGTCGAGGCGCCGGCGCATCGCGCGGTGGTTCATCGCCCCGGTGACCGCATCGGTGCCCGCCTCCGATCGTGCCCTCACCAGCGCGAGCGCCGTCGCCCCCTGCTCGACGAGCGCGCCAGCGAGCTCCACGGAGGACGGTTCGAAGATCTCCGCGGTGCGGCGCACGAGCATCACCACAGCGTCCACCTCGGCACGCTCCAGCACCGGCAGCAGCAGCACGCAGCTCATCTCGCCGGTCGTGATCAGGCGCGGCACGCTCGCCGCGAATTCCTCGGCATCGGCGGCGAGGAAGCTGCGCCGCGTGCGTGCGACCCAGCTGACGCCGGGCGGCCGCTCCGCGCGGGGCGAGAGGTAGCTGAGGCGCCCCTCGCCATCGAACATGTACACGTCGACCAGATCGTCGCTCTCGCCTGCGGCGCCGAGGTGATGGACGTGCACCTCCTCCGCGCCGACGACCGACAGCAGCTCGCGCGCCAGCGCGCGGAAGATCGCCTCTGTGTCGGCCGCCCCGTCGGCCAGCGCCGTCAGGCGGCGGATGCCGGCCAGCAGCTGCTGCATGCCCGCAGCCGAGCTCGAGGTATCCGTACCTCTCACGACATCCATGCCGTCAATGTACGGCATTGCCAGGACTCCATGGAAGTAATTTCAACGCCGGATTGCCCGCAAATTCCGGGCGTTTCGTGCGTTAAGGCCGCGCCGGCTGGACTGTTGAGGCTGTCGATGTACACGCGCGGGGCGGTTGCCCGCCCCGCGCGTTCAGCCGATCGTTCTCGCGGACGGCCTCAGTGGAACCTGACCGCTGTGGTTGCCGAGGAGCGGGTGCCGCCCCGCTTCTTCGGCACGAAGCTGACCTTGATTTTCGCCCTGAACGGTTTGCCGTGGCGGAGCGGCACCTTCAGCGACAGTTTGGTCGCACCGCGAACGCTGCGCCGCACCGTCCCGACGCCTTTGCCGCTCGCCGTGATGCGGCCCGCTTCGAACGTCTTGATCGTCAGGAACGCCGTCTTCCCGACGACCTTGCGGCCGACGATCTGCACGCCGCACTGGTTGACCTTGATGATCGTGTTCTGTTTGGTGACCTTGCCGTTCTGGCCCGTGATCGTGGTCGGCATCAGCAGCGGCTTCGTGCAGAGGTTGCCGAACGCCGCCAGCGCCGAGTGCGGACCGGTGGGCAGGGTGACGGTCACGCTCGACACCGGCACATCGGGCGTCGAGGCGAACGTCGTCGTCGTGACGCTGTTTTTGATGTCGGTGTTACCGACCAGGATCACCCGCACGCCCTGGTCTTCCATCACCAGGTCGAGGTCCGGGAAGGCGGCTCCTCCGTGCGAGACGAAGTAGGCCTTGCCGGTCAGCTTGCCGGGCAGCGTCGGCGTGATCGCTGACGCCGTGCCGGGCGAGGACGTCGCCGGGCATGCCGCCGGGTTCGCGTCGAACACCGCTGCCGTGCAGGCTTTCTGCAGCGAGGTCAGGCGCGAGGGCAGCTGCTTGGGCAGCTGCACCTTCACCGACTTGATGTTCGCCTGTCCGACGCCCGGTGTCAGCGTCGTGACGAGGCTCGCGCCGTTGACGCGGCTGCTCTTCGCCGACGTGCTCGCCGCGAACTTCGGCGAGAAGCCGAGTTTCGAGCAGTTGGCCACCTGGAACGGCGTCGACAGTGTCTGCGTCGCGCCTTCCGTCGAGGTCAACGTCGACACGGTCGCCAGCGGCGAGCAGTTGGTCGGGTTGAACAGGAAGCCCTGCCGGTTGGTGGTGACGTTGATGCTGCGCAGCCGCAGCGGGATGCCCTTGAAGATCGTGGGCACCGTGCTTTCGGCTGTGACCTGTGCGGTGAACGGATTGACACGCAGCGTTGCGCGTGTCACGACCGTGCCCAGGTTGAACGGCCCGGCGACCGCGGGGACCGCGATCGAGAGACCGTACGGCGCGCCCTGGTAGGGACCGGTCAGGTAAACCGGGCCGTTGAACGTGAAGGGCGCAGGGCCCGAGCCCGCCTGGACGGCAGCCGTGCCGATCCTGCTGGAGGCCGCGCACGTACCGGCGTTGGCCTGAGCTTCAGCGCACTGTGTGGCGGCGGGAATCGCGCCGACGAGGCCCGGGGGCAGCGTCGTCGAGATCTTCTGCAGGTACTGGTTGCCGTCGCCGCGGCTGTAGTTGATCGCCCACGCG
This sequence comes from Solirubrobacteraceae bacterium, assembly GCA_036402735.1. GTDB lineage: Bacteria > Actinomycetota > Thermoleophilia > Solirubrobacterales > Solirubrobacteraceae > Palsa-744. The sequence continues at coordinate 266 of DASWSH010000223.1, read as the reverse complement.
GTGTGCCCGCCGCCGTTTTCGTTTTCGTTTTCGGTGCTCTGGGCGAGCGAGAACGGGAGCGTCGCAGCGCAGCCGGTCACGCTGATCCCGAACGGGTCGTTCTTGGTCGTGCCGGGCCTGGCCGTCGGTTCGAAGCTGGCGCTACCGGTCGGGCTCCCGCAGACGAGCGGGTTGGCCAGCGGCGCGAGCACCGAACGATCGAAGTTGAGCTTGATGCTCGTGAACGGCTGTTCCGGCGGATTGCGGAAGTACGCGGTGAGCTGGCC
>DASWSH010000222.1:0-18045 GCA_036402735.1 Solirubrobacteraceae bacterium | reverse complement strand
GGAACTGGTCGAGTCAGAGCCGCTCAGCGGCGGCGCAGAGGATCTGCGCCTAGCCCGATTCGTCGAAGCAGATCACGTCGGTGACCTCTCCATCCTGTCGCTCTACCTGCTGCGCCCTCGCAGTCTCTGAGCACCTCTTTTGCGGTCCCGCGCGGGAAGCGGGCGGTGCTCGGCGTCAGCCAACGATCACGTTGTGCAGCTCGTTGACCATCGGTGGCCCGGGGGAGCTGCCCAGTTCGCTCATGATCGGCACGAGCGTCTCGCCGAAGCGGTCGAAGTCCTCCCACGAGTCCCACACGTCGAACACCTGAATCATGCCGTCGGTGCCGAGCAGCGCGCAATGGTAGGAGCGGCCGGGCGGCGTGCCGGCGCCGGCTTTCTCCAGCCGGCTGAGCGCCTCGTCGTAGGTCTCCGGGGGAAAGTTCTCGGGTTTGAAATAGAAGCCGAGCGGCATGTGCGTCTCCTCAGGTCGAGATGGGGAGTCGACTCTAAATCGGGCTTGAGTGCGTTCGCCATCGATGTTTTGGCCGAGTCCATATGTGCCGCTTATGACGCCGGCGGGATGCCCGGGAGGGCAACTGGCGCTGTGCCGGCGTGGGCTCGGGCCGGCAGGACAGGTGCGCGGCGGCGAGGGTGCGGGGGTCGTTGTACCCTGGCGAGCAGAGAGCAATGGCCGACATCGCCAAGATCGCCAAGAACCTCGAGCGCTTCGCGCAGGCGGTGGCCGCGCACGATCGGGAGAACCCGACGCACACCGCGTACGGCATCGGGCTGACGCACTTCGACATGGAGCGGCTCGGGCTCGAAGAGGGCGAGGCGATCCTTCCCGGCATCACGATCCACGTCGACTCGGGAGTGACCGGCAACTTCCGCGTGCTCTGCGACGCCGACCACGACGAGGAGCTGACGGAGGCCGAGGAGGAGTCCGTCGAGGCGGTCGCGACGCACGTGATCCCGGGCTACGCGGGCGGCGAGCAGCCTCGCGAGCTGTAGCTGCTCAGGCGACCGGCGGATCGATGCCGGCGCGCGCTGCGATCATCGCCACGAGCTTCTCGATCGTGGGGCACGCGATGCCGTGACGGGCCGCCGCGCGCAGCACCGAACCGGGGATCGCGTCCAGCTCCGGCTCACGTCCCGCGGCGATGTCGCGCTGCATCGAGCTGCCGAGCGTGGCGTGCGCGCGCTCGAGCTCAGCGATCGCGCTGGCTGCATCGACCTGCGCGCCCTCTGCACGGCCCGCCGCGGCGGCCTCCTCCATCGCGCCGACGAGGTCCGCGCGCAGCTGCGGCGTCGAGCGGATCTCGCCAAGCAGCTTGTCGTAGGCCGAGGTGGTGCAGGCGAGCGCGTTGAGACGCACGAGCTTCGACCACATCACATCCGCTTCGGAGTCGAGCACCTTGACGGGCACCTCCGCCGCGTCGATCGTCGCGGCGAGCCGCTGGAGCGGAGCTGCCATCGCGGGTGAGGAGCTGGCCATGCTCACGAGCAGGAACGGGCTGGTGTGGACGATCACACCGGGCTCGGGCCGGTCCGCCTCTACGCGGATCGAGCCGGCCACCACACTGGCCGGCTCGAAGCGCTCACGCAGTAGGTGGAGGTGGTCGAGGCCGTTGAGCAGCGGCAGCACGATGCCGGGCTGCACGCGGATCCGCTCGAGCGCCTCGCGCAGGCCGGCGGCCTTGGTGGCGAGCAGCAGCGCATCGACCGGCTCCTGGAGCGTCGCGACCGCGCGCGGATGGGTCGTGAGCTCGCCGAACCTCACGCTGCTGACGCTGAGCCCGCGCCGGGCGATCAGCTCGGCGGTCGACTCGCGCGCGACGACTGTCACGTGCTCGCCCGCGCGCTCCAGCGCGGCCGCCAGCAGGCCGCCGACGCCGCCCGGGCCGAGCACCGCGATGTTCACCGCTGCGGCTCGATCAGCACGCCGGGGTTCATGATCGCCGCGGGGTCCAGCGCCGCCTTCGCGCCGCGCAGGGCCGCCGCGAACGGCTCCGGGCGCTGCCTGTCGTACCAGGGGCGGTGGTCACGGCCGACCGCATGGTGGTGCGTGATCGTGCCCCCCGCGCCGATCAGCGCATCGGAGACGGCACGCTTGATCGCGCTCCACTGCTCGACCTCCTCGCCGCGCCTGGCCGGCGCGAGCACGGTGAAGTACGGCGCGGGACCGTCCGGGTAGATGTGCGTGAAGCGGCAGAACACGCTGCCCCCCTCGCCGCACACCTCGCGCACCGCCTCGCGCGCCGCCGCCATCACGCGCTCGTGGAACGCGGGGAAGCGCTCCCAGGTGATCGCGGTCTCGAACGTCTCGCTGATCACACCGAGTGCAACGAGCAGGTCGCGCACGTAGGGAGCGCCGAGGAAGGCGCCGCGCCAGGAGCCCACCGCGTCGCCACCGCCCTGCCGGCGCTCCCCCGCATCGGCGGCGCCGCCGTGATCGGCGCAGATCTGCAGCGCGCGAGCCATCGCCTCCCCCACCGGATGGTCGGTTGACTCGAAGCCCAGCACGAGCAGCGCTTGCGAGCCGTCGCCTGCCATCGTCAGAGCCGCCTCGCCGGCGTCGAGCAGTCGGCAGTTCGATGGATGCAGCCCCGACTGCGAGAGCTCCCGCACGCATTCCGCCCCCTGCTCGAAGCGCGCGAAGCGCACGCCCGCGGAGTCCCTGTGCGCAGGCCGCGGCTGCACGCGCACCCAAGCCTGCGTGATCACGCCGAGGATCCCCTCTGAGCCGGCCAGCATCCGGTCCGGGCTGATGCCCGCGCCCGAGCCCGGCAGCCGCCGCGACTCCCACAGCCCCGACGGCGTGACGGCGCGCACGGACTCCACGAAGTCCTCGATGTGCGTCCACACCGTCGCGAAGTGTCCGGCCGCTCGCGTCGCCACCCAGCCGCCGAGCGTGGAGTACTCGAACGACTGCGGGAAGTGGCGCAGCGTCAGGTCGTGCTCGGCCAGCTGCTGCTCGAGCGATGGGCCGGTCGCGCCCGCCTGGATGCAAGCTGCGCGCGACACCGTGTCCACCTCCAGCACACTCGCCAGCCGGCACAGGTCGACCGACACGGCGCCGGCGTAGGCGCCATCGACGTGCGGCGTGACACCGCCGACGACGGAGGTGCCGCCACCGTATGGAATCGCCGCAATGCGCTGCGATGCGCACCATTCGAGCAGCTGCTCGATCTCCTGCTCGTCGCGCGGAAGCGCCACCGCGTCGGGCGGGTGTGCGAACTCGCCGCGAAAGCCACGTACGACATCCATGTAGGACTTGCCCAGCGCATGCGAGGCGCGCGCATGATCCTCGACGCTGCAGATCTCCGCGAGCGCGCGCGGCACCGCGACGCGCGGCGGCGCCAAGCGCACCTGCTCCAGCGCCACCGGCTGCTCGACCCGATCCAGCTGGATCCCGAGCCGTTCGGCGAGCACCGGCGCGGCTGCCCGCGCCTGCTCCGCGGTGGGTTGCTGGTCCTCGAACCCCCAGCCCCAGTGCTTGCGCCTGCGCTCGCTCACGGCGCGCGAGTCTATGCGTCCACGCCATATCCGGTGCTTCACAAGCGCCCCGGCGCATTGACTAGCCTTTCAGCACTGTGTCGGCTTCCACCGATTCCACCACGCCCGCTTCTCCCGTGCCGCAGATCCTCGCCCGCGGCCCGTGGGAGCTGGATCGCATCACCGCGCGCTGGCGCGAGGAGCAGTTCGAGCCGAGCGCAGCGCAGACGGCCGCAGCCGATGAGGCGATCCGCAGCCTGCGGGACCGCGGCTCCCCCAGCCACGATGGCATGGCCGCGCGGCTCGTCGACTACCGCGAGCACGAGGACGCGATCGCGATCGAGCTGCAGCCGCTGCGCTGGGCGCTGCGCCTCGTCGGCGGCGACGCGGCTCACAGCATGGCCGCGCTGTGCGTCACGCGCTCCGCAGACGGCCGCTGGCTCGCCGGCCGGCGCGCGCCGTGGGTCTCCTCTTGGGCGGGCCGCTGGGCGCTGGGCGCGGGTGGCGCCGTCGACCTCGGCGAGAGCCCCGCAGACACGCTCGTGCGCGAGCTTCGCGAGGAGTGGTCGGTCTCGCCCGACCGCGTCCGCGGCGAGGCGCTGATCGTGCTGCCGCACAAGCTCGTCATGTTCGTCGGGCAGGCCTGGCTCGCCGAGGGCGCGGACGACGAGGTGGTGCCCGATGCAGAGCACGACGCGTACGCCTGGTGGCCGCGCGACATCGACAGCTGGCCTGTGGAGGCCGGCGAGCCGTTGTCGCTGATGGCACGCTGGCTCTCGATGTGAGCGCACCGCCGGGGTCGCGGCCGCCGCTCTCCCGGCGCGAGGTGCCGCACGCAGCGCGCGGCGCGGGCCTGCTCACGTTCGAGCGACTCGAGTGGACCTCGTTCGCCCACTCGTGCATCTATCTCGGGCTGCTCGTGTGCGCCTTCGCCGCAGGCAATCCCCAGCCGGAGACATTCGTTCTCGGACTTGCGCACGGGCTGCTGTGGATCTTGATGTCGATCGCCTGCCTCACCGCCGCCCGCCTGCGCATCGTCTCGCTGCGGCTCGCCGTCGCGGTCGCAGTGCTCGGCGGTATCGGCCCGTTCTTCGGCAGCTACGAGTTCGTGCGCGAATCGCGCCGCCGCAAGACACGCGCGGGCGCCATCGGGGAGACATCCGGCGAGGACTGAAGCGCCTGTAAAACGGCGGGATGGGTGGCAGCATTCGAACCCTCACCAACTCGGTTTCGGGCGCTAGAGTTGTGAGTCGATGGCGACGGACGCGATGACCCAGCAATTGGTGGACGTCGTGACCCCCGCCGCAGGGGAGTCTGTCACCGAGGGAACAATCCTCGAATGGCATGTCAAGGTCGGCGACGCGATCAAGACGGATGAGACGATCGTGGAGATCTCGACCGACAAGGTCGACGTCGAGCTTCCATCTCCCGCGACCGGCGTGGTCGCCGAGATCCTGATCGAAGAGGGCGAGACGGTCACCGTCGGGCAGGTCATCGCGCGCATCGCTCTCGACGGCGACGCGGCCGGCGACGGCGCGAGCGGAAACGGGCACGGCGCGGGCAGCGTGCAGGGCGCGCCACAGCAGGCGCCGCCCAGCGCGGCTACATCATCGACCGCCGGCGAGGCCGGGAAAGCGCCAGCCGCATCTGTCCCGGCCGCCGTCGCGGGCGAGGCCGAGGCGCCGACCACGACAGCTCCCGCGGCCGGCGCCGCCGACGGCACGGTCGTCGATGTCGTGACGCCCGCCGCCGGCGAGTCGGTCAGCGAGGGCACGATCCTCGAATGGCACGTCGAGGTCGGCGATCAGATCAAGGCTGACGAGACGATCGTCGAGATCTCCACGGACAAGGTCGACGTCGAGCTTCCGGCCCCGGCAACCGGGGTGGTGAGCGAGCTGCTCGTGCAGGAGGGCGACACGGTCACGGTCGGGCAGGTGATCGCACGCATCGCCGCCGGCGCGAGCGCGGGAGCTGCCGCGCCGACCGCCAACGGCGACGCGCCGGCCGCGCAGCGCCAGCCCGGGGCGAGCGCCCCCGCGCCCGCGCAGCCCGCCGGCGCGCAGCTCGCCACGGCCGATGGCGGCGCGCAACCCGCGACGCCAGAGGGCGCGAAGATCTCACCGGTCGCCGCCCGCGCGGCGGCGGTCGAGGGCGTGGACCTCTCCGGGCTCGCCGGCAGCGGCCCGGCCGGGCGGATCACGAAGTCGGACGTGCTCGACGCGGCGGCAGACGCAAGCGCGACCAGCGACGCGCCGCCCGCGGCTCTCGCCGATGAGCAGCAGGCGGAGCGGATGAAGGGCAGCGCCGCGACGCTCGCGCGCTACATGGAGCAGTCGCGCTCGATCCCGACGGCGACGAGCTTCAGGACGCTGACGGTTACCGCGCTGGACGCGCGGCGGCGCGAACTGAAGGCCGGTCCGCGCAAGGTCTCCTTCACGCACCTGATCGCCTACGCGATCGCGCGTGCCGCTGAGCGGATGCCGGTGATGGCCAACCACTTCGCCGAGATCGACGGCAAGCCGCATCGCGTGCACGACGGCCGGGTCAACCTGGGACTGGCGGTCGACGTCGAGAAGAAGGACGGCACCCGCACGCTGATGGTGCCGGTGATCCGGGACGCCGGCCGGCTGCCTTTCGACGCGTTCCTGGACGCCTACGACGCGCTCGTCGAGAAGGCGCGCACGAACACGCTGACGGCCGACGACCTGGTGGGTGCGAACCTGACGCTGACGAACCCCGGCGGCATCGGCACGATCGCCTCCGTGCCGCGCCTGATGACGGGGCAGGGCACGATCGTCGCGTCCGGCTCGATCGCCTATCCGGTCGGGCTGGGCGCGGTCGGCGACGCGATCGGCGCCGAGAAGGTCATGACGATGACCTCGACGTATGACCACCGCATCATCCAGGGAGCGGAGTCCGGGCGCTTCCTCGCGCTGATCGAGGAGCACCTGCAGGGAGAGCACGAGTTCTACGAGCAGGCATTCGGCGCGCTGGGCGTGGAGCTCGGGCCGGCGCCGGAGCGCCCTGTGCCATCGGCGCCGCCCGCGACGAGCACCGCCGCGGCGCCGTCGCCGCGAAGCGACATGCCGAGCATCGAGGTGCTGCAGGCGGTGCAGGCGGCGACGGCGCTGTTGAAAGCGTTCCGCACGCACGGCCACCTGGCGGCACGGCTCGACCCGCTCGGCTCCGAGCCCGAGGGCGACCCCGCGCTCGAACCGGAGCCGCTCGGGCTGACGCCGGAGCTGATGGCGCAGATCCCGGCGAAGATCCTGCGCATGTACGTGCCGGGGGCGACCCTGGCCGACGCGCTGCCGCACCTGCGCGAAACCTACTGCGGCACGATCGCCTACGAGATCGAGCACATCTCCTCGCACCGCCAGCGCGTGTGGCTGCGCGAGCACATCGAGTCCGGCGCGTTCCGCAAAGAGCTGACGAGCGACGAGCGCCGGCGGCTGCTGCGGCGGCTCGTCAAGGTCGATGCGCTCGAGCGCTTCATGCACAAGGCCTACCTGGGCCAGCACCAGTTCTCGATCGAGGGGCTCGACATGACGGTGCCGATGCTCGACGAATTGATCCAGCTGTCCGCTGCGCACGGCGGGCAGGAGGTCGTGATCGGGATGGCGCATCGTGGGCGGCTGAACGTGCTCGCGCACAACCTCGGCCGCGCCTACGACACGATCTTCGCCGAGTTCGAGGGCGCCTCCACGATGGAGGTCGTCACGACGATCCCGCAGGGCGGCACAGGCGACGTGAAGTACCACCACGGCACGCAGGGCACCTACGATCTGCACGACGGCGCCACGATCCAGGTCAACCTGGAGTCCAACCCGAGCCACCTCGAGTACGTCTCACCGGTCGTAGAGGGCGCGACGCGCGCCGCGCAGACCACGCGGCAGGGCCACCACGCCCACCAGGACACGAACGCGGCGGTGCCGATCGTGATCCACGGCGACGCCTCCTTCCCCGCGCAGGGTGTGGTTGCGGAGACCTTCAACCTGCAGGCGCTCGACGGCTACAAGGTCGGCGGCACGGTGCACATCATCATGAACAACCAGGTCGGCTTCACGACCGATCCCGATGACGCCCGCTCGACGCGCTGGGCCTCGGATCTCGCGAAGGGCTTCGACGTGCCGATCATCCACGTCAACGCGGACGACGTGCCGGCTTGCGTGAGCGCGGTGCGGCTCGCCTTCGCCTTCCGCCAGGAGTTCGGCCACGACGTGCTGATCGACCTGATCGGCTACCGCCGCTTCGGCCACAACGAGTCCGACGAGCCCGCCTACACGCAGCCCGAGATGTACGCGAAGATCAAGAGCAAGAAGCGCGTGAAGGAACTGTGGGCGGAACGGCTCGTCGCCGAAGGCGTCGTCTCACAGGAGGAGGTCGAGCGTCAGGAGCAGGAGGTGTGGGATGACATGACGCTCCTGCACCAGCGACTGAAGGCGAAGATCCAGGAAGTCGCCGAGCACGGCGGCGAGCACGGCACGGGCGAGTACCAGCTCGACCGCTCGCCGAGCCCGGAGGTCGACACCGCGGTGCCGGTCGAGCGACTGCGCGAGCTGGGCGAGCAGCTGCTGCGCGTGCCCGAGGGCTTCACCGTGCATCCGAAGCTCGTGAAACAGCTCGAGCGCCGTCGTGACGCGCTGGGCGACACGCCGCCCGGCGAGCACGGCACGATCGACTGGGCCAACGCGGAGGCGCTCGCCTTCGCGAGCTTGCTGACCGAGGGGACGCCGCTGCGCCTGACCGGCCAGGACACCGAGCGGGGCACGTTCAGCCAGCGTCACATGGTGCTGCACGACGCGAAGACCGGCCAGACCTTCTGCCCGATCCAGAACCTGTCGGACGCGCTCGCGCCGCTCGAGCTGCACAACAGCCCCCTGTCCGAGCTCGCGTGCATGGGCTTCGAGTACGGCTACAGCCAGGAGGCGCCGGAGACGCTGGTGCTGTGGGAGGCGCAGTTCGGGGACTTCGTGAACTCGGCGCAGGTGATCATCGACCAGTTCATCACCTCGGGCCTGGCGAAGTGGGGGCAGACATCACGGCTGACGCTGCTGCTGCCGCACGGCTACGAGGGCTCGGGTCCCGAGCACTCCTCCGCACGGCTCGAGCGCTTCCTGCGTGCCGGCGCCGAGGGCAACATCCGCGTCGCCAGCCCGACGACGCCCGCGCAGTACTTCCACCTGCTGCGCCGCCAGGCGCGGATCGCCAAGCAGCGCCCGCTGATCGTGATGACGCCGAAGTCGCTGCTGCGCCTGCCGCAGGCGGCCAGCACGATCGCCGACATGGGAGAGGGCACCCGCTTCCACACGGTCCTCGCCGAGCCGGGCGTCAGCGACGAGCAGGTCACGCGGCTGGTGCTCTGCACAGGCAAGATCTACTACGACCTGGTCGGCCACCCCGAACGCGCCAGCCACACCGGCCTCGCGGTAGCGCGCGTGGAGCTGCTCTACCCCTTCCCCGAGGCGCAGCTGCTCGAGCTGATGGGCAGATACCCGAACCTGCGCGAGGTTCTGTGGGTGCAGGAGGAGCCGCGAAACATGGGCGCGCGCGCACACATGTTCCCGCGCCTCATGCAGATCATGCCCGCGGAGCTGCACTTCGGCTACGTCGGGCGCCCCGAGCGCGCGAGCCCCGGCGAGGGCTACCCGGCGGCGCACGCGGCAGAACAGAACCGCATCGTCACCACCGCGATCGACCTGCGCCAGCCGATCTCCCAGTACCCACGCAAGACGCCAGGCGAGCGCTGATGGGCGCCCTGCTCAGACGCTTCTTCGCGATCATGCGCCAGCGGCGGCGCAAGCGGCGCCCGCGGCGCTAGCGGCCCTTCCAAACCGGCTCGCGCTTCTCCTTGAAGGCGCTCGCGCCCTCCTTGGCGTCCTCTGAGGTCATCACGGGACCGGAGATCTCGCCCTGCTTGGCCCACATCTCCTCGGTCGACCAATCCCATTGCTCCTGCAGGATGCGCTTCGCCGCACGAAGACCCAGCGGCCCGTTCTTGGCAAGCGTGGCCGCGAGCTCCAGTGCCACGTCCACCGTGCGGCCCGGCTCGGCGAGCCGGTTCACGAGGCCGAGCTCGTGGAAGCGCTCCGCGGGGAACGGGTCGCCGGTGAGCGCCAGCTCCATCACGACGTGATACGGGATGCGCCGCGGCAGCCGTAGCAGCGCGCCGCCGGCCGCGATCAGCGAGCGCTTGACCTCCGGAATCCCCAGCTTTGCGCCATTCGCCGCGACGATCAGGTCGCATGCGAGCGCGATCTCCATGCCGCCGGCGACGGCGAAGCCCTCGATCGCGGCGATCAGCGGCTTCTCCGCCGAGCGCTGCGCGATCCCGGCGAAGCCACGGTCGCCGTACCAGGGAGACTCGCCCTTCACGAACGCGCCCAGGTCCATGCCGGCGCAGAAGAAGCCGCCGGCGCCTGTCAGCACGCCCACCGACAGCTCCGCATCGGCGTCGAGCTCGTCGAGCGCCTTGCCGACCCCTTCGGCCAGCGCGGCGTTCACCGCGTTGCGCACCTGCGGCCGGTTGAGCGTGATCAGCAGCACGTTGCCGCGGCGCTCGGTGAGGACGGCGGGCTGCTCAGCGACTACGGCGTCGGCGGTCATCGGGGCTCCTTGCTCGGGTACGGCCCGGCAGCCTACCCCGGGGCGCGCGAAGCCGTCCCGGTGCCGCGCGTGCCGGGGGCCGGCCCGCGGACGACCTGCTCAGGCAGCGAACAGCGTCAGATCAGGCTGGCGTTCGCCGCGCAGCACGGCGAGATCGACCTCGATGCAGTCGATACCTCGCGACTGCGCCAGCACCACCGCCTGCGGCTTGATGCTCTGTGCGGCGAGCACGCCGCGGCAGGAGCCCATCGCCGGGTCCTGGCGGATGCGCTCCAGATAGCGGCTCAGCTGCTCCACCGCGTCGATCGTGCCCACGCGCTTGATCTCCACCGCGATCCACTCGTCCTCGCCGCCACGGCACATCAGATCGACCGGCCCGATGTCGGTCGGCCACTCGCGCCTGACCAGTCGCAGCCCCTCTCCGCACCACTGCGGCGCATCCGCGAGCAGCTCCTGCAGCTCACGCTCCACGCCCTCCTTCTCGAGCGCCAGCTCGGCGTCGAGCTGCTGCTCCACGTCGGAGAGCACCTCTGAGATCGCGATGTCGACGCGATCCTCCTGGCGCTGCCTGCGCACGACCAGCCGACGCAGCCGACCCTGCTCGTCGTGCTCCTCCTCGACGACCGTGGGCGGCGTCATCCAGTTGAGCGGTTTCACACCGCCGCCGTCCGCCCACACCATCAGCGTGCCATCGGGCTTGATCATCAGCAGGCGCACGGCCTCCGGCAGCACCGTTGCGAGCCGGCCGGCGTAGGAGACCTGGCAGCGGGCGACGATGAGGCGCATCGCGCGAACCTACCGATCCGCGCGGCGGCAGCGCCACGAGGATTCAGCCCTCGGGCGCCTCCGGCGGCGCCGTCGCGGCCGCAGCTGCTCGCGGCTCGTCGGCGTGCTCCGGCTCAGCCTCGAGCGGCGGCTCGTCCGCAGCAGCGTCGTGCGCCGGTGTGATGGTCTCTTCCTCTCCCTCGCTCAGCGACTCGCGGAACTCGCGGATCCCCTGGCCGAGTGCTTTGGCGAGCTCGGGCAGCCGTTTCGGGCCGAGCACGATCAGCGCGACGGCCGCGATGAACAGCAGGTGAAGGGGATTCTCGATACCCACCGCTCTTGCAGGCTAGCGCTCGTCCTGGCAAGCGGTGGGGACCTCCGGCGCGATCCATACGCTCTGCGCAGTGGCACAGCCAACGCAGGGCTCGCCCTCTGCGGGGCAGCCGTTCACGCGCTATCCGCCGCCACCGAGCAGCGAGCCGTTCTGGCCCGCGCAGCTGACCGTGCTGGCAGCGATCGGACTGCAGTTCTCCCTCCCTGAACGCGTCACCGTCGGCCCCTTCTGGTTGATACCGGCGCTCGAGGGCGTGCTGCTGATCGGCATGTTCTTCGCCACGCCGAAAGAGCTCGAGGGCGAGCACCGGCGCCGGCGGCTCGTCGCGCTGACGCTGATCGCGTTCGTCAGCGCTGCCAATGCCTACTCGCTGATCGCACTCAGCAAACACCTGCTGCACAACAAAGTCACCCAAGGGGATGAACTGCTGATCGCGGGCGTCGTGATCTGGCTGACGAACTTCATGATCTTCGCGCTGTGGTACTGGGAGCTGGACCGCGGCGGGCCCGGCAAACGGGCCGAAGGCCGCGATCAGCCGCCGGACTTCCTGTTCCCCCAGATGACCGATGACGTGATCGAGCCCCGTAACTGGCGGCCCAAGTTCATCGACTACCTCTACGTGTCGCTGACCAACAACACCGCCTTCTCACCGACCGACACGATGCCCCTGACGCCGATCGCGAAGTGCGTGATGGGCGTGCAGGCGGTTGCCTCGCTCGCGACGCTTGGCTTGATCGTCTCGCGCGCCGTAAACATCTTGCAATAGCGCCCGCCGCCCCTCGGAGGGCTTGGGCTCAGGCGTTCGATGCGACCGGGCGCGGCTCGAGCGCGAGCGCCTGCGCGATCAACGCAGGCACCTCGCCCTTTGCGCCGAGCGCGCTGGCGTTCCGCAGCGCCTGCAGAGCGCCCTCGCGATCCATCAGCTGCAGCCGCAGCCGGCCGAGCCGCACCCACGCGCCCGCGTCCTTCGGGCCGCGCTGCACGGCCCGCGCGGCGGCCTCCTCGGCGAGGTCGACGGCTCCCATGTCTTCGTAGATCCTCGCCGCGAAGCGATGTGCGGCGGGACGGCGCGGATCTGCTCGCGCCCAGTCGCGAACGGCGCGCGCGGCGGCCTCGAGGTTTCCGGCCTGCCAGAAGGCGAGCGTCATCAGCCGCAGCACGGCGAGATTGCGCGGTTCTGCATCGCGCGCGTAGATCAGGCGCTGCGCGGCCAGCTCGTATTCTCCCTCGGCCATCGCGCGCTGCCCCGCGATCAGGAAACGCTCGACGCGCTCGTCGGCTGGGTCGGGCTTTGAGAAGTCCACGAATTTGAGGCTCCCCGCGGGCACCGTGCGGATGCCGTGTGCGAATTTCACGCGCGCCCACTGCTGGACTTCCTCACCGGCGCGCTCCTCATTGGAGAAGTAGATCCCGGCGACCGTGCCGACCCCCCACTCGGGGTAGGAGACACAGCGCGCGTAGCGGTGCACGACCGAGTGGTCCGGAACGCGCGCGCCGAACGGATCGTGTTCGGCTTTTTCCTTCGCTCGCTCCCGCGCTCGCTGCTCGGCCTCATAGGCGCGCTGCCCCGCTTCCTCGCGTGCGCGCCGCGCTGCCGCGGCGCTGACCTTGACGGCATTGGCGCTGACGCGACCGCCGCGCGAGCCCTCCGCGAGCCGCTCCAGCTGGTCTGCCGCCTCGTTGATCGCCTTCAGATGGCGCTCGTGCTCGAACTGCCTGCCGGCGGGCGCGATGTCCGGATGCCAGCGCTTGGCCATGCGCCGTCTGGCCAGCTGAACGTCGCGCTTGCCGAACGGCGCCTGGAGCTCCAGCAGGAGCAGGTGCTGCTCTACATCGAGGACGTTCGAGGCCATCCTGAGAACGTTAGCGCCAGGCGCGACCGCCTATCCTGCGTGCCCATGTCATCCCAGTACATCTTCACGATGCACCGGCTCTCGAAGGTGCACGCGCCGGAGAAGACGGTGCTCGAGAACCTCACGCTGGCCTTCTATCCGGGCGCGAAGATCGGCGTGCTCGGCTACAACGGCGCCGGCAAGTCGACGGTCCTGCGGATCATGGCGGGCGTCGATCAGGAGTACCGCGGCGAGGCCGCGCTCGCGCCCGGAGCGAGCGTCGGCATGCTCGAGCAGGAGCCGGCGCTCGACGAGAGCAAGGACGTCAAGAGCAACGTGGAAGACGGGGTCGCAGAAACGAGGGCGCTGCTCGACCGCTTCAACGAGCTGGCCGCCAACTACTCCGAGGACACCGCCGAGGAGTTCGGCCGCATCCAGGCGCAGATCGAAGCCGCTGACGCGTGGAATCTCGACACGCAGCTGGAATACGCGATGGACGCGTTGCGGCTGCCACCGCCGGACGCGGATGTGAGCAAGCTCTCCGGCGGCGAGCGCCGCCGCGTCGCGCTGTGCCGGCTGCTGCTCAGAGCGCCCGACCTGCTGCTGCTCGACGAGCCCACCAACCACCTCGACGCGGAGTCGGTGGCGTGGCTCGAGCAGCATCTCGCGGAGTACAAGGGCACGATCGTCGCGGTCACGCACGATCGCTACTTCCTCGACAACGTTGCCGGCTGGATCCTCGAGCTGGACCGAGGCAGAGGTATCCCCTACGAGGGCAACTACTCGAGCTGGCTCGAGCAGAAGCAGGCCCGGCTCAGCCATGAAGAGCGCAGCGAGAAGGCGCGCGAGCGCACGATCGCGGCGGAGCTCGAATGGGTGCGCACGAACCCGAAGGGCAAACGCGCGAAGTCCAAGGCGCGGCTCGCGCGTTACGAGGAGCTGATCGCCGAGGAGCGCAACGTGAAGCTCGACGAGGTCCAGATCCACGTACCTCCCGGGCCGCGTCTGGGCGAGAAGGTGCTGACCGCCACCGACCTCTCCAAGGGCTACGGCGAGCGCCTGCTGATCGAGTCGCTGTCCTTCGACCTGCCGCGCGCGGGCATCGTCGGTGTGATCGGCGCGAACGGCGCCGGCAAGACGACGCTGTTCCGCATGATCACCGGCGAGGAGACGCCCGATGCGGGCACGATCGAACTGGGCGACACGGTGCAACTCGCCTACGTCGATCAGTCGCGTGACGCGCTCGATCCCAGCAAGACCGTCTGGGAGGAGATCTCCGGAGGCTACGAGCACATCAAGGTCGGAGACCGCGAGGTGAACTCGCGCCAGTACACCGCCGGCTTCAACTTCAAGGGCTCAGACCAGCAGGCGAAGATCGGCAACCTCTCCGGCGGCGAGCGCAATCGCGTGCACCTCGCGAAGCTGCTGCGCAGCGGCGGCAACCTGCTGCTGCTCGACGAGCCCACCAACGACCTCGACGTCGACACGCTGCGCGCGCTCGAGAACGCGCTGCTCGAATTTCCCGGCTGCGCCGTCGTGATCTCGCACGACCGCTGGTTCCTCGACCGCATCGCCACGCACGTGCTGGCATTCGAGGGCGACTCGCAGGTGAGGTGGTTCGAGGGCAACTTCGAGGCTTACGAGGAGCACCGGCGCGAGCTGTTGGGCGCCGCCGCGGACCGCCCGCACCGGATCACCTACAAGCGGCTCGTGCGTGGCTGAGCGCGAGGCGCCCGGCGCGGCCGTGACCGCCGGGGCGTTCGAGCGCGACACCGCCGTGCAGCGGCGCCCCGGCGGGGACGCGACCGCTGCTGTGTTCGACGCGAACGTCACGGAGGGCTGGAAGGCGGGTCGCGGCCCCCACGGCGGCTACCTCGCAGCGATGATCCTGCGCGCGCTGGGCGAGACGGTGGACGACGAGGCGCGCTCGCCTCGATCGCTGACGGTGCACTACGCGCGCGCGCCGCAGCCGGGAGCGGTGGAGATCGCGACGCGGATCGAGCGTGCCGGGCGCTCGCTGAGCACGCTGTCGGCGCGGATGGAGCAGGACGGGCGCCTGATCGCGCTCGTGGTGTCCGCTTTCTCGGTGCCCTGGAACGGCCCGGAGCTGAACGACCTGCCGCTGCCCGATGTCGAGCCCGCCGGTCCCGAGCGCGAGGCGGGCACGGCACGGCGCTTCGGCGCTCCGGCCTTCACCGAGCATCTCGTGCTGCAGCCGCGCTTCAACGGCGCGCCGCTCAGCGGCGAGCGGCGCGCGATGCTGGCGGGCGCGTGGCTCGGACTGGCCGAGGAGCGCGCGCTCGACGCGCCGGCGCTGGCCTTCTTCAGCGACGCGCTGATCCCCTCGCCGTACTTCGCGCTCGACGCGCCCGTGATGGCGCCGACGATCGACTTGACGATCCACTTCCGCACCTCCCTGCCCCGTCCCGGCGACGCGAGCGACCTCGTCTTCGCGCAGGTGCGCTCACAGCTCGTGCACGAGGGCTTCTTCGAGGAGGACGGGGTGATCTGGGCGGCCGACGGGACCGTGCTGGCGCAGTCGCGCCAGCTCGCGATCCTGCTCCCCGCGATCGGTTAGGCTCGGCCCATGTCCGACTACACCACGAAGCGCATCAACGAGATGGAGGCAGGGTTCGGCGGCGGGTTCGTCAAGGTTCGCGCCGAGCTGGGGGCGACGGCCTTTGGGATGCAGGTGATCCAGCTGCCGCCCGGCTACAGCGACTACCCGGAACACGACCACGCAGAGAGCGGGCAGGAGGAGGTCTTCGTGACCCTCTCGGGCTCGGGCGAGATGGATATCGAAGGCGACCGCGTCGAGATGGAGCCGGAGACGTTCATCCGCGTCGCGCCGGACGTCAAAAGGAAGGTCTACCCCGGTCCGCAGGGCCTGCGCATGCTGATCGTCGGCGGCACCCCGGGGCAGCCGTACGAGATCGTGCCGATGACGGAGCTCGGCGCCAGCGCATAGCGCCGGTCGGCTGAGCGGCGCGGCCCGCGCCGCTCAGCGGGCGAAGCTGGCGCCCTTCTGCAGGCGCAGCGCGAACGCCGCGATCAGGCGGGCCGCCGCATCGACGTCGTCGAGCTGCACGAGCTCGACAGGCGAGTGCATGTAGCGCAGCGGGATGCTCACGAGCCCGGTCGGCACGCCGCCCCTGCTGAGGTGCACGGCATCGGCGTCGGTGCCGGTGTTGCGCCCGCTCGCCTCGACGGTGAAGGGGATCTTCTCGGCCTCCCCCGCGTCGTGCAGGCGCTCGAACACGCCGTCGTGGAGCGTCGATCCGCGCGCGATCACCGCGCCGGAGCCAAGCTCGTGCTTGCCCGCATGCTTGACATCGATGCCAGGAGCGTCCGTCGCGTGCGTGACGTCGACCACGATCGCCGCATCCGGCTGCAGCGCGAACGCGCTCGTGCGCGAGCCGCCGAACGTGGTCTCCTCCTGGGCGGCCGCGACCGCAGCGATCTCCCAGGCGGCGCCGCCCGCCTCGGCGACGAGCCTCGCGGCCTCCAGCGCCACGTAGGAGCCGAGCCGGTTGTCGAGCGCACGCGAAGCGAGTCGCCCATTCGGCAGCTCCACGGGATCGGCGTCGATCACCGCTACGTCGCCCACGCGCACCATCGCGCGCGCGTCCTCGCCGTCCCGAGCGGCGATGTCGATGTGCATGTCCCTGATCGCCGGCACCTTCTCGCGCTCCTCCTTGCGCAGCAGGTGGATCGGCTTCTTGCCGATCACGCCTTTGACCGGGCCGGCGCGCGTGTCGAGCACGATGCGCTGCCCGATCAGGATCTGCGGGTCCCAGCCGCCGACTTCGCTGAACCACAGGAAGCCGTCGTCGTCGATGTGCGTCACGATCAGCCCGATCTCGTCGATGTGGCCCATCACGAGCAGGCGGCGCGGCTGCCCGCTGCGGCGCGAGCCGCCGCGGGGCGCCACCAGCGCGAGCGGCGTGCCGATGAGGTCGGTGCTGACCTGCGCGAAGGGAGCCGCGGCCTCGCGCCAGATGGCGACCGGCACGCTCTCCCGTCCGGACGGGCCGCGTGCGAGGAGCAGCTCGCGCAGCAGCGGCGGCACGCCTGCGCCCCGCCGGCGTTTGGAGCTCGCGGCTCGCGACCGACCGCGCGCCGCACCGGCGCCACTGCCGCTCGATCTCCGCGCCGCCGGGCTCACGCCGCGAGCAGGCCCCTGAGCACGAACTGCAGGATGCCGCCGTGGCCGAAGTAGTCGGCCTCGCGCGGCGTGTCGATGCGCACGCGCGCCTCGAACTCGACCGGCTCTGCGCCCTCGCGCCGCGCGCTGACGCGCACCCGGCGCGGCGGCGTGCCCTGCGCCGTCATGCCCTGCGCCATACCGTCGATCGAAATGATCTCCTCGCCGGTCAGACCCAGCGACGCCGCGCCCTCGCCGTCGGCGAACTGCAGCGGCAGCACTCCCATGCCGACGAGGTTCGAGCGGTGGATGCGCTCGAAGGACTCGGCGATCACCGCGCGCACGCCGAGCAGCAGCGTGCCCTTCGCCGCCCAGTCGCGCGAGGAGCCGGAGCCGTACTCCTTGCCTGCCAGCACGACCAGCTCGGTGCCCTGCTCGATGTAGCGCATCGCGGCGTCGTAGATCGCCATCTGCTCGGCCGAGCGGGCGGGGTCCCCGTCGAAGAAGCGCGTCCAGCCCCCTTCCGGCAGGCGCTCGCCGCCGCCGATCAGGTTGCGCAGGCGGATGTTCGCGAAGGTGCCACGCATCATCACCTCGTGGTTGCCGCGGCGCGCGCCGTAGGAGTTGAAGTCGCGCGGCTCGACGCCCTGCTCCTGCAGGTAGAGGCCGGCGGGGCTGTCGCGCTTGATCGCGCCGGCCGGTGAGATGTGGTCGGTCGTGACGCTGTCGCCGAGCACCGCCAGCACGCGCGCATTCGCCACGTCACGTACCGGCGCGGGCTGCGCCGGCATGTCCTCGAAGAACGGCGGCCGGCGAACGTAGGTCGAGTCGCTCTGCCACGCGTAGCGCTCGCCGCTCGGCACCTCCAGGCTGTTCCAGCGCTCGTC
>DASWSH010000221.1:0-2444 GCA_036402735.1 Solirubrobacteraceae bacterium | reverse complement strand
CTCGCCGACGTCGAGGTCGGCGCCTCCGTGCGCGTGCTGCGCTTCGAGAACGAGGCGGAGGACCTGCTGCACTACCTCAAGGCGTCGGGACTCGAGCCCGGCCTGAACGCGACCCTCGCCGAGCGCGACGACATGAAGGTCGTGCTGCGCCGCGCCGACGGCGGGATAAGCGCGCTCACGCCGAGCGTCGCCGAGACCGTCTCGGTGATCGCCGATCCTTCGCCGCCGCCCCGCACGGCGCTGCCGGAGCAGCTAGTCCTGGGCGAGCAGCGCTACGGCCGCTGACGGCCGATAGCCGGCGCCAGGCGGCGTCAAGCGATGCTGCGGTACGCCTCGGCCAGGCGCGCGACGCCGATCCTGATCTGCTCGGGGGTGACGCCGGAGTAGGCCAGGCGCAGTGCGTTCTCGCCGCCGGCGAGCAGGAAGTCGCTGCCCTTGACGAAGGCCACGCCGCGCTCGGCGGCCGCGTCGAACAGCCGGTCGACGCTGGTACCGGGAGGGAGCGTGACCCACATGAAGTAGCCGCCTTGCGGCGGCACGAACTCTGCCTCCGGCAGCTCCTGGCGCAGCGCCTCGCCCAGCGTCTGTGCGCGCTCCTGCAGCGCGTTCTTGACCGTCTCGATCGACCGCTCCAGCGCGCCGGAGGCGGCGAACTCGTAGACGATCGCCTCCGAGACCATGCCGGGGGAGATGTAGGTGTTGGTCGCTTTCTTGGCGATGCCCGCGATCAGCTCGGGCGGGCCGACCAGGTAGCCGACGCGGACGCCGGGGCAGACCGTCTTCGTGAAGGACGACGCGTATACGACGTGCTCGCCGTCGATCGAGAGCATCGTCGGCAGTTGCTCGCCCGTGAACCGCAGCTCCACGTAAGGGTCGTCCTCGAGGATCAGGAAGCGGTGCTGCGAGGCGAGCGACAGCAGCGCGTGGCGGCGCTCGAGCGAGAGCGTGTAGCCGGCCGGGTTCTGGAAGTTCGGGATCACGTGCGCGAGCTTCGGGCGCACGCCCCCCTGCAAGAGCTCTGCGAGCGCGTGCGTCTCGATCCCGTCGGTGTCGAGCGCGACCGGGTGCACCAGCGTGCCGCGTTCGCGCAGCGACAGCAGCGTGCGGTCGTAGGTCGGGCTCTCCACGACCACCTCGTCGCCCACTTTCAGCAGATGGTCGAACAGGAACGCGTCCGCCTGCAGCGAGCCGTTGGTCACCAGCACGCGCTCCGGCTCCACGCCATGCCGGTCCGCGATCCAGGCGCGCAGCCGCTGGTAGCCGACCGCCGTGCCGTACGCGGTCGCACCCTCGGGATCGCTTTCGAACGCCCTGACGGCCGCGTCGCGCAGGCCCTCGACGTCGATGATGTCGAGCGACGGAACGCCGCGTGCGAAGGAGATGGTCGGTCCGGCGGCGGTTGGCATAGCGGCGTAGCTTAGGCGTCCGAGCAGCTCGTCGTACTCATGGGTTATCTCGCGCGCGCTGTGCTCCAGCCGCTCCCTGAAGCGCAGCAGCTCGACCGGCGCCGCGGCCCCGACTGCCGGGCGCCGCGGTGCAGCGGGCGGCGGCGGCGACGGCCGTGGGTCGACAGGTCGTGAGGACGCGCCGCGCGGCGGCGGCGCGGTGCGGGCCGCCGGCGCCGCGCTGCGCGGCGGCTCCTGCGCGATCGTCGTCCCCTCCAGGCTCTCGTCGACGATGCGGCCGTGGTCGGCCCCTGCCGGGGCGGGCGACCAGCCTTCCGCGCTCGACGGCGCGGCCGGCGTGGAGCCCGGCGCGGCACTGGGCGCGGGCGGTGCGGTGCTCGCCGCGGACAGCGCGGAGCTCGGTGGGGTGGAGGCCGGCGCGCTCGGCGGTGTCGGAGCGGCGGGTGCGTACGGCGCGGGCGCGGCGCTGCCGATCGCGCGCAGCGTGTCCTCGATCTCGCTCAGCTTGCGCTCGAGCTCTTTGAGCGTCTGTGCAAGCTCCTGGTCTTCCACGGAGCTAGCCTACCGGCCGCGGGCTCGGCTTCAGGCGGCGCCGACGGAGGCGCCGCCGAGCACCTCGACGGCGATCGCGGCGGCTTCCGTGGGGGTGCGACCGACGCGCACGCCCTTTGCTTCGAGCGCCTCCGCCTTGGCGGCTGCGGTTCCGGAGGAGCCGGAGACGATCGCGCCGGCGTGGCCCATCTGCTTGCCGGCGGGCGCGGTGAAGCCGGCGATGTATGCGACCACCGGCTTGCTCATGTTCTCGGCGATGTACTCCGCTGCCTCCTCCTCGGCCGTGCCGCCGATCTCTCCCGACAGCACGACGAGCTCCGTCTCCGGGTCGGCCTCGAACAGCTCGAGGATGTCCACGAAGGAGGAGCCGGGCACGGGGTCGCCGCCGATGCCGACGATCGAGCTGCAGCCATAGCCGGCCTGGGCGATCTCGTTGCCGATCTGGTAGGTGAGCGTGCCGGAGCGGGAGACGACGCCGACGTTGCC
>DASWSH010000220.1:0-2937 GCA_036402735.1 Solirubrobacteraceae bacterium | reverse complement strand
GAGGGCACCGCACCGGTCTGCCGCGCGTATGTCGAGCACGGCATGCACAAGCGCCGCCAGCCGGTCAAGCTGTGGTACCTCAGCTCGTTCTTCCGTAGCGAGCGACCGCAGGAGGGGCGTTACCGCCAGTTCTGGCAGGTCGGCGCCGAGGCGCTCGGCTCAGAGGACCCCGCGCTCGACGCGGAGTCGATCACGCTGCTCGCGACGCTGCTCTCCGACAGCGGCGTGCGCGAACTGCGACTGCGCCTCTCGAGCCTCGGCGGCCCCGCCGGTCGCGCCGAGTACCGCGAGCGTCTGCAGGCCCACCTGCGCGCCAACGAGGACCGCATCTCACCAGAGGTTCGCTCTCGCATCGAGCTCAACCCGCTGCGCGCCTTCGACACCGACCATCCAGGCACGCGCGAGGTGATGCGCGACGCGCCGCTGCTGCTCGACCACCTCGATCAGGACGACATCGACCATTTCGCCGAGGTGCGCGCGCTGCTCGACCGCGCCGGCATCCTCTACGAGGTCGACCCCACGCTCGTGCGCGGACTCGACTACTACACGCGCACGCTGTTCGAGTTCACCTCCGATGCGCTCGGCGCGCAGAGCGGCGTCGCCGGCGGCGGACGCTACGACGGCCTTGTCGAGCAGCTCGGCGGCCCGCCGACGCCCGGCATCGGCTGGGCCGCGGGCATCGAGCGCATGCTGCTCGCCGGTGCCGAGCAGCCCGCTGCGCCGCCATCGGTGGAACTGTTCGTCGCGCTGCAGGATCACACGGCGCCCGCGCGACACCGCGCCTTCGCGCTGCTCAGCGAGGCGCGCTCCGCGGGACTGATCGCCCAGATGGAGCTGGGCGGGCGCTCGCTGAAGAACCAGCTCGGCCATGCAGCCTCGCTCGGCGCTCGCTACACCGCGATCGTCGGCGAGCACGACGCCGCGCTGCGCGACATGGACGGCTCAGAGCAGCAGCAGGTCCCGCTTGACGCGATCGTGCACGCCGTGCTGCGCAGCCACCATGCGCTCTAGAGCCGGCTCAGCCGAGCCCGGTCGCGCATCAGCGTGAGCAGCTGCTGCTCCGTGCGCGCGGGCGCGGGCTGTACGAAGCTCGTCGTGTACAGGTCCAGCTCGGCCGGTCCGTACGGCAGCGTCAGCGCATCCGAGTACAGCTGCACCTCGAGCCTCGAGGCGGCGATCGCGATCCGCGCCTCGATTCGCAGCCCCGCAGCGCGCTGCGCGCCCGGCAGCTCGATCGTCAGCGGCGAGACCCGCACGCCCAGCAGCCGCACGTCGCCTCCGGCTTCGCGCGCCACTTTCCTTGTGACGATCCGTGAGAAGCAGCGAAGGCCGGCCCTGCTCTGCGTGTATTCGAGGTCCTTGTGCACGGTCGCCTCGCTGCCAAGAACCGCGACGCCCGAGGAGATGTCTTCCCGGTCGAGCCCGCGGCCGCGCGCGTAGTCCGCCGAGCGACCGCCGCCCACCACACGGCCCGGCCTGCTGCCGCATTGCGACGCTTCTTCTTGGTCCTGGCGCGAGCTGTGCGAACGCGGCTGCGCGCTCGCGCCCGTGAGGTCTGCGCCCGTCAGTTGCACCGCGTGCGTGAAGCTCGCCGCGCTGGCCGGTGAGAGCACGAGCGGCAGCGGCACGGATGTCTCACCGATCGCCGGCGGCGCCTGCGCACCGGAAGCGCGTGCCGCCGGCGGCCGCGTCCTGGCGGTCCTCGTGGCGGCCTGGTGAGAACGCAGATCGCTCTTGCCGCACGCGAGCACCACCAGCGCGAGCGACAGCGACGCGGCCAGGGCAAGTGCTCTACGCGGGAACAACCTGGCTGCTCCCGCGCTGGCAGCGCGCCTGCGGCAGCAGGCACGCGAGCGTGTCGATCGTCTGCAGCGCGTGCGTCAGGTCGAACCCCGCGGCGCCTCCCGAGGGCTGCCCCGCCGGTACGTCGGCCACGCGATACACGCGCGCGCCGCGCTGCAGGTACACATCCGCCTCCGCCACCGAGTCCGGGTTCACCCATGTGAGGTTCTGCGCCAGCGGCGGCCCCGCGCCGGGCAGCGCGCGCGCATGCTCGCGGCAGCGCGTGCTGGTGGCCTGAGCGAGGAACCGTGTGGCGAGCGCCGGCTTGGAGAACGTGAACACGTCGGCGAGGACATCGTCGTTGTTCGGCGCCCACCAGCGCATCTCGTAGGCCGCCGGGCGGGATGCGCCGCGTGCCACCGGCGGCGCCGAAGGGTCGCCGTCCCGCCACGCGTCGAGCGCCGCGACCGTGCCCTCCTCGTAGAGCCGAGCCACGCGCTGCGGCAGCACGTGCGCGACCGCCTCGCGCAGCGGGCCGAGCGCCCGCGCATCGACCTGCGCCACCGCCGGCGGCGTCAGTGCAGCCGCGCAGGCGAGGCCCGCCGGCTTTTTCGAGGTGCTGCCGCCGCCCAGCAGCAGATAGGCGATCGCGCCACACGCGAGGCCGCCCACCAGGCCCAGACGCGCCGCCACACGGCGTCCGCCGCCCGTCCGTGCACGGCCGCTTTGCCGCTTCGCAGCGCTCATCCTCCCCTGACCGTAGCTGTGCGAACCGTCCAAGCGATATACCGGCATTCAACTTCTGCGCCACAAGTGCCGAATGAGGACGGGATGGCGCAGCTCTCCCGCCCGTACCAGATCGGCCTAGTCGCCGTTGCTCTGCTTGCCGCTGCCTGGCTGCTGTTGATCCAGGGACACGCCTCGAACAGCAGCTCCCCGGGTTCCTCGGGGCAGGTCTCGAGCCCCTCGAGCCCCGGCGCCTCCAGCGGCGCCTCCTCGTCGAGCCACGCCGCCGCCACGTCGCATGCCGGCACGAGCTCCGGCCCGAACGCACCGGGCGTCGCCGGCCTGTCACGCGCCGTGCAGAAAGCACACGGCGCCGCGGCCGCCACCGAACGTAAAGACCAGCAGATCCAGCGCGCCACCGAAGCGCCG
>DASWSH010000219.1:0-18425 GCA_036402735.1 Solirubrobacteraceae bacterium | reverse complement strand
CGACTCCAAGCTGATCGTCTCCTGGTACGTCGGCGAACGGAAACACGAGGACGCCGCCGCGTTCATGACCGACCTCAGCGAACGCGTCACGGGCCGCATCCAGCTCACGACCGACGGGCACACCGCCTACCCAAACGCTGTCGGGCTCGCCTTCCGGCACAACATCGACTTCGCGCAGCTCGTCAAGCAGTACGCCTCTCCCCCGCGCGAGGGACAGGCCCGCTACAGCCCCGCGATCTGCACGGGCGCCCGCGTCCGCGTGGACCGTGGCAACCCCGATCCCGCGCGGATCTCAACCAGCTATGTAGAGCGCCAGAACCTCACAATGCGAATGGGGATGCGCCGGTTCACGCGGCTAACCAACGCGTTCTCAAAGAAGCTGGACTCGCACATGGCGGCTATCGCGCTGCACTTCCTCCACTACAACTTCGCCCGCCCGCACAAGACGCTCGCCAACCCATACGCGCGCACACCGGCGATGGCCGCTGGGATCGCCGATCACGTCTGGACGCTCCGCGAGATCGCGGAGCTGACCGACTGAAGCAAGCGAATCAGCCGCGTTCCAATAGGTTGTCTTTGTGGGACAACTTCGATGTAGCGACCGTCGGCCGAGAAGGACATGGGCATTTAGAACTCCGATCATCGGGAGGGAACATGGCGCTCGATAAAACGCGAATTGGGAACGTCACATCCGAGCAACTGGAGGCGCTCGACGCTGACTATCCAGAGGACACAAACGCGGAGGTTTACAGCGCGATCAGCATCGTCGAGATCGTCAAAGAGGACGGCGATCAGCGCGCTCGTGCCGTGCGGGTTCGGCTCGACACGGAGGGCGACCTGCTGCGCATCGTTGCCGTACTGCGCGCAGCCGAAATGCAGCTACTCGCTCAGCTCGGATACTCGGGGGGTCCCCCCTCAAACTGATGCACTACCCGGGTCCGCGTGGCAGAACCGATGGGGCCGCTGCTCAGACGTTCAGCGCGGGGTTCTTCTGAGCCATCGCTTCGCGATTGCTCTCGGCTGAGGCGACGTCCTCCATCGTGGTGCCCACGCGGCCGTCGGCCTGCATCAGGAGCTTGAAGTCGTGCGGGCTGGAGGCGACGCGCATCGCGTCCTCGAAGGTCACGCGGCCGGCCTTGACGTGGCCGAAGAGCGCCTGGTCGAAGGTCTGCATGCCGTAGTAGCCGCCGCTGGTGATCGCCTCGACGAGCTTGCCGGTCTGGTCGGAGTCGAGGATCATGTCGCGCACCCGGCCGGTCATGCGCAGAATCTCGCAGACCGCGACGCGGCCGCCGTCGGCGCCGGGAACGAGGCGCTGGGAGATCACGCCCTTGATGGTGCCGGCGATCATGCTGCGCGCCTGCTGGTGCTGGTGCGGCGGGAAGAAGTCGAGCATGCGGTTGATCGACTCGGTTGCGTCGACCGTGTGGATCGTCGAGAGCACGAGGTGGCCGGTCTCCGCCGCTGAGAGGGCGGTCTGCACCGTCTCCTCGTCGCGCATCTCGCCGACCAGGATCACGTCGGGGTCCTGACGCAGCACGCGGCGCAGCGCGCGCTTGAAGGAGGCGGTGTCCATGCCGACTTCGCGCTGGTTGATCGCCGAGCGCTTGTCCGCGTGCACGAACTCGATCGGGTCCTCGATCGTCACGATGTGCTTGCTCATCGTGTGGTTCATGTGGTCGATCATCGCTGCCAGCGTCGTCGACTTCCCGGATCCCGTCGTGCCGGTCAGCAGGATGATGCCGCGCTCCTCCTCGGCCAGGTCGCGCACAACGTTCGGCAGCGCGAGCTCCTCGATCGTGCTGATCTTGTGGGGGATCGCGCGGCACACGAGCGACGTGGTCTCGCGCTGCTGGAAGGCGTTGATGCGGAAGCGCGCGACTCCCTCGATTTCGTAGGAGAAGTCGACCTCGTGCTCGATCGTGAATTCCTCGAGCTTGTTCTCGTCGGTGAGCAGAGCGCGCAGCGCCTGGTCGGTGTCATCGCGAGTGAGCGACTCGATCCGCGTGTCGAGCGTCAGATCGCCGTGGACGCGGTGCAACGGGGGCGACCCCACCTTCAGGTGGAGATCCGAACCGTCTTTCTCGACCAACTCGCGCAGCGCAGCCTTGACATCGAACATGTACGGCGCATCGGCACTACGAGCTGATCGCTTGAGCTGCGTCCAGACCGGTGGACGCTACGAGCGGCGGCGAGGACCGGGCGCGCGAGTCAGGCTACGTCGCGGAGCTTCTGTGCCTCCGCCAGTGACTGCAGCTTCTTCAGCGACTGGTTCTCGATCTGGCGGATGCGCTCGCGCGTGACGTTGAACGTGCGGCCGACCTCGTCCAGCGTGCGTGGGTGCTCGCCGCCCAAGCCGTAGCGCAACTCGAGCACCCGCCGTTCACGATAGGAGAGGTTCTCCAGCGCCTCGCGCAGCGCCTCCTTGGTGAGGATCTCTGCGGCGCGCTCGTACGGCGACTCGGCACGCTCGTCGGCGATGAACTGGCCGAACTCCGACTCCTCCTCGTCGCCCACCGGCTTCTCGAGCGAAACGGGTGCCTGCGCGGAGCGCTTGATCGAGTCGACCTCCTCCGGGTCGATGCCCGTCACCTCGGCGATCTCGTCGGCGGTGGGCTCGCGGCCGAGCTCGGTGACCAGCTTGCGCTCGGCGCGGCCGATCTTGTTGAGCTTCTCGACGACGTGCACCGGGATGCGGATCGTGCGCGCCTTGTCTGCCAGCGCACGCGCGATTGCCTGACGGATCCACCAGGTCGCGTAGGTCGAGAACTTGAAGCCCTTGCGGTAGTCGAACTTCTCCGCCGCGCGCACCAGCCCGAGCGTGCCCTCCTGGATCAGGTCGAGGAACGGCAGGCCCTGGTTGCGGTAGTTCTTCGCGATCGACACGACCAGGCGCAGGTTCGACTCCACCATCTTCTGCTTGGCGTCAAGATCGCCGCGCTCGATGCGCTTGGCGAGGTCGACCTCCTCCTGCGCGGTCAGCAGCCGCACCTTGCCGATGTCCTTCAGGAAAAGCTGCAGCGAGTCGGTCGTCATGTCCGGCTTCAGGTCCAGCGCGGTTTTGGCTTTGCGCCGGCCGCGTTTGTCGGGCGCGCGCTCGACCTGAGCGGACGCCGCGATCGCCGGATCGATGTCCTCTACGAGCTCGATCTCCGAGCGCTCGAAGAAGCCGTGCAGCTCCTCGACGTCCGACTCGTCCAAGTCGAGCTCCGACATCGCTTTGGTGATCTCCGCGTAGGAGAGCACCCCGACCTGCTGGCCCTTGGCAAGGAGTCCCTTGACCTCATCCAGCTCCTGAAGCTCGACAACTGACATTCGCGTTTCCATTTCTCCGTCGATCGACAACCCGGTGGGAGGCCTTGAGGTCCGGTGGACTACGGCTCGACAGTCTTTCCGCCGGAAATTACGGCCGCAGCCCTGCCGACGTTACACCGCAGATCGGCTCACCGCGCACCCATGCTAACGCGTCAACAAGAGAACGGAACGGTTGAGTATTCATTTGCGCAATGATGCGGCCGTGAGCGCCGACAACGTCAGCAACGGTCGCGCCGATCTGCCCGACGACGGCTCGAGCGTGCTCGCGAACCTGCCCCGCACGCGCCCGCAACGCGCCACCGCACGCCGCGCAGCTGCCCGCCGCACCGGCACCGGCAAGACACGCGAGCGTGTTTCCGAGGAGCATGCCGACTCCGCCCGGGACGACCGCGCCGCCGCAGCGAAAGCTCCGGGCAGGGCAAAAGGTGCGGCCACGGCGAATGGCCCGCCCACGGCGAAAAGCCCGGCCACGGCGAAAACCTCGGCCAAAGCGAAAGCTCCGGCCAAGGCGAAAACTCCCGCCAAGGCGAAAACTCCCGCCAAGGCGAAAGCTCCGGCCTCGGCAAAAGCTCCGGCCACGGCAAAGGCTTCGGCGGCCGCCAAAGCGGCTCGGGTGAAGAAGCCCGCGAGCGAGCCCGCGAGCGGCGCCCGTGCGAACAAGCCGGCGCGCGCGCACACTGACGGCCGCGCGCGCCCCCGGGCCAACGCGGCGGCGAGCACTTCGGCCGCGCCGACGAGCGTCGAGGCGCGGCGCGTGCGCTCCAGCGCCCGCACGCGACGGCTCCCCGCGCCCGTGCCTCTGCAGGGTTACGAGTCCGAAGGCGATCGCGTCAGCGGCCCCGTGCAGCCGCCGGGCGCGACCGAGCTGATCGGGGCCGCGACCGAGATGCTCGGCGAGATCGCGAAGGCGGGACTGTCCGGCAGCGAGCGCCTGCTCAAAGACGCGCTCTCGCTGCTCTCTCGCTGAACGTTCCGCCGCGCCGCCGCCAGGCGTACGCAGGCCGGCGGAGACGACGGGCTGGATATGTATACTGCCGCGCACGCCGAGCTGCAGTGCACTGTCACTGCAGGCGGGGGACCCAATGCGGATCGAAGCGGATCCGCCGGGGCGAATCGGTCCAGCTGGACCGTAGCGCCGCGTTTCCAACGCCGCGCGAGCCCGTCAGCTCACCCCGTAGGCGCGCGAAGATGAGAATCGAAGCCAAGAAACTCACGTCCGTGCTCGTGCTCGCGCTCGCCGCGGCCCTCGTTCCTGTTGCGAGCGGAGCGCAAGCGCTCGCCTCGTCGACCGGCGGCACGAGCGCGCCGCCCAGCTCCTCTGCCACGGCTTCGAACAAGTCGCACTCCTCCTCCACCCCCGCCCCCGCACCCGGCACGAAGGTCAAGCCCAGCGGGGTGGCCACCTGGTTCGGCCCCGGCTTCTACGGCAAGAAGACCGCCTGCGGGCAGACGCTCACGCCGGCCGTCGTCGGCGTTGCGCACAGGACGCTGCCGTGCGGCACGCTGGTCAAGGTCGCCTACGCCGGCCACTCGTTGATCGTGCCCGTGCTCGACCGCGGCCCGTACAGCCACATCGCCGACTGGGATCTGACCGCGGGCGCGGCGCAGGCGCTCGGCATCACCGACACCGTTCGCATCGGCACGCGCGTCGTCGGACGCACGGCCGACGTGCCGTCGCTCGGCGCGCCGCTCGGTGAAGCGGGTGAAACGATCGCCGGCGGCGCGGCCGCAGCTCCTCCCGCCGCTTAGACAGGGCTCACAGCGGGCTCGCCGCCGCCGAACCTGCCGCGGGCAGGCGCCGGCTCAGGCGGAATCGCCGGCCGACCGGCGCGACGCGTACAGGCCGACGTCAGCATGCGCCGCGAGCGCGGCCGACTGCACGCCGTCGTCGGGACAGATCGCCGTACCGACGGCGACCATCGCCGCCGTTCCCGAGCGGCGAGCGACCGCTTCTACGACTTCGACCAGCCTCTTCGCCAGTGCCTGCGCAGCCGGCCGGTCGGCGTACGGCACGAGCATCCAGTAGCGACCTGAACGCTCGCGCGTGAGCGAGCCACCGCTCTCGTGCAGCTCCGCCGCAAGCGCGTCCTGCAGCGTCTCGTGGGGCAGCTCAGCCGCACCCGCTCCGGCCGTCCCTGCTGGGCGCACCTCGAGCAACAGCACCGCGAACTGCCCGCCGTCGCGCTCGTGGCGCTGCAGCTGCCGCCCGATCGAGCCGACCCACGCGGCCGGCCCTTCACCGCCTCGCTCGTCGCGAATCGATATCTCGCCGCCGGTCGCGATCTCCGCACCGCCCGCCGGCGCCTCTCCGGGCGCCGGCTCTGCCCCGCGCGGCGCCCAAGCGCTGCGCTGCTCCCGCGGCACGCCCGGACCGTCTCCCGCGACCCGCTCGCGGAACGGCGGCCGCTCGATCGACGCGTACGCTGCGCGTCGCTCGTCGACGATCACGATGCCGGGCTGCTCCGCGGCCGTCGGCGCATCCTCGGGCCGCGCCGCCTCGTCGCCGGGCATGTGCGGCGGCGCCTCATAGCCGGGTGTGTGCAGCGGTGGCTGCTCGCGCCGGCGCGGCGGCTCCTGCGCAGCCGGCGGGTGGAAGGTCCGCGGCAGCGCGGCCGCCGCGTCCTCGCGGGGTGTGACCGCCACGCGCCCGGCCTGCTCGAGCCCCGCGGCGAGCAGTGCCGCGCACGTCTGCGCGAGGCGGTCGGCGGCGTCGCCGACGAGGCGTACCGCGCCCGGGTCGGCAGAGGAGCGGGGCAGCTGTTCGAGCAGCAGCTCCCAGATCACGCCGCGCAGCGCCTCCACGGCCTCGGCCAGCGCCGCCGGCCGCGCGCTGCCGGCGAGCGCGGCGAGGCGAGCGGGCAGCTCCTGTGCGCCCTGCTCGCCGCCCGCGAGCAGCGCGTCGAGCGCCGTGTCGGATGCCAGCGCGCGCGTCAGCTGCTCGCACAGCGCGGGAGCGCCCGCAGCGAGGGTCTGGAGCGGGATCTCACCGAGCGCATCGAGCGGCCGCGTCGCGATCAGCGCGATCGCCCAGCGGCGTGCCGCCTCGTTGCTGCGTGCGAGCAGAGCGTCGAGCGGCAGGTCCGCCACCGGCCGTGCGCGACGCGCCGGCCGTCCGCCTTCACCGGGCGGGGGCACGCGCGCGCCTGGTTCGGGGGTCGTCCGCGGGCATGACTGTTGAATAGCAGCAGTCGGGGACGCGACGGCGCCGCAGCCCGACGCCGGGATAGCCTCCCGACCCGTGACGCGCACGGAGCGAACATGACGTGGTTGTGGGTCGCGCTGGCGGGCGTGCTGCTGCTCACCGCGGCGATGGCGACGACGCTGCGCGTGCTGACGCGGCCGCCGCGCGGTGAGCGCGAGCGCGCGCGCATCACCGCGATGACCAACTCGACGGAGGTCGACCGCGCGACCGGTGCGGTCACGTCCGTGCAGCGCGCCGACGTGCTGATCGATGCGGACGTGCTCGAGGAGCTGTGGACGGCGCCGAACCTCGAGCGTCTGGCACGTACCTACTGGCGCTTCCTCACGCGCGTCACGCTGGGCCTGATCCGCGTCCGCTACCGCGAGCACAGCCGTGATCTCGTGGTGCTGTTCCGCCCGTTGCGGCTGCTCTCCTTCGATGCGCCCGAATACGAGATCGACGCGACGCGCGGGCTGGTGCGCTGGCGCATCGCGCGCGGCCTGCTGGTGGCGCGGCAAGGCCGCGGGCGCGGCTATCTGCAGATCGAGGTGGTGCGGGACCTGCGCCAGAGCGACGGTCGCGCGCGCCTGCACGTGGAGGTCGAGGTCGCGAACTTCTACCCGGCGATCGCCTCCGGTCTCAGCCTGCACCTCTACAACGCCACGCAGTCCCGCATCCACGTGATCGTCACCTACGGGTTCCTGCGCTCGCTCACCCGCCTGGACCTGGCGGAATCGCGGGTCGGCTACTTCGGCGCGGCCTGATCGCCGAGCACACCCGGCCCGAGCGCGTCCGCGCCGCCGGGCAGCTTCACGACCGGCTCATGCGCCTCGAGTCCGACGGTCGCGATCAGGCGCGCGAGGCCCATGTAGTTGCCGATCACGAGCAGCAGCTCGACCACTCCGCGCTCGCCCAGCAGCGCGCGCAGCTCGCCGACGGCAGCCTCCGAGGCAGCTCCGTCGAGCAGCGTTTCGCGCGTGAAGGACAGCACCGCAGCGCCGGTCTCGCCGATCCCCTCCGGTCGCGCCTCGTCCGTCGCGATCGCCTCGACCGCGGCCGCGCTCGCGCCGAACGATTCGGCGATCGGCACATGCTGCGCCCACTCGTACTCCGAGCCGCTGAGATGCGCGACCTGCAGGATCGCCAGCTCCCGCAGCAGCGGGTCGAGCTCGAGCTTGCGCAGCAGCGTGTTGCTGTAGCGAAGCCACGGCTCGAATGCGCTCTCGGCATGTGCGACCACACGCAGCAGCGCCAGCGGCGTGTCGGCGATCACCTCGCGGATCGCATCCGGCGCCGTGTCGGGGTCGCGATATTCGATCCTCGGCACGCCCCCGATCCTAGACCGCCGGCGGCACGTACGCTCCCGGCTTCGAGCGCGGCTTGCCGCCGGGAAAGGCGAGCCGCAGGATCGTGCGGTGCACCGTGCCGAGCTGGCGGTGCAGCGGCCCGGTGTTGTACGGCAGCCCGTAGCGATGGCAGATGTCGCGAACGCGCGGCGCGATCTCCGCGTAACGGCTCGAGGGCATGTCAGGGAACAGGTGGTGCTCGACCTGGAAGCTGAGGTTGCCCGTGAGCAGGTGGAACAGCGGCGAGCCGTCGATGTTCGCGGAGCCGAGCAGCTGGCGCACGTACCAGCCGCCGCGCGTCTCTTCGGCGACCTCCTGCTCGCTGAAGGTGTACGTCTGGTCGGGGAAGTGGCCGCAGAAGATGATCGAGTGCGCCCATACGTTGCGCACGATGTTCGCCGTGAAGTTGGCGGTCAGGGTGGCCTTGAACGTCGCCCTGCGCTTGCCGGGCCGCGCCAGCGCGGCCGACAGAGCAGGGAAGGCGAGGTAGTCCTTGACGATCTGACGGCGAGCCTTGAGGCCGATCGCCTTCAGCTCTGCGAGCGCCTCCGCCTTCGGCTTCTCGCCGTCGCGGATCGCGTCGAAGTTGAGGTCGTGCATCGCGACGCCCCACTCGAAGAAGCCCATCAGCAGCAGGTTGTAGAGCGGCTGCAGCAGGTAGACGGGGTGCCAGCGCTGGTGCGGGTCGATGCGCATGATCTCGTAGCCGAGGTCGCGGTCCTTGCCGCGGATGTTGGTGAACGTGTGGTGCTCGTAGTTGTGCGAGTGCTTCCACGCGTCGGCCGGCGAGGCGGTGTCCCAGTCCCACGTGCGCGAGTTGATGTCCGGGTCGTTCATCCAGTCCCACTGCCCGTGCATCACGTTGTGGCCGATCTCCATGTTCTCGAGGATCTTCGCCAGCGACAGCGCAGCCGTCCCCGCCAGCCAGGCGGGACGGCGGCGGGAGAACAGCAGCGCCACGCGCGCGCCCAGCACGAGCTGGCGGTGCAGCTTGATCGTGCTGCGGATGTAGCGCGCGTCGCGCTCGCCGAGCTCGGCGAAGACCTCGGCGTGGATCGCGTCGAACTCCCTGCCGAGCTGCTCGATCTGGGCAGGCGTGAGCCGCGCCAGCGGGTTCTCTGCGTCGCCGGCGAAGGCCGGCTCGTGCGGCACATGCGGCGCCTCGGGTGCGGGTGCTGTAGCTGACATCTCGTTCGTCCTTTTCCTTGGATTTACAGGTCGATCTCGACCGGGCCCTCGGGCGCGTTCACACAGATGCGCACGACCTCGCCCTCTTCGCCGTGCACGCGGCCGGTGCGCATGTCGCGGACCCGTCCCGAGCGCAGGCGCCCGGTGCAGCTGTGGCAGATCCCCATACGGCAGCCGAACCGCAGCTCCGCCCCCGCCTGCTCGCCGGCCACGAGGATCGGCAGCGAGCCATCGCTGACCGCCTCGACGCCGCTCGAGCAGAAGCGGATCGTGCCCCCCTCCCCCTGGCAGCCCGGGTCGATCTGTGCGTCCGGCTGGAAGTGCTCGTGATGCAGCCGCGACGGGTCGCCGTCGCTCTCCCAGCGCGCTTTCAGCGCCTCGAGCAACCCCGGCGGGCCGCACACGAACCCCTCGCGCTCGCGCCAGTCGGCGCAGAGCTCGTCGAGATCGGCAGCGCGCAGGCGCCCGCGCTCGGAGCTGTGCTGGAAGTGCAAGCGGTAGCCGCGATGGCGTGCATCGAGGTCGCGCAGCTCGCGCGCGAAGATCGCATTCGCTTCGGCGCGCGCACAGTGGATGTGCATCACGTCGCCCAGCCGGCCGCTGCGGTCGAGGCTGCGCAGCATCGAGACGATCGGCGTGACGCCGCTGCCGGCGCTCACGAACAGCAGCTTCGCGGGCAGCGGGTCGGGCAGCACGAACGTGCCTTCGACGCCGCCGAGCCGCACGATCGTGCCCGGGCGCAGCGCCTTGTTCAGATAGGGCGAGACCTTGCCGTCGTGCACGAGCTTCGGCGTGACGGCGATGCAGCCGTCCGGCCGGCCGGGGTCGGAGGTGAGCGAATAGGCGCGCCAGTGGTGCACGCCGTCGACCTCGACGCCGAGCCGCAGGTACTGGCCGGGCTGGTGCCCCGGCCATTCCCAGCCCGGCTTGATCAGCACGGTCACGGCCTCGTCGGTCTCGCGCTCGATCCGCTCCACGCGGCCGCGCAGCTCCCGCGTCGACCACAACGGGTTGACCATCTCCAGGTAGTCGTCCGGCAGCAGCGGCGAGGTGAACGACCGCGCGAGCGCCAGCATCCTGCGCCGCGCGCGCGGGACGGCCGGGACTGCGCCTCGCTCAGCCATCGTGTTGGTGGGTTCGCACAAGCATCACAATCTCTCCCTCGATACGTGTTACCTGAAATGAGGTTACATCAAACATGGTAACGTTGTCCGCAGGATGGCAGGCGTGAGGGAGGACACACAGGCGCATGCCGGTCGTGGGGGCGGCGAGTCCGGCGGCGGCAACCGCGAGCACCAGCTGACGATCGAGCAGCTCGCCGCCGAGGTGGGAATGTCGGTGCGCAACATCCGCAACCACCACTCGCGCGGCCTGCTGCCGCCGCCCGACGTGCGCGCCCGCGTCGGCTACTACGGCGAGGAGCACGTCGCGCGGCTGCGCCTGATCCAGGACCTGCAGGCGGACGGCTTCAACCTCGCATCGATCGAGCGCCTGCTGAGCGGCAGCGACGGCCTCGCCGGAAGGCTGCTCGGCCTGCGCGCGGCGGTCACTGCCCCGTTCGATCCCGAGACGCCCGAGATCGTCACGCGCGAGGAGCTCGAACAGCGCTTCGGGCCCGCCGAGCCGAAGGACCTGGATCGCGTGGGGCGCCTGCGCGTGCTCGTCCCGCTCGGCCAGGACCGCTTCGAAGTCACCAGCCCCGCGCTGCTAGCCGCCGCCGAACAGGTGATGGCGCTCGGTATCCCGCTGCGCACCACGCTCGAGCTGATCGAGCGCGTCAGCCGTGACTGCGACTCCGTCGCGCGCTCCTTCGTGAAGCTGTTCCTGACCCAGATCTGGGAGCCGTTCGAGCGAGAAGGCCAGCCGGCCGAGCGCTGGGACGAGCTGATCGAGGCCGTCGACTCGCTACGCCCGCTCGCCTCGGAGGCGCTGCTCGCGATGTTCAAGCTGCGCATGACCGGCCAGCTCGAGGAGGCCTTCGGCAAGGTCGTCGAGCATCAGACGAAGCGCCGCTAGAACCGCTCGCCACCGACCGCTCGCAGCTTCGCGCGGTCGTGCGTGGCGGTCACCCTGCGAACGGTTCCGGAACGCGTGCGCGTCACGAGGGATTCGGTCGTCGCACCGCCGGCGCTGGGATAGCGCACGCCCTGCAGCACGTCGCCGTCGGTGACGCCGGTGGCGGAGAAGAAGACGTCCTCGCCCGCCACGAGGTCGTCACGGTCGAGCACGCGGTCGAGCTCGTAGCCCGCGTCGAGCGCGGCCCGGCGCTCCTCGTCGTCACGCGGCCAGAGCCTGCCGAGCAGCTGCCCTCCGAGGCACTTCACGGCGGCCGCCGAGATGACTCCCTCGGGCGTGCCGCCGATGCCCCAAAGCAGGTCGACGCGCGAGCGCTCGGTGACGGCCAGCAGCGCCGCCGAGACGTCGCCGTGCGGGATCAGCCGCACACGCGCGCCGGCCTCGCGGATCGCGGCGATGCCCTGCTCGTGCCGCGGACGGTCCAGCACTACGACCATCACATCGCTCACCGGCCTGCCCGTACGCCCCGCCACGAGCTTCACCGTCTCGCCGAGCGGACGGTCGAGATCGAGCAGGTCGGCGATCTCCGGTGCGCCCGCCATCTTCTCCATGTAGACGATCGGCCCTGGATTGAACATCGTCCCTCGTGCCGAGAGCGCGATCACCGAGAGCGCGCTCGGCATCCCGTGCGCCGCCAGCGTCGTGCCCTCGAGCGGGTCGACCGCGATGTCCACCTCCGGCGGGGAGCCGTCGCCGATCTGCTCGCCGTTGTAGAGCATCGGCGCCTCGTCCTTCTCGCCCTCGCCGATCACCACCACACCGTCCATGCGCACCGACTGCAGCATGTAGCGCATGCCGTCCACGGCGGCCTGGTCGGCTGCCTCCTTCTCGCCGCGCCCGACCAGCGGCGCGCACGCCAGCGCGGCCGCCTCTGTCACGCGCACGAGCTCGAGCGCAAGGTTGCGGTCGGGCAGCTGGTCTCGGTCAGCCTGAATGCTCAACCTCCGATTGTTCGCCTCCGTCATCACGATCGCGCGGCCGCGAGTAGGTGCGCGGGGGCGCACCGACGACGGTCGTCCGCCGCGGCACGTCCTCGGTCACGACCGTGCCGGCACCGACGCGCGCGCCGTTGCCGATCGTCAGCGTCCTGCCGCGCGGAGCGATCAGCACCGCGTTCGCGCCGATCGTGACGTGATCGCCGATCACGATGCGAGAGCGCTGCGCCGCCGGCGCGTTGCCGTTGCCACCACCGTGCGTGCCGCGAGCTCCGCGCGGCAGGCGGCCCGCGACCAGCGTCACGTTGTGCCAGATCATCGCGTCGCTGCCGATCTCGACGTCGCTGTGGATCACGATGCCGAGACTGTGGTGACCGAGTGAGATGTCGGGCGAGACGCGTGCGCCCGGTGCCAGCGAGTTGTGGTAGAGCAGCGAGTTGAGCTGCTTCAGCAGGAACGCCAGTCGCCAGTGGCCACTACGGTGCAGACCGATCGAGCGCAGCCACAGCCGTTCGGGCGAGAACGCCCACAGACGGTCGAGCTGTCGCTTGAAGGCGCTCTCCTCGGCGGCGTTCACGGCGGCGAATCGTACCCGACGGCCCCTGCACACTACGATCGGTGCAACCGCGGCAGCGCACGCCTACACCGGACCACAAGGAGCTGGCATGACACAGATCGGTTTCGTCGGACTCGGCAAGATGGGCGGCAACATGGTCCACCGCATCCGGCGTGACTCCGAGCACGATGTCGTGGCCTTCGACTTCGATCAGAAGGCGGTCAAGCAGGCGGTCAGGAATGGTGCGGCGGGCGCGGAGACGCTGCGCGAGCTCGTCAAGAAGCTCGAGCCGCCGCGCATGGTGTGGCTGATGGTGCCCGCCGGCGCGCCCACGCAGGAGACGGTCGACAAGCTGGCCAAGCTGCTCGATCGCGGCGACATGATCGTCGACGGCGGCAACTCGAAGTGGACCGACGACAAGCGCCGCGCGGCGGAACTCAGAAAAAGAGGGATCGAATACGTCGACGTGGGTACATCGGGCGGCGTCTGGGGGCTCGAGGTCGGCTACTGCATGATGGTCGGCGGACCACCCAAAGCGGTCAAACGGCTCGCGCCGATCCTCGACGTGCTCGCCCCCGAGACCGGCGAGCAGAGCGTGCGGGCGATCGGACCGCGCGGCTGGCTGCGCTTCGGCCCCTCCGGCGCGGGGCACTACGTGAAGATGGTCCACAACGGCGTCGAGTACGGCCTGATGCAGGCCTATGCCGAGGGCTTCGACGTGTTCGACAAGTGCGAGTACGAGCTCGACAACGCCAAGATCGCGCACCTCTGGGGGCAGGGCTCGGTGGTGCGCTCCTGGCTGTGCGAACTGGCCGCGCGCGCGTTCGAAGCCGACGGCAACCAGCTCGAGAAGATCGAGGGGTACACCGAGGACTCCGGTGAGGGCCGCTGGACGATCCAGGACGCGACCGCGCACGATGTGCCCACGCCGGTCATCACCGCCTCGCTGTACGCGCGCCTGCGCTCGCGCGGCAACGGCGACTTCGCTGATCGCGTGCTGGCGGCGCTTCGAAACCAGTTCGGCGGCCACGCCGTGAAGTCGGCGCCACCCGCCGGAGGGCGTTGAGATGGCCGTGCACACCCGCCACCACACGAGCGCCCGCGACGGCGCCGAGGAGAACCCGCTGACGGCCGGTCTCGAGCGGCTCCCGGTCCCCCCCACCACACTCGTCATCTTCGGCGCCACCGGCGACCTCGCGCGCCGCAAACTGCTGCCGGCGCTCTACAACCTCGCGCACGACGGCGCACTGCCCGAGCACTTCCACCTCGTCGGCGTCTCGCGCAAAGAAAAAGCGCACGAGGACTTCCGCAAGGAGTGCGAGGAGGCGATCAGGCAGTTCTCGCGGCGCAAGCCCGACCCGGATGTGCTCGCCGGCCTGCTCGCCAACGCCAAGTACGTGCCCGGCACGTTCGACGACGAGCACGTCTACAGCGAGCTCGGCAGCGTGCTCGCGGAGTTCGAGCAGGCCGCCGGCGAGCCGCTCAACCGCGCGTTCTACCTCTCCACCGCGCCGAGCTTCTTCCCGGTGATCGTCGAGGCGCTCGGCAAGGCGCAGCTCGACATGCACGAGCAGGCGGAAGTGCGCCTGATCGTCGAGAAGCCGTTCGGCACGACGCTGGAGGAGGCGCGCGAGCTCAACCGCCGCGTGCTCGAGGTCTTCGACGAGTCCCAGGTCTACCGCATCGACCACTACCTGGGCAAGGAGACCGTCCAGAACATGCTGGCGTTCCGCTTCGCCAACGGCATGTTCGAGCCGCTGTGGAATCGCAACTACATCGACTCGGTGCAGATCACCGCGGCTGAGGACATCGGCATCGGCAGCCGCGCCGAATACTACGACCACGCCGGCGCGCTGCGGGACCTGATCCAGAACCACATGCTGCAGCTGCTCTGCCACGTCGCGATGGAGCCGCCCGTCAACTTCACCGCCGAAGAGGTGCGCAACGAGAAGGTCAAGGTGCTGGAGGCGATCCCCGAGCCGAGCGAGGAGCAGATACCGGAGATGGCCGTGCGCGCGCAGTACACGAAGGGTCACGCCGGCGGCGAGGACGTGCCGGGCTACCTCGAAGAGCCGGGCGTGCCGCCGGACTCGCACACCGAGACCTACGCCGCGCTGCGCCTCGAGGTCGACAACTGGCGCTGGGCCGGCGTGCCCTTCTACCTGAGGACGGGCAAGCGCCTCGCGCGCAAGGTCACGGAGATCGCGGTCACGCTGAAGCCGGTTCCCCACCTCGCCTTCAGCCAGGACGGCTCGCTCGGCGTACGGCCCAACCAGCTCGTGCTGACGCTGCAGCCCAACGAGGGTGTCTCGCTGAGCCTCGGCGCGAAGATCCCGGGCACGCGCATGGTGATCAGACCGGTGCACATGGAGTTCCTCTACGGCACGTCCTTCCTATCGCAATCGCCCGAGGCGTACGAGCGGCTGATCACCGACGCGATGCGCGGCGACGCCACGCTGTTCACGCGCAACGACGAGGTCGAGGCGCAGTGGCGCATCTGCGACCCGATCGTGAAAGCGTGGGGGAAGAAGAACGGGGCCACGCCGAACCCGCCGCTGCACACTTACGAAGCCGGCTCGCAGGGGCCACCCGAGGCGGACGGGCTGCTGCGCGAGGGCGACCACTGGCGCGCGATCTGATGGCTCGCAGCGACGTCGTCTGGAGCGAGCAGGGGACGACGCCGGACCGCATCGAAGCGGCGCTGCGAGAGCTGCTGATCGAGGTGCACACCCACAAACAGGATGCCGTGCCGGCGCGCGTGCTGAACATGATCGCGTTCGTCGACCGCGCCTGGAGCGGCGAAATCGCGAACCGCCTGCGCGGCGTCGGGCGCTACCACGCCTCGCGCATGGTCGTGCTCGCCTACGAGCCGAAACGGGAGCGGCTCGACGCGCGCGTCACGATCTCCAGCGACGAGGGCGAGCGTCCGCCGGGTGAGCTCGCGCTGCTGCGCGAGACGGTCGTAGTCGAGCTCGGCGACCGCCATCTCGACGACCTGCTCACGATCGCCGACCCGCTCGTGGTCCCGGACCTGCCGACGCTGCTGTGGTCGCCACACGGCCATCGGGACATCGCCGAAGCGCTGATGCCGCTGGCGCAGGCCGTGCTGTACGACTCCGTCGGCGAACCGGACCCGCGCGAAGCGCTCGACGTGGCTGCCGCGCTCACAAAGCAGGCCTACGTCGTCGACCTCGCATGGCTGCGCTCGACACCGTGGCGCGAGCGCGTGGCGGCGATGTTCGATCCGCCCTGGTTGCGCCCCGAGCTGCGCCTGCTGGCGCGTGTCGAGGTGCGCCATCACCCCGCCTCGCGAGCCGCCGCGTCGCTGCTGCTCGGCTGGCTCGCCTCGCGTCTGGGCTGGCGCACGGAGCGACTGATGGCGCACGGCGAGGAGCTCGTCGGCAAAGCGCGCGGCGGGCGCCAGGACGTCTCGCTGCGACTGCGCCACGCGCCGCAGCTGCAGGTGCCGGGACTCGAGGGGCTCACGGTGGAGACGGCCGCGGGGCGCTCGCTGTCACTCGACCGTGGCCCGGGCGGCCTGCGCGCGCGCTTCGGCAGCGCCGGCGAGCAGCCGCGCGAATGGACGATCCCCGGCGCCTCGCGCGGAGAGACCGGCGTGCTGGGCGAGGGCATCCGCCAGGCGCTGCTGCGCGACCCCACCTATGTGCCGGCGCTGGACTGCGCAAGGACGATGATCGCTTGACGCAGCTGACGAGCTGCCCGGACCCGCAGTCCGTCGCCGAGCGCGCCGCCGCACACACGGTGCGAGCGCTCGCACGCGCTCGCGAGCAGCGTGGCGTCGCGCACCTGGCGCTGAGCGGCGGCACCAGCCCCGGCCGCACCTACGAGCTGCTCGCGCGCGAG
Source organism: Solirubrobacteraceae bacterium (assembly GCA_036402735.1). Lineage (GTDB taxonomy): Bacteria > Actinomycetota > Thermoleophilia > Solirubrobacterales > Solirubrobacteraceae > Palsa-744. The sequence goes on along the minus strand of DASWSH010000219.1, from coordinate 1,964 downwards.
CCTGCCGAGCTGGAGGCGGTCGAGGTGTGGTTCGCCGACGAGCGCTGCGTGCCGCCCGAGGACGAGCAGAGCAACTACCGGCTCGCGCGCGAGACGCTGCTCGAGCCGGCAGGCCTTCCCGCGGAGCGCGTGCACCGCATGGAGGGCGAGCTCGGGCCGCACGAAGGCGCCGAGCGCTACGCCGCTGTGCTTCGCGAGCGGGTGGCGACCGGCGAGCCCGCCCCGGCGAGCGAGGCGGTCCCGGTGCTCGATCTGGTGCTGCTCGGCATCGGCCCCGACGGGCATGTCGCATCGCTGTTCCCGGGCGCGCCCACGCTGGACGCGCCGGCCGATGCGATTTGCCTCGGCGTGACCGACTCGCCGAAGCCACCACCCGAGCGGATCACGCTCAGCCTGCCGGTGCTACGCGCTGCGCGAGAGTGCCTGCTCCTCGCCACCGGCGCGGGCAAGGCGGACGCGGTCAGCGCGATGCTCGGGGAGCCGAGCAAGCACGTGCCGGCGAGCCTGCTGCGGCGCGAGCGACTGACGGTGATCGTCGACGACGCCGCCGCCCCACCCGCGCCGTTGGGATGAGCGCGGCGCCAGCAGGCGTGTTCCTCGTCCGCCACGCCGAGACCGAGTGGACGATCGACAGGAGGCACACGGGTCGCACCGACATACCGCTCACCGAGCGGGGGCGCGAAGCGGCGCGCACGCTGCCCGCGAAGCTGCCGCACGAGGACTTCGCGCTCGTGCTCACGAGCCCCTCAAGGCGCGCGCGCGAAACGTGTGAGCTCGCCGGGTTCGGCGAGCTCGCGCAGGTTCGCGACGACCTGCTGGAGTGGGACTACGGGGAGTACGAGGGGCTGACGACCGAGCAGATCCTCGCGCAGCGGCCCGACTGGGACATGTGGCGCGACGGCTGTCCCGGCGGCGAGGGCGCCGCCGACGTGGGCGCGCGCGCCGACCGCGTGATCGAGGAGCTGCGCCGCGCGGAGGGACCGGGGCTGGTGTTCTCGCACGGCCACGTGCTGCGCGTGCTGGGCGCACGCTGGGCGGAGATGGGCCCCGAGCAGGGCGCACGGCTCGCGCTTTCGCCCGGCGCGGTCTGCCGGCTGGGACACGAGCACGGCCGCCGCGTGCTGGAGCGCTGGAGCTTCTGAGAGCGCGAACCGGCGAGGGACCGCAACTCGAGCGAGCCGGACCTTCTAGAGTTGTGCCCGCCTGCCCATGGCAGTCCGCGCGGCCCCGAACGATGCCCTCGCCCCCGACGCCGAGCAGGCGCTCGTCGCGCTCGCTGCGGCGCGCGAACGGACCCTGGCGCTCGTCGCGCCGCTGTCCGGCGAGCAGCTCGAGACCGTGTACTCGCCGATCCTCTCGCCGCTCGTCTGGGACCTCGGGCACATCGCCGCCTACGAGGATCTGTGGCTCGCGCACCGTCACGGCGGGCTGGAGTTGCTGCGGCCCGATCTGGCGGCGCTGTACGACGCGTTCGAGACGCCGCGCGCGGTGCGCGGAGAAATCGAGACGCTCGGCCCCGCCGAGGCACGCAGCTACATGCAGGAGGTGCGCGCGCGCACGGAGCACGCGCTCGCGCGCGTCGGCTGCGGCGACGGCGTGATCTGCGAGATGGTGCTGCGCCACGAGCTGCAGCACACCGAGACGATGCGCCAGGCGATGGCGATCGGCGGCCTGCTGGCGCCGGGCGAGCCGCCGCTGTCGGCGCTGGGCGGCACGGACGGTTGGCTGACGGTACAGGGCGGCGCTTTCGAGATGGGAGCCGCGGAGGGCGCGTTCTCCTACGACAACGAGCGGCCACGCCACTGCGTCGAGCTGGGTTCGTTCCGTATCGCGCGCCGGCCCGTCACGAACGCGAGCTGGATGCGCTTCAGCGAGGGCGGCGGCTACGAACGCCGCGAGTGGTGGTCGGCGGAGGGCTGGGCGTGGAAGGAGGAGTACGACATCGCGCACCATCCCGGCGCGGG
>DASWSH010000218.1:0-1548 GCA_036402735.1 Solirubrobacteraceae bacterium | reverse complement strand
TCGAGGACGGCGAGCCGATCCCGGCCGCGGCCCAGGTCTCCGAGGAGCCGCTCGTCACCGTCACCGTATGAGCGGGCTCGACTGGAAGCGCCTGCGCGGCCTCACCGCCCGCGAGATCATCGCCGCGCTCATCCGCGACGGCTTCAGCCTGCGATCGACCGCGAGCTGTCACCAACGCTACCGTCACATAGACGGCCGCCGCGTCACGGTGAGCTTCCACCAGGGCAGTTCAGTTCTGCTTCGGCAAGCCATAGGCGAGGAGGCGATCGAGGCTGAGGGCATTGGTGTAGAGGGCCTCACTCACGTTGCTGACGCCGTTGGCGCGCAGGATGTTGAGCGCAAAGGAGCGTAGGCGGGCGAAGATACCGGGCTTGTGCCGGATGCGGCTGGCATCCTCGCCCAAGGAGCAGTCACGCACGTAGTGGTTGCGGTTCTCGATCCCCCAGTGTCCACGCACGGCAGCGGCGCAAGCTCGGGCCTCGAGCGGCACCTGGCCGGCGTAGTAGGCGACCTCACGCCGCTGCCGCCACAGGCCGGTGCGGGTGTCCCGGCACCAGGTGCGGCGCGTGACGCGCACGATGCAGGCGACGAAGGGCCGCCAGTCGGGATCGAGCCGCTCGGCGGCGAAGACCTCGACGCGGCGATGCTCCTCGCGACCGTGGGCGTGATGATCGATGGTGTCGAGGTGATCGGTCGGGGGCCGGACGGCGCACAGGCCGGCCAAGCTCTCGAGCAAGCGTGGCTGGTTGTCCTTGACCCGCACCAGCAGCGCGTTGCCGGTCGCGGCCGCGGCGGCGAAGGTTTTTTTGACAGTGTAGCGCATCAGCGGTGAACAGGACGCCGCGCAGGCCCAATTGCTCGATCAGCGCCTGTGCCGCCGCGATCTCGTCGCCTCCGGCGATCTCTTGGTGGGCCAGGATGAGGGCGGCGTCGCTGGCGAACGCACCCAGCACTTGGACGGCGGCTCGGTCGTCCAGGTGGTCGAAGCTGCCCCGCAGCGTCTTGCCGTCCAGTGCGATGACCCGCCGCCCTGGCGAGGCGGTAGCGTCTCCAAGCTGCTCGGCATGGTCGCGGAAGGCGGCCTCGATCTCGGTCGGGTCGAGCGCGTGGAAGAGGGTGCGTAGGGTGTTGATGGCGGGCGCGCGACGAAAGCTGGCACCGAAAACGGCGTTGAGCCGCTCGCGATGCACGCCGATGAACAGGCGGATGCGGCGGTAGGAGGTCGCGCCGGCGAGGACGGCCAGCACCGCGAAGAGCAGCAGGGGAGCGAGGCTGTAACGCTGACCCTGGCGGCGGCGCGGGTCGGGGATCTGTTCCAGAGCGGCGAGCAGCCCGGCGAACGGCACCATGCGGCCTCCGGTGCAAGGGTTTGGCCCTCAACAGCCCAGGGGCGCTGCCGATCCCTCGGCCACACGACCTGCCTTCACGAACAACTCGGGCTCAGAACCGAACAGCCCTGCGTAGTAGGCCACCTCACGCCGCGGCCGCCACAGGCCGGTGGGGGTGTCCCGGGACCAGCTGCGGCGGGTGACGCGCGCGACGCAGGCG
>DASWSH010000217.1:0-2836 GCA_036402735.1 Solirubrobacteraceae bacterium | reverse complement strand
GGAGCTTTCGAACCCGGCCGGCACCCGCGCCCACACGTAGATCGTGCCGTGCGGCGGGCGCACGTCCACGCCGATCTTCCGCAGCGCGTCGCAGACGAGGTCGCGGCGGCGCTTGTACAGCTCGTTCATCGACGCGAGCTCCGCGTCGAGGTCGGGTGAGAGCGCGGTGATCGCGGCGAGCTGCAGCGCCTCGAACGCACCAGAGTCGATGTTGGTCTTCAGCCGCCAGTAGGTCTCGATCGCCTGCGCGTTGCCGACCACCGCGCCGCAGCGCCAGCCGGTCATGTTGAAGCCCTTCGACAGCGAGTAGACCTCGATGCCGACCTCCTTGGCGCCGGGCGTCGCGAGGAACGAGGGCGCGCGGTAGCCGTCGAAGACGATCTCCGAATAGGCCATGTCGTGCACGACGAGGATCTCGTTGCTGCGCGCGAACTCGACGACGCGCTCGAAGAAGCCGTCCGGTACGACCGCGCCGGTCGGGTTGTTGGGGTAGTTCAGGTACATCAGCTTGGCCTTGCGCGCGACCTGCTCGTCGATCGCGTCGAGGTCCGGCACGAAGCCGCGCTCGGGCTCGAGCGCCATCAGCACAGGCTCGGCGCCGGCAAGCCACGGGCCGCCCGTGTAGACGGGATAGCCGGGGTCGGCGGCGAGCGCGTAGTCGCCGGGGTCCAGGAACGCGAGGTTGAGGTTGAAGATCGCCTCCTTGCCACCGAGCGCCGGGATGATCTCGCTGTCGGCGTCGAGTTTTACGTCGAAGCGCCGCTCGTAGAAGTCGGCGACGGCCGCGCGGAAGTCGGCGCGGCCGCGGTTGGAGGGGTACTGGTGCGTCTCCGGCTCGGTCACCGCCTCCTGCATGCTCTCGACGATCAGCGCCGGCGTGGGCCGGTCGGGGTCGCCGATGCCCAGGCTGATCACGTCGATGCCCGCCGCGCGGCGCTCGGCGATCTTGCGCTCGAGCTGCGCGAACGCGTAGGGCGGGATGCGCTCCAGGCGCTTACTCGGTTTCATGCAGCTCCTTTGCGAAGTCTTCGCTGATGCGTCCCTCGAACACGGGTCGCGCCCAGCCTGTCAGATGCACGTCGAGGCCCTCCCCCAGCTCGACTGTCAGCTCGCCGCCTTCGAGCAGCACCTCGATCGTCACCGGCAGCGCGTCGCCGTGCGCGAGCGCGTGCGCGATCGCCGCACCGCTCGCGCCGGTGCCGGACGAAAGGGTCTCCCCCACGCCGCGCTCGAAGATCCGCGCGCGGATCCGCTCGGCGCCGCCGGGCGCGGGCGCCACGGGCGTGTACCAGGAGACGTTGGTGCGGTTCGGGAACAGCTCGCTGCCTTCGATCGACGGACCGATCGCGGGCAGCTCGAGCGCGTCGAGCTCGGCCTCCGAGGCGACGCGGATCGCACACTGCGGGTTGCCGATCGAGACGTGCTGGAACTCGATTTCCGCGAGCTGTCCGCGGCCGTCGGCGGGACCGCTCGGGAAGTCCGGCGAGGCGAGCGAGGCGGTGCCCATGTGCACCCGGCAGCTGTCGGGGCCGATGATCGTCGGGCTGATGCGTCCGGCGGCGGTATGGATCGAGAAGCGCTGTTGATCGGTCCAGCCGCGCCGTCGCAGGTAGAGGATCGCCTCGCGCGCGCCGTTGCCGGACAGCTCGGCCTCGGAGCCATCGGGGTTGAAGATGCGCAGGTCGGCGACGTCCTGCGCGTCCGCCGGCGGGGAGAGCAGCAGCACGCCGTCGGCGAAGATGCCGAAGTGACCGGCGCACAGCGCGCGGATGCGCGGCGGCGTCAGCTCGAACGGCAGCTCGGCCTGCTCCACGATCAGGTAGTCGTTGCCGAGTGCCTGCCACTTCTCAAATCGCATCGTCACGGGCCGCGCAGTCTAGGATCTCGCCCGCGACGGCGGCTGGATCGCGACCGGTCACGTCGATCTGGCGCACTCCCGCGAGCTTGCGCATCCACGTCAGCTGGCGTCGCGCGTAGTTGCGGGTGCGTCGCTTCATCCGCTCGACGTCGCCCTGCAGCAGCTCCTCGAAGCCGAGCGCCTTGCGCGCGGTCTGCGACGCGCCGGCGGCACGCGCGCGCAGCACCTCCTCGCGGGCGCCTGAGGCGACCATCCGCTCGACGCGCTCGTCGATCGCCGCGTACAGGGCCTCGCGCTCCATCGTCAGCCCGGCCAGGACCGTGGGATGGCGGACGTCCAGCGACCACAGCTGCGATGGCCCCTCGGGCGGCTCGAGCTCGCCCAGCTCGTGCAGCTCGAGCGCGCGCACGATGCGATGGCTGTCGCTCGGTCCGATCGTCTCGCTCTCGGCGACCCAGGGCGCACGCTCCAGCAGCGTGGCGTAGAGCGCGGGCGCGCCGCGGGTGCGCAGCTCCTCCATCCAGCGTTCGCGCACGGCGGCCGGCGGCGAGGGACGAAGGTCCAGGTCGGTGAGCGCGGCGCGCAGGTACAGGCCGGTGCCACCGACGACGATCGGCCGGCGTCGCTGCGCGAGCAGCTCGTCGATCTGCGCGTGCGCGAGCTCCGCGTACTCGCCCGCGCTGAAGCTCGCGTCGAGCGGCAGGAACGAGAGCAGGCGATGCTCGAGCAGCGCCTGCTCGACGGCGCCCGCGGCGCCGGTCAGCGTCTCCAGGCCGGCGTAGACCTGCAGCGCGTCGGCCGAGACCGCGACCGGGTCCTCCCCGCGCGCGCGCAGCCGTTCGGCCAGCGCGATCGCCACGGCCGTCTTGCCGACGCCGGTGGGACCGAACAACGCGATGATGCGCATAGGAATAGGCTCACAGGTGATGCAGATCTCGGGGTCCACGGTGCTGCTGACGGGCGCCACCGGCGGCATCG
>DASWSH010000216.1:0-3622 GCA_036402735.1 Solirubrobacteraceae bacterium | reverse complement strand
CGAGCGATCGCCGGCGTGGGCTTCGTCAACTACGACACGCTCTACGCGCTCTCGTGGGGCAGCCAGCTCGCACGAGGGGAAACGCCCGCCTACCACCTGCCGGTCGCGCCGACGCCGCACCCGTTGCTCGAGCTGCTGGGGATCGTGCTCACGCCGCTCGGCGCGCACACCGAGATCGACGTGACGGTGGCGCTCGCCTTCGCGGCGCTGGCGGCGTGCGGCTGGGTGATCTACAGCCTCGGCGCCGCGTTCTTCGGGCGCGCCGCGGGCGCGCTGGCCGCAGTGCTGTTCCTGACGCGCGTGCCCGTGCTCTCCTACGGCGTGCGCGCCTATCTTGACGTGCCCTACGTGCTGTTCGTGCTGAGCGCGCTGCTCGTCGAGACGCGACGGCCGCGTGCGGGCGCGCCGGTGCTGACACTGCTCGCGCTGGCCGGCCTGCTGCGGCCGGAGGCATGGGTCTTCTCGGCGCTCTACTGGCTCTACCTGCTCGACCTGATGCCGGCCTCGCTGCGGCGCAGGCTGCCGAGCTCACGCCTCGGCCCGCCCGCCGCGGCGGGCGCCGCAGGAGGCGGCGTCTCCGGCTGGGCGCGACGGCTGCGGGCGGGCCGCTCGCGCCGCGAGCTCGCGTGGCTGACGCTGCTCGCGGCGGCGGGGCCGCTGGTCTGGCTGGGCAGCGACCTGCTGATCACGGGCAACCCGCTCTACTCGCTGACGAACACACGCCACACCGCCGCGATCCTCGACCGCAAGTCCGGCATCGCCGACGTCCCCCAGTACGTGCCGCGGCGGATCGGCGAGGTGCTGCAGTTCGAGGCGCTGCTCGGCGCCGGCGTCGGCGTGCTGCTGACGCTGATGTGGATGCGGCGACGCGCAGCTCCGCTCGCCGCGGCCGGCATCGTCGCGGTCGTCGTGTTCGCGGCGTTCGCGGCAGTCGGGCTGCCGATCGTCACGCGCTACGCGTTCCTCGCAGCGGCGCTGCTGTGCATCTTCTGCGGCGCTGCCGTTGTCGGCTGGACGGCGCTGGCGTCCTCGCACCCCCGGCGGCGGGCCTGGATCTGGACGGGCCTGCTCGTGCTCGTGCTGCTGCTCTCGAGCATCCCCCCGGAATATCGCTCGGCGCACCGCGAGCTGGCGGAACTCGCTCGTCAGGAAACGATCGAAATAGATCTGATCAAGATGGTCCGAAACGGTGCGATCAACCTGCGCTGCGGGCCGGTCGGGGTGCCGAATCATGCGCCGATCCCGCTGCTCGCGCTGTACCTGAAGACGAGTCCGGCGAACGTGCAGAGCGCGCAGGTCTCGCCGCTGCGCTCCGGCGTGTACGTGGATCCCGCGAGCGCGGAGGTCGAACGCGAATACGTGCTCGACCCGCGCGACCCGCATCGCGCGGTGTCCGTGCCGCCCGGTTTCCGCGAGTCGGCCACGAACCGCTCGTGGCTGATCTTCAAGCGCTGTGAATGAGGACCGTGCACCCCTCGTCGCGATTCCGCACACCGGTCACCTGCCGCTGCCTTCGGCTCCGGCTCGGGAGCTCCCGCTGCGCCTGCCGGACATCGCTTAAGGCTGCTTCCTTCCGGACCTGACCTGGTTCGCAAGCCGACACCGCGCGGGACCCGAGCCATCGACGCCTCTGACAGCGGAGTGGCCGGAGCGGAACCCCTCGGAGGGGAATTCAGCCCCGCTAGAGCGGATTGCGGGTTCAGGGCACCGCTACCTCCCCGCCTAGCACGGTCCGTCATCGATCCTAGCGCCACGGGGCCTGTGAGGCGCCGCGGTGTTCGAGCAACTGAGATGTCCTTTATCTGTTCATGTAGGCTGCGCCACCGTGAACAACATCAAAGACGCCATCTTCCCTCTGCGCGTGCGAACCAGCGCGATGCTCGCGCTTTTCGTCGCCGGCCTGCTGATCGCCGGCTGCGGCAGCTCGGGCGAATCGAGCACGATCACGATCGGCAACGAGAGCAAGGCCGACAGCAAGCTGATCGCCGCATCGCCGAGCCTGGAACCGAAAACCCCAACCTCCGGCCCGCTCGCGACCGAACCGAAGATCGAAAAGGGCACCGGCAAGCCGCCCACGAAACTGGAAACCAAGGATCTGGTCGTCGGCACCGGCCCGGAAACGAAGACCGGCAGCGTGCTGTTCGTGAACTACGTGGGCGCCAACTACAAGACCGGCAAAGTCTTCGACGCCTCCTGGAAACGCAAAGAACCGTTCAAGTTCACCTTGGGCGCGGGCGCGGTGATCGAAGGCTGGGACAAAGGCCTGAAGGGCATGAAGCAGGGCGGCCGGCGTGAACTGCGGATCCCTGCGAGCCTCGCCTACGGCTCCAAAGGCCAGGGTGGCATCCCGCCGAACGAAGCGCTGATCTTCGTGATCGACATATTGAAGGTCGGCTAGGCAAGAGGGCACGCGCCGTGTGCCCTCGCACGGTCCGGAGGGCGGTGGCGCTGCTGATCTGCGCCGCCGCGTCGACCACGGCAGGCTGCGGCGCAGGCGGCTCGGATGCGAGCCCCGCCGGCCTGCGCCTGCAGCGCGAAGACCTCGTCGCAGTCGTGCGCGCGCTGCAGGGAAGACAAGCGGAAGCGGCCGCAGCGGCGCGGGCGTCCAAAGCGGCGTGGCCGGCGGTCGTGCACGGCCTGCCAGCCTCGCCGAGCAAGCAGGCGCTGGCCGCGATCGCGCAGGCGCGAGCACGCGCCGAGGCGCTGCGGCTGCCGGGGCTGTTCGGTGAACTGAAGGCACGCAGCCTCGCCGGCGCGTCCGCTTCGCTGGCCGGCGACTACCGCAGCTTCGCCACGCTCACCGCCGCGGGCTGGCGCGAGATCGAGTACTCGATCGAACGCACCCGCACGGGCCCGCCGCCCGCCGCCGCGTTCGCGCGCGCCAACGTCCCGCTGTACATCGAGACCATCTACGACGCGCACTTCACGCTCTTCCAGATCAGCCGGCGCCTGCCCGTTGCCTACAAGAAACTGGGCGGGCCGGCCACGTTCGGCAGCTCGCTGACGCAGCTCCAAGTGGACGCGCTCAGCAGCAGCTACTCCGAAGCGAACTACCGGCTGCAACCGAAGGTCACCGTGCGGCTCGGATCGTGAGCCCGTTTGCGAGCGCCGGCGGCGGCTTTCTGCTCGCTGTGCTGTGGTTCGACCTGATGTTCGACGTGCAGGCGTTGCGCCGCCCGCCCGGGCCATTGCCCGAGCACGTGCTCGCGTCGATCGCGTCCTACTACGCGCGCGTCACGACCGCTGCCCGGCCGATGAACAGGCTCGTCGCGGCAGCGATGCTCGGCACGCTGGCCGCACTCGTCGTGGAGCTCGCCGAAGCGCGCTCGCCCGCATGGGTCGCCTGGGCATCGCTCGCGCTAGTGCTCGCCGCCGTCACCGTCGCAGCGCTGCGCACCGTGCCCAGCGCTGTGCGCCTCGGCACACGACGCGACCCGCCGGAGCTGCAGAGCGCCCTCGCGCGGGCCGTGCTCGCGCAGCATCTGTTCTGCTTCGGTGCCGTCGGCGCGATGCTCGTCCTGCAGCTCGCCGCCAGCTGACCCACCTAGGCTGAAGATCGACGGCGACAACGGTACCGGGGTCGCGGCCTTGCCGGTAATTCGGACGAACCGAGGTCTGCTAC
>DASWSH010000215.1:0-2730 GCA_036402735.1 Solirubrobacteraceae bacterium | reverse complement strand
ATCCCCGCGATGCTCTCAGGCCAGGTCGACGCAACCCTGGGCGGCTTCTGGAACTACGAGGGCATCCAGCTGCAGCTGATGCACAAGCGAGCGGTCGTGATCCCGGTCGACCGCGCCGGCGTGCCCACCTACGACGAGCTGGTCGTGGTGGCCCGCGCGGACGAGGCGCGCAAGCGCGGCCAGGACCTGCGCGCGTTCCTGCAGGCGCTCACGCGCGGCGAGCACGAGGTGCGTTCGGACCCCGCGGCTGCCGTCACGTCGCTGCGCAGCGCGAACCCGTCGCTGGAAGCGAAGCTGCAGCTGGAATCGATCAAGCGCACGCTCCCTGCAAGTGTCCCGACCGAAGCGGGCAAGCCGTTCGGCTGGCAGAGCCCGAGCGCCTGGACCGCCTTCGGCATCTGGATGTTCTCGCACCGACTGGTGAGCAAAGACCCGGCGCTGGGCCTGCCGCCGTTCACGAACGAGTTCCTGCCGGGACAGGGGATCTGAAAGCACGGCCCCGCGGCACGACCACCGGCGATCGCGTCACCCGAGCGGCCACCAGCGCCCGTACTGCTGCAGCGCCGCCTCCAGCAGCGGCTCCGGCTGCTCGGAGCGTTCCCGCGGCGGCGGCTCCTCCAGCTCGCCGGTCAGCGCCGGCAGCATCGCGCACACGCTGTCGGCCAGCACGCGCACGTTGTAACCACCCTCCAGCACGACGCCCAGCGGTGCACCCGCAGCCTGCGCGAGATCCCGCACGCGTGAGGCCATCAGCGGGAAGCTCGATGTCCTGAGCCGGCACGACGCGAGCGGGTCCTCTGCGTGCGCGTCGAACCCCGCCGAGACGAGGATCAGTTGTGGCGAGAAGCTCTGTGCCGCCGCCAGCACGACCCGCTCGAAGAGGTCCATCCAGAGCGCCTCGCCCGTGCCCGGCGGCACGGGCAGGTTGATCGTGAACCCCTCCCCCGCGCCGCTGCCCGCATCGGCGAGGGGTCCGGTGCCCGGGTAGAGCGGCGACTGATGGAGGCTCGCGAAAAGCACGTCCGAGCGCGCTCTGAAGATCTCGGCCGTGCCGTTGCCGTGGTGAACGTCCCAGTCGATCACGAGCACGCTGGTCAGCCCCAGCTCCGCGATCGCCCAGGCAGCCGCGACCGCGACGTTGTTGAACAGGCAGAAGCCCATCGCGCGGTCGCGCTCGGCGTGATGCCCCGACGGCCGGCCGGCCGCGAAGCCCACCGGCGCCTCCTGCGCCAGCAGCGCGCGTGTCAGCTCGCACGCGCCGCCGGCTGCGTGCAGCGCCGCCTGCCAGGACGCCCGCATCACGTAGGTATCCGGATCGACCATGCCACCGCCCGCTTCGCTCAGCCTGCGGATCGACTGCACGTGTCCCGCCGTGTGCGCCAGCTCGAGCTGCGCCACGGTCGCGGCCGGCGCGGCGCGCCGCTCCCAGTCGAACCAGTCGTGCTCGGCCAGCGCCGCTTCCAGCACGAGCAGCCGCTGCGGCGTGTCGGGATGGCCCGGCGCGATCGTCTGCGGGTCGTGCGCCAGCGAGGACTCGTGGCTGAAGTACAGCGCCTTGCTCACGCCGGCCGCCACCCCCAGCCCGCATACGCCCGACCGTGCCGCCGTGCCGTACCCACAGCGGGCAATATTGCGCAAAGGATGCCGGCGATGATGCGAGCAATGGTGTTCGAGCGCCCGCACGCGCCGCTGCGCGCCGTGGAGCTGCCCGTGCCCCGGCCCGGACCGGGCCAGGTGCTGCTGAAGGTGCATGCCTGCGGTGTGTGCCGCACCGATCTGCACCTGCTCGACGGCGAGGTCGACGTTCCATCGCCGCCGCGCGTGCTGGGCCATCAGATCGTCGGCGAGGTGATCGAGGGACAGCCGCCCGAGGGGGCTGCGCCCGGGGAGCTCGTCGGCGTGCCGTGGCTGGGCTGGACCGACGGCGACTGCGAGTACTGCCGCAGCGGCCGGGAGAACCTCTGCCCGAACGCCCGCTTCACAGGCCGCGACATCGACGGCGGGCAGGCCGAGTACACGGTCGCCGACACCCGCTACTGCTTCGCGATCCCCGCCGCGTTCGGGCCGCTTGACGCCGCCCCACTGCTGTGTGCCGGCCTGATCGGCTACCGAGCTCTGCGCATGTGCGGCGACGCGGCCCGGCTCGGCCTGTACGGGTTCGGCGCGGCCGCCCACATCCTCACCCAGGTCGCGGCCTGGCAGGGGCGCCGGGTCTTCGCGTTCACCCGCGAGGGCGACGAGCGCACGCAGCGCTTCGCGCTGGAGCTCGGCGCCGAGTGGGCGGGCGCCTCCGAGCAGCGCCCACCCGAGCAGCTCGACGCGGCGATCATCTTCGCGCCGGTCGGCGGGCTCGTCCCACTCGCGCTGGCCGCGCTCGCTCCCGGCGGCATCGTCGTCTGCGGCGGCATCCACATGAGCGACATCCCGTCGTTCCCGTACGAGCTGCTGTGGATGGAGCGAACGCTGAAGTCGGTCGCCAACCTCACGCGTACCGACGCGACGGAGCTGCTCGAGCTGGCGACGCGCGTCCCGGTTCGCACGACGGTGAGCCGCTACGAGCTCGCCGATGCCGGGCGCGCGCTCGAGGACCTGCGCGCCGGAGCGTTCACCGGCGCAGCTGTGATCGTGCCGTAGTGAGAAACACTTGAGGCACTTTTTCCCTTTTAGTACGCGGGTTCAGCGCAGGCCGGTCGAGAGCTTGGAACGATTTGGGCAAGATGACAGGGCGTA
>DASWSH010000214.1:0-2429 GCA_036402735.1 Solirubrobacteraceae bacterium | reverse complement strand
AGATGCTCAGCCGCTCGCCGCCGACGCTGCCGATCAGGCGCACCGGCAGGCGCGAGCCGAGCGCCTCGAGCGACTCGCGCGGACCGCTCAGCACGAACCCGCCCGTCGCCTCGCCGAACAGCAATGAGAACCGGTCCGCTGCGCCCGGCGCGCCGGCGCCACCATCGGCGCGAGCAGGGTCCAGCACGACCTCCGCGCCGAGGCCCGATGCGATCGCACATTCGGCCAGCGCCACCGCGAGCCCGCCCTCGGCGATGTCGTGGGCGCTGGAGACCGACCCCGAGCGCACCGCGTCGCGCACCGCGGCGAGCGTGGCCGCCGTCGCCGCGAGGTCGATCTCGGCGAGCGCGCCGGGCAGCTCGCGCCCCCACAGCTTGGCCAGCTCCGAGGCGTCCAGCGACGGCGTGAACGGCCCGGCGAGGGCGATCGCGTCACCGGGCGACGAGAAGCCGAGCCTGCCGGCGCGGTCGCCGTCGGGCAGCCGGCCGACCATGCCGATCACGGGAGTCGGGTAGATCGGGCCGGTCGCGCCCTCGTTGTACAGAGACACGTTGCCGCCGACGATCGGCGCGCGCAGCACGCGGCAGGCGTCGGCGAGCCCGCCGACCGCCTCGCTGAGCTGCCAGGCGATGTGCGGCTTCTCGGGATTGCCGAAGTTGAGATTGTTGGTCGTGCCGAGCGGCTCCGCGCCGACGCAGGCGAGGTTGGCGGCGCACTCGAACACCGTCGCGATCGTGCCGCGGCGCGGATCGGCGGCGACGCGGCGGCCGTTGCCGTCGATCGAGACGGCCAGCGCGCTGCCGTCGGGCAGCGCGAGCACCGCCGCGTCGGCCTGCTCCGGGCGGCGGATCGTGCGGGACTGCACGATCGCGTCGTACTGCTCGAACAGCGGCCGGCGCGAGGCGAGGTTGGCGCTCGAGAGCAGCGCGAGCAGCGCCTCCTGGGCCGAGGCGTTTTCGGACAGCGTCGCGCGCGGCGGCGCGTACAGTGGCGCAGGCGGCGGCGCGGGCTGGAGGTCGTACAGCGGGCACTCATCGACCAGCGCGCGCACAGGCATGTCGCCCAGCAGCTCCTCGCCATGGAACACGCGCATGCGACCGGTCTCGGTGACGACGCCGATCGCCGCGCCGCCCACCTCCCACTTCTCGCACAGCTCGAGCACGGCGGGCACGTCGGCGGGCGCGACCACGCACAGCATGCGCTCCTGCGACTCGCTGACCATCACCTCGAACGGCTCCATGTCCTGCTCGCGCAACGGCACCGCGGCGATGTCGATGTCGAGGCCGACCTCGCCCTTCGAGGCCATCTCGGAGGCCGCGGAGGTCAGGCCGGCTGCCCCCAGATCCTGCAGCGCGATGAGCAGCCCGCGCTGGAGCAGCTCCAGCGAGCACTCGAGCAGCTTCTTCTCCTCGAACGGATCGCCGACCTGCACGGTCGGACGCTTCTCCTCGTCCTCGTCCAGCTCCGCCGAGGCCAGCACCGAGGCGCCTCCGATGCCGTCGCGCCCCGTCGAGGCGCCGAACAGCACGAGCGTGTTGCCCGGGCCGCTGGCGGCGCTGCGCACGAGCTCCTCGCGCCGCGCGAGCCCCAGCGCCATCGCGTTGACGAGGCAGTTCTGCTCGTAGGGCGCCTCGAAGTACACCTCGCCGCCGACCGTCGGCACGCCGATCGAGTTGCCGTAGTGGCCGATGCCCGAGACGGCGCCGTCGAGCAGGTACCGCGAGCGGGCGCTGTCGGCGGGCTCGCCGAAGCGCAGCGAGTCGAGCACGGCGATCGGCCGCGCGCCCAGCGCGAAGATGTCGCGCAGGATGCCGCCCACGCCCGTGGCTGCGCCCTGGAAGGGCTCGACCGCGCTCGGATGGTTGTGCGACTCGACCTTGAACGCGCACACCAGGCCGCCGCCGATGTCGACCGCGCCGGCGTTCTCGCCCGGTCCCATCACCACGTGCTCGCCCTCGGTGGGCAGCGTGCGCAGCAGCTTCTTCGAGTGCTTGTAGGCGCAGTGCTCGCTCCACAGCAGCGAGTACATCGCCAGCTCCAACACGTTCGGCGCGCTGCCCTGCTTCTCGCAGACCAGCTCGTACTCGGCCTGCGTGAGGCCCAGCGCGAGGGCGTCCTGGACGGTGGGCAGCGTCGCGCTGTCAGGCACGTACGCCCTCCACGCTCAGGCGCATCGACTCGAACAGCTTCAGCCCGTCCTCGGAGCCGCCCCTCCGCGCGTCGACCGCGTGCTCGGGGTGGGGCATCAGGCCCATCACGTTGCCCTGCTCGTTGCACACGCCCGCGATGTCGTACAGCGAGCCGTTGAAGTTCTCGCCCGGCGCGTAGCGCAGCACGAACTGGCCGAGCTGCTCCATGCGCGCGAGCGTGGGATCGTCGGCGTACCAGCGCCCCCAAGCATGCTTGGCGGGGATGCTCAGCCGTTCATC
>DASWSH010000213.1:0-17485 GCA_036402735.1 Solirubrobacteraceae bacterium | reverse complement strand
CGGCGCCGAGCCGATGCGGATGACACGCCGAGAGTTCGCGGACTTCGTCATCCGCGAGCGTGATCGCGCAGATGCGATCGCCCGCGCCGCGGGAATCTCGCCCACCCGATACGCGCCGAGTCGAGCCCCGTAGGTTCGGCGTCGCGGCCGCGGTCCAGTCCAGGGAATGGATCTAGTCGGCGCCGACGACCGCCAAGCTGTGGCTCACGAAGATGTGATGCGGCCAGTTGACGCCGATGTTGTGCACCTCGTACTCGCCGTTGCTCAGCTTCACGACACGGTCGACGACGCCTCCGGGGTAGGCCGCCAGCGCAGCTTCAGTCGCTCTGTTCGCGGGCGTTCCGCTCACGATCGTTCCCGACCCCTGGCTGTAGCCCGCCGGGATCTGCCCGACCTGCTTGGACGTCGACTGCGCACCACGCTGGAACGGGACCACTCCTGCCGCGGAGGGCGTGGTGGACCCGGCGCCGGCATTCGCCTGCACGACGACCTTGCTGGCCGTGATGGTCGTTCCGTTGGTCGTGCCGAGTACGAGCACGCCTGCGCCTTTCTTGACGGCGCTCGCGGAGCTCGAGCTCGTCCCGCTGCGGTATTTGGTCGAGGACGCCTTCTTCACGGTCACCTTCTGACCCGCTGAAGTCGTGATCGTGAAGCTCGATTTCGAAACGCTCGTCACCGTGCCCGACGATCCTCCCGCGGCCGGTCCAGACCGGGCGTTGGATCCACCGCCACCGCCGCCGAAGCCGCGTTGCGCCGGTGCTGGCGAGGTGGACGACGCCCTGGTCGCCGTGCCGGAGCCGGGGCTGGCAGTCGCGCTGACGATGCCGTAGGCACCGCCGCCGATCGCGATCGCCGACGCCCCGATTGCGATGGATCTGGTGAGTCTCCGGGAGAACATGGACTGATCCCTTTCCGTCTTCTGTTGATCGTGGTCAGTGGCTTTCTCCACGATGCGCGAATGCACTAAGAACCGCCGCAGATGGATCTAAGAGCTTGCTGTGGAACGCCGGGCGTGAGGCATCCTCTGGCCTTCATGGCGCCTTGCGCGCGAACGGCGCCATCCCGGCCATCTTGCCGCCGTCGATGGTCAGCACCGCGCCGGTGATGAACGAGGCGCCCTCGCCGCACAGCCAGACGACGGTCGAGGCGACCTCCTCGGGCCGGCCGACCCGCCGCATCGGCACGGCTTGCGCCGCACCTTGCCGGGCAGCCTCGCCGGCCCGCACGAGCTGGTCGGTCAGGATCGGCCCGGGTGCGACCACGTTGACGCGTACGCCCCGAGCCGCGTACTCGAGGGCGGCCACCTTCGTGAGCCCGACAATTCCGTGCTTGCTCGAGACGTAGGCCGCCAGGCCGCCCACGGCCTCGAGGCCCGCCGTCGAGGACATGTTCACAATCGCACCGCCGCCGCTCTCCAGCATCGCCGGAATCTCGTACTTCATGCACAGGAACGTGCCGCGCAGGTTGACTGCGAGCGCGCTGTCGAAGTCCTCGACCACGACGTCCACCAGGGGCGTCGGCGGATGGCCGCCGCCGGCCGCGTTGTTGAACGCGAGATCGAGGCTGCCGAACTCCTCGACCGTGCGCGCCACGAGTCGCTCGACCGCCGCGGGCTCGGCGATGTCCGTCGGCACCGCCAGTGCGCGCCCGCCTGCGGCGGTGATCTCGCCGGCGAGATGCTCCAGTGCGTCCGCGTCGCGTGCTGCGAGGGCCACAGAGGCACCGGCGGCGCCGAGCGCGCGTGCCGCTGCGGCGCCGATGCCACGACTCGCGCCGGTGACGATCGCGGTCTTTCCATCGAGGTTGCCCATCGTGCGTCCTTTCAATGAGGGAAGAGGAGCCAGCGGATCGCATACTAGCAGTAACGCTTACAAGTTGAAACTATTATCGGGATCGTTTATTCTTCGGCGGTGTCGCCGCCGACTTCTGAGCCCCCGGCTCGGCCCTCCGAGACGCGCGCCTCCGGCGGCGTGGCTTTTCTGCTCGCGCAGCTGGGCGCGCATGCCGCCGCGGCCTTCGCCGACCGGCTCCGGCCGCTCGACCTGCGTCCGCCCGACGCCGGTGTCCTGCGCCTGCTCGCCAGCTCGCCGGGCGAGAGCCAGCGTGCGCTCGCGGAGGCTCTCGGCATGCACGCTCCGCGGCTCGTAGCGCTGATCGACGAGCTCGAGGCGCGTGGCCTCGTCGAGCGCCGGCGCGATCCGCGCGACCGCCGCAACTACGCGATCTCGCTCACCGATGCCGGTCGGGAGATGTGGCGCAGGGTCTCGGAGGTCGCCAAGCAGCACGAGCATGCCCTGACGGCCGCGCTGGAGGGGAAGGAGTCGGCGCAACTTGCCGCGCTGCTGCGCCGCATCGCCGACGAGCAGGCTCTCACGCCCGGCGTCCATCCAGGCTTCCGCCGACTCGGTCGCCGGCGCGGCAGGGACGACTCAGCCGCGTCGGAGACGGTCTAGCGCGACGTCCCGCTCGGGCGCCGCCGTCTGCAGCGAGCCCAATCCGAAGAATGCGCCTGCGTAGAGCGTGACGAGTCCCACGCCGGATAGCACCTCGATCGTCGCCGCGGTGTGCGCCAGGCGCGTGTGCGCGATCAGATCCGGCGCCGGGTTTGCGAACGCCATGTTGATCGAGTAGTAGAGGAAGTCGCCGAAGGTGGGGTGGGTGCCGGCTCCCAGGAATGCGCCCGCGCAGGCGCGGCTCGGATCGGCCGGGCAGGCGGCCGGCTCGTGCGACCAGATGAACATGTACACGACAGCCCAGAGGCAGAAGAACAGCAGCGCGGGCAGCGCCAGACCGGTGCGGCGCATCAGCGCCATCACGCCTTCGAACGCGCGCACCTGCCGACCGAGGTTCGGCACATCAACCTGATAGCCGCGCACACGCACCTGGCCTCCCTCGACAAAGCGCGTCAGCAGGCGCCAGAACGCCGTGACCGTCGTGACGAGGGCCAACACGACGAGCGCGAGCACGAGCGCCGTCACCACACGCGCCGAGTGCGGCGAGAGGCGCAGCGGTAGCAGGCACAGGAGCGAGATCAGGACCAGCAGCGCGAGCACGCGCTCCAGCTGCGCGACCGGTCTGCGAGCGTCCGGCGGCTCGCTGATCGCGGAGACGATCCTGGAGAGAACGCGCGCGAGGATCGCGGCCAGCACCGGCCAAGCGTAGTTTCCGGCGGCGACGTCCTCGCCGCGGGTCCAGCAGCTACAGGGCCGAACGCGCGACTACTGCAGATACCGCTCGACGGTCTCCGCTTCGCGGGCTTGCGCGTCGTCGGGGTTTGCGCCCGCCTCGCGCAGCGCACGGCGCTGGCGCAACAGGTCCCAGCAGCGGTCGAGCTCGACCTCGACCGCGTCCAGGCGCCCCTTGTCCTCCTCGAGGCGCTCGACGTCCGTGCTGTCCCGCTGCTCGCTGCTGCGGAGCTTGCTCTCCTCGGCAACGAGCTGCTCGATGCGATCCACGATGCTCTCGTCGGTCATCCTCGAGATCCTACGCCTCTGGACGCGTTGTGCAGCCTCGAGCGCGGGCCGTCGCGCCGGCGGCTCAGCGCGGTTCGAGCGTCGCGAGCAGTTCGCCCACCCGCCGCGCGATCTCCTCGCGCGTCGCGCGAACCTCCTCCACAGGCCGTCCCTTCGGGTCGGGCAGCTCCCAGTCCACGTAACGCTTGCCGGGGATGTAGGGACACTCGTCTCCGCAGCCCATCGTCACGATCACGTCCGCGCGCGCCGCGAGCTCGCGCGTGAGCAGCTGTGGCTTGCGCTCGGCAAGGTCGATGCCAAGCTCGCGCATCACCTCGACGACCTCCGGGTGGACGCGCTGCGCCGGTGTCGTGCCCGCGGAGAGGGCGGCGTGACTGCCATCCGCCACGCGCTCGAACAGCGCCTGGCTCATCTGCGAGCGGCCGGCGTTGTGCAGGCAGACGAACAGCACCGTCGCCACCGCTATCGACTCTCCGCCAGGTGGGGAACCACGACCTCCGCCGCATCAGCCGCAGTGACGTCGGGGTAGAGCGCGCGCACGAGCGCGACCGCCGCGACGCCGCCCAGCAGCTGCGCGAGCACGAACCCCGAAGCCGAGGCCGGCGCGATCCCCGCGAACGTGTCGGAGAACATACGGCCGGCCGTTATCGCCGGGTTGGCGAAGCTCGCCGAGCTCGTGAAGAAGTATGCGGCGCCGATGTACGCGCCGACCGCTGCCGGCGCGGTGCTCGACCGGCGCGAGCGTGCCAGCGAGAAGATCACCAGCAGCAGCCCTGCCGTCGCGATCGCCTCGGAGAGCAGATGCGCGCTCGTCGCGCGATGGTGCGTCGAGATGCTGACGGCGGCCAGGGAGAACATGCCGTTCGCCGTGACCGCGCCGAGCACGCATCCCGCCACCTGCGCCGGCACGTACGCTGCCGCGTCGCGCCACGACAGGCCTCCCAGGCTCGCGTCCGCGAGCGACACCGCCGGGTTGAAGTGCCCGCCGGACACCGGACCGAACATCAGGATGATTGCGAACAGCCCCGCTGCCGTGGCCGCCGCGTTCTCGAACAGCTCGAGGCCGATGTCGTGCGGCGAGAGCGTCTGCGCCGCGATACCCGAGCCGATCACGAGGGCCGCGAGGAACGCCGAGCCGAGCAGCTCTGCGAGCAGGCGCCGTGGCAGCGGCGGCGTGACCATGCCCTTGAGGCTATTGCATTGACAAACGTCTTTTCAATAGATATACGTAGATAGATGAGCATCGATTTGCAGCTCGCGCCGAAGACCAAGCGCGCCGCGGGTGAGCGCTGCTGCGAGCCCGTCGTCTATCCCGACGTCGACCGCGAGCGCGCGATCCGCATGGCCGCGGTCGCCAAGGCGCTCGGCGACCCGATCCGCCTGCAGCTCGTCGACGTGCTCCACAAGCACGCCGGCAAGGTCTGCGTCTGTGAGCTCGTGCCGCTGTTCGACGTCTCCCAGCCCACGCTCTCGCACCATCTCGGCAAGCTTCGCGCCGCCGGCATCCTCGACTCCGAGCGCCGCGGGCTGTGGGCTTACTACTACGTGATTCCCGGCGCGCTCGAGGAGCTGTCCGCATGGCTCAGCTAGGCACCAGCGCGACGTGCTGCTCGCCGGAGACGCAGGCGGACTGCTGCGAGCCTGCCGAGAAGGACGGCTGCTGTAGCCCCGCCGGCTCGGCCTGCGGGTGTGCCGCCGGCGAGGCCGAGCGCGACGATGTGGCCGAGCAGGTACCCCGGCGCCACGGCGCCGCCGTGTCGTGAGCGATCACGACATCCAGCTCAACGATCCACAGACGCTCTACCGGCGCTGGGAGGACTCGCAGTGGTCGCCCTTCGCCGTCGGCCTGGAGCGCGACAGGCAGCAGTGGTCGGAGATGAGCGGCGATGACCGCGAGCTGATCTTCTTCGTGCTGTCCTCGCTGATGGTCGCCGAGGAGCGCATCACGACCAAGTTCTCCGGGCTCCTCAGCGCCTACGGCTCAGAGGAGGAGGCCACCTTCCTCGCAACACAGCAGGTCGACGAGGCCCGCCACATGCAGTTCTACGCCCGCTTCCAGGACGAGGTGGTCGCCGCTCCCGAGCTGATCGCCGCGCACGTCGAGCGCGCTCGCCGCAACGTCTCCGACGCGTTCCGGCACATCTTCGACCACGAGCTCGTCTCTGCTCATCAGCGACTTCTCGAGCAACCGCACAGCCTCGCCGCGAAGGTCCGCTTCGTCACGCTCTACCACCTGATCCTCGAGGGCACGCTCGGCCTCACGACCTTCAAGTTCACGACCGACTACCTCTGCGCCGAGAAGCTGCTCCCGGGCTTCGTCGAGGGCTACTCGAAGATCCACCACGACGAGACCCGCCACATCGGCTATGGCGTGTGGTTCCTGCGCGAGACCGTCCGCCGGGAGCCGGCCGAGGCGGACACGATCCGCCAGACGCTTCGCGACCTGCTGCCCTCGGTCGCAGCATCGCTCGCGCCACCGGAGGGCGGCTCCGAGCGCGACTTCGCGGCGATCGGCGCGAGCAGCGAGGCGATCCGCGAGTTCGCGCTCGGCGGTCTCACGCGGCGCCTGGAGATCATCGGCGTGCCGCTTGCAACGCTGTGAGCAGCGGGGGCGCGTGCTTCGAAACGGGTGGCGGCCGGTGCCCGATGATGTCGGTGCGCTGACGATCCTCTACGTTCGATCACATGACCGATGTCCTCGAAGTCATCTGGCACGGCCTGCGCGACTCGTTCCTGATGGCATGGGAGGTGTGGTGGGCGCTCGTGCTCGGATTCGCGATCTCCGGCATCGTGCAGGCGTGGGTGCCGCGCGAGCGCATCGAACGCTCTCTCTCCGGCTCCGGTCCCCGGCCTGTCGCGCTCGCCACCGCGCTCGGCGCCGCCTCCTCATCGTGCTCCTATGCCGCGATCGCGATCGCGAAGAGCCTCTTCCAGAAGGGCGCCTCGGCGGCCACCACGCTCGCCTTCCAGTTCGCCTCCACCAACCTCGTGTGGGAGCTCGGCCTGGTGCTGTGGGTGCTGATCGGGTGGCAGTTCACGCTCGCCGAGTACATCGGCGGCATCGTGATGATCGTGCTGATGACCGTGCTGCTGCGCGCGTTCGTCTCGCCGCGCCTGGAGGCACAGGCGCGCGAGCACGCCCGCGACGCCGACAGCGGCCACCAGCACCACGCGGCGGGCGAGCGCATGAGCTTGCGCCGGCGGCTGAGCTCGATCTCCGCATGGTCTGACGTCGCGCACAACTTCCGCGGCGACTGGCAGATGGTCTACAAGGAGATCGCGCTCGGCTTCGTGCTCGCCGGCTTCATCGCGCAGCTCGGCAACGGCTTCTTCAACGGCCTGTTCCTAACGCACACCGGCGGCGCGGGCGCCGCGGTGGAGAACGCGGTCGTCGGGCCGACGATCGCGGTACTCAGCTTCGTCTGCTCCGTCGGCAACGTGCCGCTCGCGGCGGTGCTGTGGTCCGGCGGCATCAGCTTCGCCGGCGTGCTCGCCTTCCTGTTCGCCGACCTGATCGTGCTGCCGATCCTCGCCATCTACCGCAAGTACTACGGCGCGCGCTTCGCCCTGCGCATCGCCGCGCTGATGTTCGTCACGATCGTGCTGGCTGCGCTCGCCGTCGATGAGCTGTTCGGCCTCGCCGGCCTGATCCCGGGTGGCCGGCGACCCTCACGCTCGGAGGTCTTCGGCTCGCTCGCCGTCGACTACAAGCTCGCGCTGAACATCCTCGGCGTCACCGTCTTCGCGGCGTTCTTCTGGCTCACGCGACGCCGCGGCGCCACCGACCCGGTGTGCGGCATGAGGGTCGATCGCATCAAGGCGCTTCGCTCCGAGCACCTCGGCGGCGCCTACTTCTTCTGCTCCGCCGGCTGCCGCGACGCGTTCGACGCGGAGCCGCAGCGCTACGCGCGCGAAACGTCCGCGCACGCGGGCGCGCACCACCCGCCGCTCGGCTCATCGCAGGCCTGAGGAGCCGCCTCAGAAGACGATCGTGCGTCCCTCGTGCACCAGCACCCGGTCGTCCAGCTCGCGCCGCACGGCCCGAGCGAGCACGATCCGCTCGACGTCGCGCCCCACACGCTCCAGGTCCGCCGCCGCGTAGCTGTGGCCCACGCGTTGCACGTCCTGCTCGATGATCGGCCCCTCGTCGAGATCGTCGGTCACGTAGTGAGCCGTCGCGCCGATCAGCTTCACGCCGCGCTCGTACGCCTGGCCGTAGGGATCCGCCCCCGCGAACGCCGGCAGGAACGAGTGGTGGATGTTGATCAGCGGGCAGCCCACGCGGCGCAGGAAGTCGCCGCTGAGGATCTGCATGTAGCGCGCCAGCACGACCAGGCTCACATCGCCCGCCAGCGCGTCCAGCGCCTGCTGCTCGGCCTGCGCCCGCGTCTCGGGGGTGACGGGGATGTGCATGTAGGCGACGCCGAGCGCCTCCACCTCACCGCGCAGGTGCTCGTGGTTGGAGATCACGCACGCCACGTCCATCTCCAGCTCGCCGTGGCGGTGGCGCCACAGCAGGTCCAGCACGCAGTGCTCGGACCGCGACGCCATCAGCGCGACGCGCCTGCGATCGCGCGCCAGCGCGAGCCGCCACTCCATCGACAGGCGATCCGCCAGCTCGCCGAACTGCGACTCGAACGCCGCCCGATCGTGCTCGAGCTCCGGCAGGTAGAACGACACACGCATGAAGAAGCGCCCGTGCTCGGCATGCGAGGAGAACTGCGCCGATTCCACGATGTTCGCGCCGCGCTCGTGCAGGAAGCCGGATACCGCGGCGACGATCCCCGGCTGGTCCGGGCACGACACCAGCAGGCGCGCCGTGTGCTCCATCGGTGGCGCATCCTAGCTGCCGCGCCCGTCACGACGAGGCCGCTCAGCGCAGGGCGGAACGCGGCGCCCACCCCCGTGGGACGGGAATGGGCGCCGCCGCGCGCGCCCCTCAGCTGCCGTGGGCAGCGGGCTGGTCGGCCGGCCCTTTCACCCGGTGCTCTGTCACCACGAGCCGGCTCCGTCTATGGAAGTCAAATACCCCCCGCAAGTCTCGACCTGCGACCGCCATACGTCCAATAGATTTGCCGCGGGCAGCCATTCGATCTGCCGATGGCTCGAGCTGCTGTCGATTGCGCGGCTCGCCGTTCGTCTCAAGCGCAGACCCCGAATGCGACCAAGGAGCAGCCGTGAAATACCTTCTGCAGCTGTACGGCAACACGACGCGCGAGCAGTTCGAGGCGATGAGCGAGGAGCAGCGCCGCGCGCTCTACAGCCAGTGGGCAGCGATACGCGAGGCCCCCGGCATCACCCCGGGCCACGAGCTGGCGCCGCCCTCGAGCGCCACCACGGTGCGCGTGCAGGACGGCCGCACCCTCACCACCGACGGCCCCTTCCCCGAGACAAAGGAGGCTCTCGGTGGCTACTTCATCCTCGAAGCCGAGAACCTGGACGCGGCGATCGAGCTGGCCGCCCAGGTCCCGACGGCAGCCGGCGGCGGAGCGGTGGAGGTTCGCCCGATCGTGGAGCGCTGAGCGCCTACCGCGGGTCGGCCCGATCGACGTTCCAGTGCCGGGCCACGGAGCACATCCACATCCACGGCTCGTCGTCCGCCACCTCCGATCGCGGCGAGAGGAAGAAGCGAGTGATCGTGCGCTGCCCGCCCTCGTGATCGCCATAGAGCACGTCGATCGTGATCCCGGGCCCCTCGGCGATCGCGGCACGCAGCGGCTCGTGCAGCGGGTCGCTCGTCTCCCGGACCGCGGCCTGCCAGAAGCTCACGTCGCCCGCGGGCACGTACAGGTCGCGGATGTTTCGCCGGAAATCCTCCAGCGGCGGCGGCGGTGCTTCGCCGAGCAACCGTTCCGGCGTCAGATGCCAGCCGTGCACGACCGCGATCCCCTGAGCGACGTTGCGCAGGGGCATCGCGAGGTAGATCGTGTCCTCGCGGATCTGCACGGCTGCCAGGCCGTCGTGCAGCCGCACCCAGTGGTTGTCGGCGTAGCCGACCTTCTGCGGCGGGTCCTGCGGACGTGCGTTGAACAGCACGGGCCGCAAGCCGACCATCAACGCCTCCTCGGAGACGCGTGCGGCGCGGTTGGCCGAGCGCGTCGAGGAGAACGTCGCGAGCGCCAGCACCAGCGTGCCGCCCGCGGTCGCCAGCGATGCGATCGTGCCGGTGTCGGCCACTCGTGCAGGCTACATCTACATCTCGGGAACGCGCGTGAACTGCCCGGGCGCGTCTGTCACCGTCGATCCTCGCGGTCGAGATGTTCTTCCAGCGCCTTCACGCCGCCCTGCCACAGCACCACGTAGGGCGTCAGCCACCGCGCGAGCGAGGCGAACCCCTCGCCGCGCAGGCCGTAGAGGCGCTGCCGGCCGACGGCGCGCGACTGCACCAGCCCCGCCTCGCGAAGGATGCGCAGGTGTCGCGAGGTGTTGGGCTGGCTCAGCTGTGCTCGGCGCGCCAGCTCGCCGACGGGCAGCGCGCCTGCGATCAGGATGTCGAGCAGCGCGCGGCGGCTGGGATCGGCGACGACCTCGAAGGCGTTCGCAGGCATAATCCGCGGATTATATAATTAAATATAAATATATGGGCCGCCGGCGTCGAACCGTGGACGTCGCGTTCGTCCCAGGGGAGTCCATACTGTTAGACCCCAAGGAGGACGCGATGCAGTACCTGATTCAGATCTACACCGGCGAGACGGCGCAGCGCTGGCAGAGTCTCTCCGAGGCCGAGCAGCAGGCGGTCTCGGCTGAGTACTTCGCGATCGGCGAAGACCCCCGTGTGAGCGGTGGAGCGCAGCTGCAGCCGCCGGACACGGCGACGACGGTACGTGTGGACGATGGGCGCACGCTCACGACCGACGGGCCGTTCGCCGCCACCAAGGAGGCGCTCGGCGGCTACTACCTGGTCGAGGCCGACGACCTCGACTCGGCGATCGAGTTCGCCTCGCGCGTGCCGGCCGCGCGGTTGGGAGGAGCGGTCGAGGTGCGGCCGCTCGTGCCGCGCTGATCGAGCAGGTCTTCCGCGAGCAGTGGGGCAGGGTGCTGGCCGCACTGGTCGGCTTCCTCGGCGACTTCGACCGCGCCGAGGAGGCCGCCCAGGAGGCGTTCGCGATCGCCGCAGAGCGCTGGCCGCGCGAAGGACGCCCGCGCAACGTCACGGGCTGGCTGATAGCGACGGCGCGCAACCGCGCGATCGATCGCCTGCGGCGCGAGCGCACGCTTGCCGAGAAGACGCGCCTGCTGGAGGTTCCCGAAGCCGTGTACGACGAACTCGACGACACAGCATTCCCCGACGAACGCCTGGAGCTGCTGTTCACGTGCGCGCATCCCGCGCTCAGCCTCGACGCGCAGGTCGCGCTCACGCTGCGCTCGCTCGGAGGGCTGCAGACCGCGGAGATCGCCCGCGCGTTCCTCGTGCCGGAGGCCACGATGGCGCAGCGCCTCGTGCGTGCCAAGCGCAAGATCAGCGATGCCGGCATACCGTTCCGCGTGCCTCCGCCGCACCTGCTGCCCGACCGTCTCACCGCGGTGCTGGCGGTGATCTACCTGATCTTCAACGAGGGCAACGACGGGCGCGGCGAGCTGGCCGGGCAGGCGATCCGCCTCGGCGCGGCGCTCGCGGAGCTGATGCCCGACGAGCCGGAGGTGCACGGGCTGCTCGCGTTGATGCTGCTCACGCACGCTCGTCGCCACGCGCGCACGCGCGAGCAGGAGATCGTGCTGCTGGCCGACCAGGATCGCGCGCTGTGGGACCACGCCGAGATCGCCGCGGGCCGGCGGGCGCTCGAACGCGCGCTCGCGCTGCGCGGCGCCGACGGAGCCGGCGGGGCGTACGTACTGCAGGCGGCGATCGCGGATCTGCACACGGCCGAGCAGAGCGACTGGCCCAGCATCGCCGCGCTGTATGGGCAGCTCGCAGAGCTGACGGGCTCGCCCGTGGTGCAGCTCAACCGCGCCGTGGCGCTGGCGGAATCCGAGGGGCCGGAAGCGGGCCTGGCGGCGATCGAGGGGCTCGAGCTCGATCGCTACCACTACCTGCACTCGACGCGTGCGGAGCTGCTGCGCAGGCTCGGCCGCCGCGAGCAGGCGCGCGAGTCCTACGTGCGTGCGCTGGAGCTGGTCAGGGCCGACCCCGAGCGTCGGTTCCTGCGGCGGCGTCTGGCGGAGCTGGGCGGCTAGACGAGCATTTCGCCGGGCTCGGCGATCGTGCGCAGGTGCTCGCCCACCCCGGTGACGCTGAGCAGGCGCTGGACCTGCTGGGAGCCGGGCGTCACCGCGAACTCCTGTCCACGCCGCCAGCACAGCTCGCGCGCCGAGAGGATCACGCGCAGGCCGGTCGAGTCGAGGAACGTCAGCTGCTGCAGGTCGAGCACGATCGTCTTCGCGCTCGCCAGCTCAGCACCCTCGATCGTGGACTGCAGGAGCGGGGCGTTGGCCATGTCCAGTTCGCCCTCCATCTCCACCACCGCGCGATCGCTCTCGCGGCGGAGATTGATCGTCAGCGGGTCCTCCATAGGAAAAGTCTAGCTCAGCAGCACGCGCTCGTGACAGCAGATACGGCCGCAAAAGGCGTGCAGTTCAGGCCAATTTCTTGTGCATGCGGACCTGGCTGCCCGCCGGCGACGAGCGGATCTGCACCAGGTCGCAGAGGTGCTTGACGATCCACATTCCGCGCCCGCTCAGCGAATCAGGCGACGGCTGCATGCGGCCGAGCAACGGGTCGGTGATGTGGCCGCGATCGCTCACCTCGCACAGCAGCACGTCGCGCTCGCGCCACATCTGCAGCGTGCCTTCGCCGCCGCCGTAGCGGATGCTGTTGGTCGCGATCTCGTCAACCGCCAGCACGAGCTCCTCGATCGACGCCCTGCGCAGATCGTGCTCGTCCGCCCATACCGTCACGGCGCGGCGCAGCGACGCGAGCCCCGCTTCGTCGAAGTTCACCGCCTGCGCCTCCGGCGGGGCCGAGCGCAGCCTGCCGTCGAACGGCAGCGACGTCTCCTCGGGCGCCATCTGGCTCACGAAGCCGTCGGCGCCGTCACCGCGCAGGATCACCTCGTGGCGGAAGCCGGGTTCGAGCGGCCCCTCCTCCTCCCGGCACACGCGAAGCGGCCGGATGCGGGTCCCCGCGTGGGGGAGCACCACGTTCACGTTTTCAGGGCTACCAACGGCCATACCAGCGTCGTCGACCGCCTTCGGCGGCGCCGCCGATGAAGAACCCGACGAGCCACAGCAGCACCGCGATGATCAGCACGTACCAGAGCACGTGCACCGCGAAGCCGAGACCGCCGAAGATTGCAAGTATCAGCACGAGGGCTATCAGAGCCGCCACGCGTGCACCTCCGTCCGATACGTGTAGTGGGTTGCACCTGCCCCACTGACCGGCGCGGGGCTTTTACACAAAATGCCCGCTCAGCGGCACCTCCAAACGCCGCGGGCCTGCTCCGTCCGCACGCGGACCCTTGCGTTTGATGTGTTTAGAGCGTCGCGAACGGGGCAAAGACACGATTACCAGTGTCGCCCGCCGACGGAAGGTCGCGCGCCCCCTGCGATCCCCGTCCCCTCTGGTGCGGCATTGAGCGGCATGTCGGCCGGTCTGCCCCGACGCAGACCAGCCGGCATGCCGCCTTGGTTTAAGCGCCGTGGTTCGCCCTAGCTGCGCTGCGCCACACGCAGGTCGAGCATCTCCGAGGAGCCCGTGGCGGAGATCGTGTGCCCGTCGGAGAGCCGCTCGAGCACGCCTCCGAGGTTGCCCGCCGCCGCCTGCCCGAACAGTTCGTCGGCGCGCCCGCTGCGCAGCGGGCCGATGTGCAGCTCGAGGTTGCGCGGCGCCACGCTGACACCGACGCTGAGATGGCTCGAGCTGATCGAGCCGTCGGTCTGAGCGACCAGCGCGTCCGCGAGCAGCTGCGTGTCGGAGATGCGGTCGGTAGAGAAGTAGGCGCGCGCCGCCAGCGTGGAGAGCACGCGGGGCACCACCGAGCGCGCAACCTCGGTGGGCGCGACGGTCATCACCGTCAGGTCGGCGGGCATGTCGCGGTCGATCGCCTCCAGTTCTGCACCGTCGGCGTCCGGCGAGGGCTGCAGCGGGTGCTCCTGCGCGGACTCGAAGTGCATCGCGACCTCGGTGCCGCCGCCGGGCAGGTTGCGGAACTCGACGCTGTCGCTCAGCGCCTGGATCACGGGCAGCCCGATCCCATCGGAGATCTCCTCCTGCGTTTTCACGCCGGGGCGGATTCCCACGCCGCGGTCGCGCACGATCACATCGATGCCCTCGGGCGTGGAGGTGAGTTCCACGTCGAGCGGCCCCTCGCCGCCGTCATAGGCGTGCAGGATCACGTTGTTGCAGGCCTCGGTCACGGCGGTGCTCACGTCGTTGTGCGCGATCGCGTCGAGACCGACGGTTTCCGCCAGGCCGCTCAGCGCCTGGCGCACCAGCAGCACGTTCTCGGCTCTGTTGAAGAGCCGCAGCCTTACGTTCGGGATCCCGGCCACGTGCGCACACGCCGGAGGCCACAGGATCTTCCCAGCAGCTCCAGGCCGGCCACCTGGCGCGGTCTAGGCCGCACGGATCCTCCTTCTCTCTTTGTCAGCGCGCCCCTGCGGGCGCGTCCGTCATCGAGCGGAGCTGCTCGAGCGAGCGGCGCAGCAGACGCGAGACCTGCATCTGCGAGATACCGACACGCTCGGCTATCTCCGTCTGGGTGAGATCGTCGACGAAGCGCAGCTTCAGCACCAAGCGGTCGCGCGCCGGCAGGTGTCCGAGCGCGGCGCTGACGGTCGCGTCGAGCTCGACCAGCTCGTAGCGCTCGTCCTCCCTGCCGATCGAGTCTCCGTAGGCGACGATTTCGTCGTCGCCGCTGCCGCGCGGCGCGTCGAGCGAGACCGTCTCGTAGGCACGGATCGCCTGCAGCGCGTCGACCACGTCCTCGAGATCGAGCTCGAGGTACTGGGCGATCTGGTTCGCCGTGGGCGCGCGACCGGTCGCGTTGGAGATGCGCTCCTGTGCGTCGCGCACCTTCAGCGCGCGCTCCTGGGCTCCGCGCGGAACGTGGATCGCCCAGCCGGAGTCGCGGAAGTAGCGCCGCATCTCGCCGAGGATCGTCGGCACGGCAAACGACTGGAACGGCGAGCCGCGAGAGGCGTCGTAGCGGTCGACTGCCTTGACGAGGCCCATCGAGGCGACCTGAAGCAGGTCTTCGAACGGCTCGGAGGAGCGTCCGTAGCGTCGCGCGAGCGCGCGCGCCAGCGGCATGTAGCGGCGGATCAGCTGCTCGCGCGCAGCCTCGTCGCGGTGGCGCTGCCAGCGCATGAACAGAACCCTCGAGTCATCCCCACTCGAGCGTGGCTGCGATCCGATTGCTTGCCCTGTCGCCACAGCGGGCATCTCAGCTCCCTTTCCTCGGGTCTCCTCAACCGGAGAGTTTAGACAGATTCTCCGCCGTTTGTGGGACCTCGCCCGTGCAAATGGCCGCTTTTTGGACGATCGCCCCGTCAGAGGAATGACCATCGAGTCTGCCGGCGCGCGAACGGCGGCGACGGCTACTCTCAGCCGATGGCCCCGCAGACGCCGCCGGGCATCGCGCAACTGCTCGCCGAACGCACCGGTGAGGAGATGGCGCTGAACGACCGCTACCTGAACCCGCAGATGGGCCGCATCCTGCGCACGCTGGGCTTCGACAAGACCTGGACGGGAGGCGAGGGCGCCCATCTGATCGACAGCGACGGCGAGCGCTACCTCGACCTGTTCGGCGGCTATGGCGTGTTCGCGATCGGCCGATCACATCCACGCGCGGTGGCGGCGGTGCGCGAGACGATGGATGCGGCGACCGCCAATCTGCCGCAGCTCGGCGTGACGCTGCTGAGCGGCGTGCTCGCCGAGCAGCTGCTGCAGCGCGCGGGGCGGGGGGGTGCGAAGAACCTCGGCGCGATGGTCCCCGCCAACAGCGGCACCGAGGCGGTCGAGGCTGCGATCAAGATCGCGCGCGCGGCCACCGGCCGTGCGCGCGTGCTCTACGCCGAGCGCGCCTTCCACGGCCTCACCCTCGGCTCGCTGTCGCTGAACGGCAACGAGGAGTTCCGCGCCGGCTTCGGGCCGCTGCTCGGCGGCTGCGACCCGGTCGGCTTCGGCGATCTCGATGCTCTGCGCGCCGAGCTGGAACGTGGCGACGTCGCGGCGCTGGTGCTCGAGCCGGTGCAGGGCAAGGGCGTGAACCTGCCTGCGCCCGGCTATCTGCAGGCGGCGCAGCAGCTGTGTCGCGACGCGGGCACGCTGTTCGTGTGCGATGAGGTGCAGACGGGCATCGGGCGCACCGGCCGCTTCCTGGCGCTGGAGCACTGGCAGCTGGAGCCGGACATCGTGTGCCTCGCCAAGGCGCTGTCCGGCGGGCTCGTGCCGATCGGCGCCGTGCTCGTCTCGCGCGAGGTGTTCGACCGCGTGTTCGACGGCATGGAGCGCGCCGTGCGCCACGGCTCGACCTTCGGCGGCAACGACCTTGCCGCCGCCGCGGCGCTGGCGACGCTGAGCGTGCTCGACGAAGAGCGACTGATCGAGCGCGCGGCGGCGCTGGGCGAGCTGCTGCTCGACCTCACGCGCCCGCTGACAGAGCGCTTCGAGGTGGTGCGTGACGTGCGCGGCCTCGGTCTGATGTGGGCGATCGAATTCGGGCCGCCCTCCGGCAGGATCGGCCGCCGCCTGTGGGACGCGGTCGAGGGACGTCAGCCCGGCCTGTTCTCGCAGCTCATCACCGTGCCGCTGTTCCACCGCCACCGGATCCTCTGCCAGGTCGCCGGCCACCACATGAACGTGATCAAGGCGCTCCCCCCGCTGGTCGTCGAAGAGGACGAGATCAGGCGCTTCGCCGCTGCGCTCGAGCAGACGATCGCCGACGCCGAGCGCTATCCCGCGGCGCTGGCCCGCTTCGGCATGCGCACCGGCCTGCGCGCGGCGCGCGTGCGGTCCTAGCCGACGCGCGGCGCCGCCGTGCGGTCCTCGCCGACCCGCGGCGCCGCCCGCAGGTGGGAACGGCAGCGGCCGGTCAGCCGAACACGTCGGCGCCGAACGTGCTGGTCACCGTCGCCGCGTCGGCCAGGCGCGCCAGCCCGAACAGCGTCTCCCAGCTGGCGAGCGAGGAGTAGTGGTTGTAGGCGGTCGTGGTGACCGTGCCGGCTTTGATGAAGGGCGAGATGAGGATCGCGCCGACGCGGCCGCCGCCGGGTCCGGTGATGCCGGGGAAGGGCGAGCCGGGACCGGGCGTCTCTTCGCAGCAGGCTTCCGTTTCGGAGTTCGCCGCCTCGTCGAAGGTGATCTCAAGCAGGCCGTTCTTGCGGTACGCGGGCGAGCTCGTGATCTTCGGCACCCACGTTTCCAGGAACGCGTCGATGTCGGCGAGCGCCGAGGCGCCGCTCGGCTGGTTCGTGCACGGGTAGTCGTGGCCGTCGCTGCAGAGGTTCGGCGTGATGAACGAGAGCGCGGGCGTGCGCCCGGTCCTTTCCAGGTCGGTCGCCAGGCCCGTCTCCTTGTGCAGCGCCGCCGGCGGCATCGTGCCGCTGGGCGAGCCGAGCGCGACGACGTGCGCGTCGCAGTAGGCCGCTTCGTCGATCACCGAGTGGAAGTAGACGAACGGGTCGTGGCGCGTCGCGTAGCCGTCGCCGGCCTGCGCTTTCTGCGTTTCGTCGGTCGCGCCGACGGCCGGGTGCCCGCAGGCGGCGGCCTCGCGGTTCGGGTCGTTGCCCATGTCCTCCTGGTAGGCCTTCCAGCTCTTGCCGGCCGCGCTCAGCTGCGTGCCGATGTTCGGCACTTCGGCGGGATACACGCAGCCGGTGCCGGTCTCGACGCCGTTGGGCTGCATCGTCGAGCCCGGGGAGAAGTCGTCGAACTTCGGGCAGTCGCCCTGGTTCTGCGCGTTCGGCGGCTGGCCGGAGACGAGCGAGATGTAGTTGTCGTTGCTCGCGTGGCCCGTCGCGTAATAGCTTTCGAGCAGTGCGCCCTGCGCGGGCAGCGTCTGCGCCAGGTAGGG
>DASWSH010000212.1:0-49695 GCA_036402735.1 Solirubrobacteraceae bacterium | reverse complement strand
CACGCGGCCGGTGCGGTGCTCGATCGCGACGGCCAACAGCCCGTGCAGCGTGCGGCAATCGCGCGCAATCGCCGCAAGCCGCTCGCTCGCCATCTCGGCGTAGGCCTCGTACTCGAGCGCCGGCACCTCGCGGGTGACTCCTTCGAAGACGACGATGGCGCCGGCCGCGGCATCTGCGACCCGCTCGCGTAGCGCCTGCGCCGACAGAGGATCCTCGCGGATCGCGACATGGATGCCTGCAGAAGAGGCGTGCTCTCCGCCGCTGAGCGGCGGGATCAATGCGAGCTCATCGCCGGCGCGCAGGGGCGTGCGCTCGTCGGCGTACTCGCGGTTGACCGCCAGGGCGACGGGCAGCCGGCCGATCAGCTCGCCCAGCCCGTCGAGCTCGCCGAGCGCGCGCAGCGCGTCCGCCACGGTCGGCTGTGCGGGCAGCTCGAGCCGCACGGTGTCGGCACGGGCGCGCTCGCGCAGGATCGCGAACAGGCGCACCTCGATCGCGATGCCGCCCTGCGCGGGCGCCGGCAGGCCGCTCACAGCGGCACCACCTCGACCCGTTCGCCGGCGGCGACGCTGCTGACGGCGCTCGGCACGATCGCGAGCGCATCGGCTCTCAGCATCGAGGTGAGCACGTGCGAACCCTGCGGCCCGGTGGGCCGTGCATGCCAGCCGTCCGCGCCGGCGTGCAGCGTGCAGCGCACTGCATGGGCGCGTCCGGCAGGCTTCTCGTAGGCGTCGTCGAGCACCGCGCTGATCGACGCGCGGCGCGCGCGTTCGCCCTGCATCGCCTGCAAAGCGGGCGCGACCAGCAGCAGGAACGTGACCATCGCCGAGACGGGGTTGCCCGGCAGCCCGAACACCGGCTTCCCGGCGAGCGTGCCGAACCAGGTCGGATGCCCCGGTCTGAGCGCCAGGCCCCAGAAGACCTGCTCTGCGCCCAGCGCGTGCAGGCTGGGTCGAACATGGTCGTGCGAGCCGACCGAGACGCCGCCGCAGATCACGGTCACGTCGGCCGCGGCCGCAGCCGCGGCGATGCGCTCACGCGTAGCACCCGGCTCGTCGCCGATCCGGCCCGCGGCGGTGGCTTCGGCGCCGGCCTGCGTCGCAAGTGCGGCGAGCGACGTCGAGTTGGAGTCGCGGATCATTCCCTGCCGCGGTGGGCCCTGAGTGCCGGGGGCGAGCAGCTCGTCGCCGGTCGTCAGCACGGCGAGGCGAGGTCGCGAGGAGCACAGCGGCCGCGTATGTCCGAGCGACGCCAGCACGCCGAGCGCCGCCGGGCCGAGGCGCGCGCCGCGTTCGATCACGCGCGCGCCGGCGCGGACGTCCTCGCCGGCGCGGCGTATCTCGGCTCCCGCGGGCACGGCTTCGAGCACCTCGACCTGCTCGCCGTCGCTGTGGCTGTCGCTGTCGTTGTCGCTGTCGCGCTGGGCTCGCGTGTGCTCGAGTCGCACGACGGCGTCCGCGCCCTGAGGGATCTGCGCCCCGGTGGAGATCGCGATCGCTGCGCCCGGGGCCAGCTCCACCTGCGCCGGCGCGCCCGCGCGCGATTCGCCGATCACGCGCAGGGGCACAGGCGCGGCGGCGCTTGCGTTGCGCACGTCCGCTGCGCGGACGGCGTAGCCGTCCATCGCGGAGCCGTCGAAGGGGGGCAGATCGTGCGCGCAAACCACGTCCTCGGCGAGCACGCGGCCGAGCGCATGATCGAGCTGCACGGGCACGGCCGGCAGCGGCTCGACCCGCTCGAGAACCGCCCGTCGAGCGTCATCTATCTCGACCGAGTCTGTGGCGGGCATCGCATCGCAACTCTAGATGGTTGGTTGCACGGCCATGCGTCGCCGCAGCGGACGTTTTGGAAGTCGCGATCCGGTGCGAGACTGCCCGGATGATCGCACCGAGCAGCGACGGCGAAGCGGCGGAGCCGCTCGTCGCGGTGCTGGCCGGCGGCCTCGGCCGTCGTCTCGGCGGCGAGAAGCCGGCAGCCGAGCTGGGCGGCAGGCCGCTGATCGAGCACGCGCTGGCGGCGACGAGCGCGGCAGGCCTGCGCGCGGTCGTGGTCGCACACGCGGACAGCCCCCTGCCGGCCCTCTCCGCGCCGGTGTTGATCGAGCCGCCCGGCGTGCGCCATCCGCTGTGGGGGCTCGCCGCAGCTCTGCACAGCGACGAGGGTCGTGGCAGCGGCGTGCTCGCGCTCGGCTGCGACATGCCATTCGTGAGCGCCGCGCTGCTGCGAGACCTCGCGCAGCTCCAGGCGCGAACGGTGGCGATCAGCGTCGATGGTCGTCTGCAGCCGCTGCCCGCCCGCTATGCGCCGGCTCACGCCGCCGCGCTCGAAGCGGCCGCCCGTTCGGGACTGGCGATGGGGGAGACCCTGGAGCAGCTCGGCGCCACCGTGCTCGATGAGGCGTGGCTGCGCCGCTACGGCGACCCCGTGCGGCTGCTGTTCAGCGTCAACGAGCCGGCCGATCTTCGCCGGGCGCGGCGATGGCTCGAATGAAAACGTCGCAGGCTCGGGACCCCGAGCCGTCGCTCGCGCCTCAGCCGCTGCTGCCGGTGTCGTCTGCGCCCGCTGCGGCGCCGACCCGGTCTGCGGCGGCGAGCAGCTGGTCGAGCGGCACCCCCGCGCGGCCGGCGATCCAGCAGGCGAGCGGCGCGGCGGTACGTTCTGAGGCGTGCGCGGCGCGGCCTGCCAGGTCCAGCAGGTCGCGGATCTCCTCGGCGCTCGGCCGTTGCACACCGGTCTCGGTCGCAAAGGCGGCGATCCATTCGTCGCGGGTCACGCGGCCAGCTTAGTCGCGGCACGGCGGGGTAGCCTGGAGCCATGCTCGACCGCCTGCAGCGGCCCGTCCGCGACCTGCGCATATCCGTAACCGACCGCTGCAACCTGCGCTGCCGCTACTGCATGCCTCGCGAGGTGTACGGCTCGTCGCACCGCTTCCTGCCGCGCGCGGAGCTGTTGACGTTCGAGGAGATCGCGCGGCTCGCCGCGCGCTTCGCTGAGCTGGGAGTGCGCAAGGTCAGGCTGACCGGCGGTGAGCCGCTGCTGCGCCGCGGCCTCGAGCGGCTGGTCGAGCAGCTCGCCCTGATCGCCGGCATCGAGGACATCGCGCTGACGACGAACGGGCTGCTGCTCGCGCGGCACGCGCACGCGCTCGCGCAGGCGGGGCTCTCGCGTGTGACCGTGAGCCTCGACGCGCTCGACGACGATGTGCTGCGGCGCATCGCCGACGCACCGGTGTCGGCGCAGCGGATACTCGACGGCATCGACTCGGCGGAGTCTGCCGGGCTCGCGCCGGTGAAGGTCAACATGGTCGTGCGTCGCGGCCTCAACGACGACAGCGTGCTGGCGATGGCCGAGCGCTTCCGCGGACGTGCGGTGACACTGCGGCTGATCGAGTACATGGACGTCGGCACCACGAATGGCTGGCGGCACGAGCAGGTCGTGCCCGCTGAGGAGCTGCTTGCGCGCATCGGGGCGCGCTGGCCGCTGGAAGCGCTGCCGCCACGCCACCCCGGCGAGGTCGCTTCGCGCTACCGCTACCTCGACGGTGGCGGCGAGATCGGCCTGATCCACTCCGTCAGCAACCCCTTCTGCGCCTCCTGCACGCGCGCCCGCCTGTCCGCTGACGGGCGCCTGTTCACGTGCCTGTTCGCGAGCGAAGGCGAGGACCTGCGAGGCCTGCTGCGCGACGGCGCGCAGGACGAGGAGATCGAGGCGCGGCTGCGCACCGTGTGGGAGGCGCGCGAGGACCGCTATTCGGCGCTGCGCTCGGCGGCGGCCCCGTCTCGCGAGGACGGCGCCGCGCCCGCGCCCGCCGCCGCCGCGGAGCCGGCGCGGGTCGAGATGTCCTACATCGGCGGCTAGGCCGAGGCAACCGCCGTCCGCCTCATCGGTGCACAGGCTGATCGGGCCGACCCAAGTCAACTGTCAGCACACTTACCAGAAGTGCCTGCGGGCATGCTCATGCGGTGAAAATCCCCATGTCCAATATTGGAGCTTTTCTGTTAACAGCGCCGGTGACGTGTGATCGCAAAGCCCGCCGTTGTTGACATCAATCAGCGATTGCCTTCCCGCATGGACGGTGCGTATGGCACCCGTGTAAATACCTATCAACGCGGCTCCATTCGCGTGGTAGAACTCGCCCACTAGGCGAACAGTGTCACAGCGCGTGCAGCTCGGCGATTCGCTGGATGCTCTCGCGAATCGGCTCACGCGAACGCGATTGGGGGACACATGGAGCCGACGAGTCGCAAAGCAACAGGCACGTTTCCACCTCTCACAATTCTCATTGTTACGGTGGCCTTTTTTGGACTCGGAGCCGGCGCGGCGACAGCTGACTCGGAGTATTGGACCTGCGGTCCGGGCGAATCCGTCCAGGCGCATGTCGTTCCGGGCGGTTTGGAAGTCACGTCGATTCCTGCCGGCGCGCGCCGCCTGAAAATCCGCATTGAACAGAACACGAAAGGTCGCGGCCGGCATGTGACACGGATGAACGTGGTCGAAGCGCCGACGCTGCCACTCGTGATCGCCGCCAATGCCGGCGAATGGGTCTCCGCTCTCGCAAGCGGCAAATGGACGAAGGAAAACGCCTACCCGCCGCTGGGCTGCCCGACGGAACCGACAGAAGTGCCGTGAGCGCAGTCGCTCTGTACGCCGCCCGCGTCGTAGTGGCTCGGGCGGCGTCTCGCACCGGTACGGCTTGACCGAAACCGTTACAGATGTTCACTCCGGGTGTCAGTTTCACCCAATGACCTCTGAGAGGGAGAACCGTCACGCTCTGTTGTGCCGCCGGTGGGGTCGGTAGGGTCCAGGGACGGGTGACGGTTTCACCCGTCGCTGGCGCAGGCGCACCGTGCCACGGCAGCAGCTGTGGTTCACGGTCGAGCTTCGCCGCTGCGAGCGCGGTGTCGTGTTCGGAATCCTGCGGCGGCTCGACAGGCTACGGTGAGCGGGCGCCATGTCCGCACCGCCACCGACCCCGCGAGACCGCCTGCCGGCGCCCGGCGCGCCGCTGACCGGGGCGACCGCGGCGGTCACGTCCGTCCTGCGTGACGACGGCGTGCGCGACACCGTCGCCGTCGAGGAGCCGCTGGAGATCCGCGTCGACGGTGAGCCGGTGGCGGTGACGATGCGCACGCCGGGCCACGACGAGGAGCTGGCGCTCGGGTTCCTGCATGGCGAGGGGCTGATCGGTGAGGCCGTGCCGGTCGGCCTCACCGAGGACCTCGCCGGCAACATCGTCGAGGTGGCGGGCCCGCTCGCGCGCGAGCTCGCGCCCAGACGCTTCTACACCAGCTCCTCCTGTGGCGTGTGCGGGCGCGGCGCGATCGAGGAGGTCGCGGTGCACGCCGAGCCGGCGGCACCCGGCCCGGTGCTCGAGCGCGGGCTCCTGGCCGAGCTGCCCGAGCGGCTCATCCAGCCGGGCTTCGCGCGCACGGGCGGCCTGCACGCCACCGGACTGTTCGACGCACAGGGCGAGCTGCTGTGCGTGCGCGAGGACGTGGGCCGCCACAACGCGATGGACAAGGTGATCGGCTGGGCGATGCTCACAGGGCTGCTGCCCCTGCACGGGCGGCTGCTGTGCGTGAGTGGGCGTCTCTCCTTCGAGCTCGTGCAGAAGGCGGCTGTCGCGGGCGCGCCGCTGCTCGTCGGAGTGGGCGCGCCCAGCTCGCTCGCGATCGAGCTCGCCGCAAGTTCGGGGCTGACGCTGTGCGGCTTCGCGCGTGCCGGCCGCGTCAACGTGTACACCGCGCCGGAGCGTGTCGTCGGCTGAGGGCGGCCTTGAAAGCGGACCGCGGTCACGCTAGATGTGGAGTCTCCCCCGAGAGCAAGGAGCAGCTGATGTCGAGCGAGCAGACGACAGCGAGCAAGCCGGTCAAGCACCCCGGGCCGGATCACCCGATCACGATCGAGCCGAACCCGGCGCGCGTGATCGTTCGCGCGGCCGGGCGCGTGCTCGCCGATACCAGTGCGGCGCTGACGCTGCGCGAGGCAGATTACCCGCCGGTGCAGTACATCCCCGTGCGCGATGTCGACCAGGCGCTGCTCGAGCGCAGCGACCACACGAGCTACTGCCCGTTCAAGGGCGACGCGTCCTACTACGACGTCCCCGCGCTGGGCCCGGTCGGCGCGAACGCCGTGTGGGAGTACCGCAGCCCCTACGACGCCGTCTCGCAGATCGAGGGCCACCTCGCCTTCTATCGCGATCGCGTGGAGATCGAGCAGCAGGCCGGCGATTAGCCGGTTCCGTGCGGCCGCTCCGGCCGCTACCGTGCGCGCAATGGATCTGCGCAAGCTGCGCCCCGCGAAGCTGCGTGCAGCCCTCTCGCGACGTGCGTTCGAGCAGGTGCTCTCGCGCACGCCGCTGCGAGCCGCGCCGGGGCTGGCGGACCTCGGCACCGCCTACGGCGGCTGGACCGTTCCCGAGGGGCTGATCGGCGAGGGCTGGACCTGTTACACGGTCGGCGCCGGCGGCGACATCAGCTTCGACCTCGCGCTGATCGAGCGCCACGGCGCGACGGTGCGGGCGTTCGACGCGGTCGAGGGGTACGTGCAGGAGGCGAACGCGAAGGCGGCGCAGGAGCCGCGCTTCTCCGCGCACCACGCGGCGATCGCGGTGGCCGACGGGCCGCTGCGCATGCAGGTCACCCACGACGAGCAGAGCCGCTCCGTCTCCTCGGCCGGCCTTTACCAGTCCGAGCGCTACATCGAGCTGCCCGGCCGCAGCGTCGCTTCGCTGATGGCGCAGCTGGGCGACGAGCGCATCGACCTGTTCAAGCTGGACATCGAGGGCGGCGAGTACGAGGTGATCCCGGCGCTCGACCTGCGCGCGCTGGGCGTGAAGCTCTTCGCGACGCAGCTGCATCACACCGGCTCGATCGGCGGCGCGCGCAGGCTCGTCGCGGGACTGCGCGATCAGGGCTATGAGCCCGTCGCCTGCCGTCCGGCCGTGAAGCTGACGTTCGCCCGCGCCGACTTGCTCTGAGCCGTTCGCACGTGCCGGTTGCTCTGAGCCGCTCTTCAGCGCCACCACGGCTGGCGGCGCAGCCGCGCCACCCGCACGGCGGGCGCGCTCAGCTCGTCGAGGTGCTCGGCGAGGTGATCGAGGTGCTCGCACAGCCAGACCGCGTAACGCGAGCCTGAGCCGGCGTGCACGACCGTGTCCGGGCCGAACGTCGGCAGCTCCAGTGCCGGCGGGACATCCCCACGCGAGGTGTCCAGCAGCTCCGCCAGTCGCATGTAGAACGCGACGAGCAGCGCGGAGCGCCGTTCGAGCGGCCCGTGCGCATCGCTGAGCGCACCGGGCTCGGGAGGCAGGCGCGCGACCGCGTATGCGGTGAGGCGCAGGCGCAGCGTGCCGCCGACCAGACGCCACAGCTCCTGCTCGGATATCCGCTTCGTTCCCTGGTCGGCCAGCAGCCCGCGCAGCGCGTCGTCCAGGCGCAACGCAGCCGTTGTGGCGACCGGCGCCAGGTCCGGCTCGTCCTCGCGCCGGCCGGCCGCCCACAGCACCGCTTGGTGCAGGAACGCGGCGCCCGAGCGGAACGCGTCGGCGAGGTCGTCGGCGACGACCGCTGCAACGCCGCGCGGCCACAGCAGGCAGCCGACGAGCAGGCTCACGCCGCAGCCGATCGCGACGTCCTCGACGCGCAGTACGCCGACCTTCCAGCCGACCGGCGCGAGCAGGTTGAAGAGCACGCCGACCATCACCGTGAACGCGGCCTGGCCCACCACGAACGGCGCCGTGCCCGGCGCGTAGGCAGCCACGAAGATCGCGGCGGGAAGCACGAGCCACAATGCCGTCGAGTTCGCTCCGACCGCCAGCAGAAGGGCGCCGCCGAGGAAGAAGCCGAGCGCGGTCCCGCCGAGCGCACGCAGCGCGGTCGCGCCGGTCGCCGAGGCGCTGGCGCGCAGCACCGACAGCGTGCCGAGCACCACCCAGAAGCCGTGCTGCACACTGCTCACGTCCGCGATCGCGACCGCCGCCGCGAGCGCAACCGCCGCACGTAGGCTGTTGATGAACCACACCGAGCGAACGCTTGCATGCCGGCTGGCCAGCACCGCCGCCCTGCGCAGCCGCGGCGCGCGACGCGCACGTTCCGGCAGCGCTGCGGGCGTCGCGAAGCGGCGCAGGCGCCGCTCCACCTCGTGCACGTCCGCGAGACGCTCGGCGACCAGCGCCTCCGCACCCGCCGCGAGCACGGCCACCGCGATCGCGTGGGCGTGGAAGGAGATCTGCGCGTCGCGCTCGAAGCCCGGCGCTCCCGGCTCGAGCCGCGCAGCCGCGCGCAGGCTCTGCTCGCGGCAGCGATCGAGCCGGTCCAGGTCGGGCATCGCACGGGCGCCCGCGAACAGATCCGCGGTGTCTCGCAGCACCTCCGCAGACACCTCCAGCAACTCGCGATCGGCGGCTCCCGCCCCGGCGAGGTCATGCTGCTCGCGCACAGCGTCGACGACGAGCGTGCTGCACCACTCGAGCAGCTCGACGACGTCGGCGAGCGCCTGATCGGGCGCCGCCAAGCCGAGCGGCCGGTAGGGCGTCGCGTTGAACACGGACATCAGCTCGTCCTTCGCGCTCACGCAGTCCCTCAGCGCGTGCTCGTCGCGGTCGCCGCGCAGGGCCGCATCGATCTCCGCGGCGATTGCCAGCGCGGCGCGCGAGACGGCGCCGCGCAGCGCACCGGCCGGCGACGGCGCCTGCACCAGCAGGACCGCGGCGGTGCCGGCGACGCTGGCGAGCCACCAGCCCGCCAGGCGGTCGGGGATCATCGAGAGCGTGCCGGGCGAGGCGGCGGGAAGCACGTACGCGAGCATCGCGCCGAACGCGCCCGATGCGGCGTTCGGCCCCGTCACGCCGGTGAAGAACACCAGGAACGTGACCGGCACCGTGACGAGCGCTGCCAGCAACGTGCTGGAGCTGACGGCTGTGCCGATGCTCAGCAGCACGCTGCCGACGACGGCGAGCGCCGCGTGCGCGAGCAGGCGATCGCGTCGCGTGCCCTGAAACGAGCTCAGCACGAGCGTTGCGAAGCCGCCGAAGGCCGCGAAGGTCGCCATCTGCACGTTGCCGATCGCTTCCTGGCAAAGCGCGAACAGCCCCGCGACCACGATCGTGGCGCGCAGCGCGCGAAGCAGCGCCGGCCGCGAGCGGCGCGGCAGCCAACTCCTCAGGAGTGCCATCGTGGCGAGTCTAAGCCGCGCGCCTGAGACCGCGCTCCGCGGGGCTGCCACACTCCTGCCAGCAGGCCGGCGCCCATGCACGAGACGACCCGACAAGCACCGGAGAGCGCCGAGCAGCGTCTCGCGCCGGAGATCGCGCCGGCGCAGCCGGGTCAAGAGGACGAGAAGCGCGTCACGTCGCTGGAGCTGTTCTTCGACCTCGTGTTCGTGTTCGCGCTGACCCAGGTCACCGGCTTCGTCAGCAGCGACCCGACCTGGACGAGGCTGCTCGAGGGACTCGCGATCCTCGCGGTGCTGTGGTTCGCATGGTCGGGCTACGCGTGGCTCGGCAACACCGCGGATGCCGAGGAGGGGCGCATGCGCCTGCCGTTGCTGGGTGCAATGGGCGCGATGCTGATCGCCTCGCTGGCCGTGCCACACGCCTTCGGCTCGGACGGGCTGATCTTCGGTCTCGCCTACTTCGCGGTGCGCGCCTTCCACGTCGGCACCTACGCGAGCGTGGCACGCACCGAGCACGACGAGCAACTGCAGCGCGTGGTCGCACGCCTGGCCAGCACGACGATGCCCGCGGCCGTGCTGCTGGTGGTGGCCGGCGCCGCCTCCGGGACGCTGCGGGCTGTCCTGTGGGCGCTCGCGCTGCTCGTCGACTATGGCGGGATCATGGTCCGCGGCGTCGAGGGCTGGCGCATCACGCCGGGCCATTTCGCCGAGCGACACAGCCAGATCGTGATCATCGCGCTCGGCGAGACGATCGTCTCGCTGGGCGTCGGCGCTGACCGGGTGCCGCTCGAAGTCGGGGTGATCGCCGCGGCACTGCTCGGCCTCGCCGTCGCCGCCGCGTTGTGGTGGGCGTACTTCGACGTCGTGGCGCTGGTCGCCGAGCGCCGGCTGCGCAGCGCGCGTGACGACGCGCAGGCGCTGATGGCACGCGACTCCTACACCTACCTGCACCTGCCGATGATTGCCGGCATCGTCGTGTTCGCGATCGGCGTGAAGCGCACGATTCCGCAGATGGACGCGCACCTGGCGGCCGTGCCGGCAACGGCGCTGTGCGGCGGCGTGGCCGCATACCTTCTCGCGCTGAGCGCCTTCAAGCGCCGCAATGTCGGCTCCTTCAACCGCCCGCGCCTGGTCGTGGGCGGCACGCTGCTGACGATCACGCCGCTGATGACGCTGGTGCCGGCGCTGCTCGCGCTCGCGATCGTGACGGTGCTGGTGTGCGGGATGCTCGTCTACGAGGTGCGCCGCTACACCGACGCGCGCCAGCGGATCCGCCACCCCGAGCGCGCGGCCTGAGCCCGCTGCTCGCGCTCAGGAGCTGTCCGCCACAGCTCGTGCCGGCCTGACGCTGAACGACGCGCGGAAGCTCGCGCCGCTCGCCAGCACCGGCGCGCGGGCGGAGACGAGGGCGTTCGCCGGCGCCGTCATCGGCTCGACGCAGACGAAGCCCGCCTTGCGCGGCGAGTACAGCTGCGAGCAGCGGTAGCCCTGCTCGAACTCGAGCTCGGTTCGCTCGCGCCCGGCCAGCACCGCGACGGTCGCCGGCGGCTCGGGCCCCGCAAACGCGTCGTCCCAGTCACGCTCGCC
Source organism: Solirubrobacteraceae bacterium (assembly GCA_036402735.1). Taxonomy (GTDB): domain Bacteria; phylum Actinomycetota; class Thermoleophilia; order Solirubrobacterales; family Solirubrobacteraceae; genus Palsa-744. Next base: position 38,933 of record DASWSH010000212.1, on the reverse strand, counting down.
CAGGGCGTGGCGTCCCGGCGCGAACGCGACTGTCTCGCCGGTCGGGATCATGCGATCGTCGAGCACCAGCCGGCTGCTGACCGGCAGCTCGACCTCGGCATGCGCGCGAGCGCCCGGCGCGAGCGCGAGGTATGGATGGAAGCCGAACGACACCGGCACCGGCCCGGCGTCGGCGTGCACGGTGACCGCGATCCGCAGCGCCTCGTCGCTCAGCGTCGCCTCATAGCTCAACCTGTGGGGGAACGGGAACAGCTCGAGCAGCTCGGGCTGATCCCAGCTCAGCGAGGCGGCGATGCTCGAGGAAGGAGCGTCCGCAGCCGTCTGCCAGTGCAGCCTGCCGGGGATCACGCCGTGGATCGGCAGGCCGTTCGGGTCGCGCGCCAGCAACGGCGAATCGCGCGGCAGGCTCACGCGGCGACCGGCGGCCTCGTATGTGTAGCCGGCGAGGCGGTTCGCCCACGGGTACAGCAGCGGTATCCCCATCGTCGCGCCGCGCTCGGCGTAGGCGTCGATGCCGGCGCCGGGCGCGAGCAGCTCGCGTTCGCCGCGGCGCAAGGAGCAGCACACCATTCCCGCCTCGGGCACGAACTGCGCGTGCAGCTCGCCACCGGGGGAGACGATCTGCTGGCGCCGCAGAGCGCTCATCGGCCGATCGTAGCCTCGCGCAGTGGTGTCACACCAGCTCGCGCCGCAGCCACTCGAGCGTCTGCGCGAGGCCTTCCGCGTAGCCGACGCGGGGCTGCCAGCCGAGCCGCTCGCGCGCGCGGCGGCTGCTGAAGCTCTGCTCCACGCCCAGCACCTGCACGGCCTGGCGCGAGAGCAGCGGCGCGAGGTGCAGCCCGCTCGCGCGGCGCAGCGCCCTGTAGCCGTGCTCCAGCGCGAACGCAAGCGCCGCCGCCGCACGGTAGGGCAGGCTCAGCCGCGCCGGCGCGCAGCCGAGGCCGGCGGCGAGATCGTCGGTGAAGCGCCGCCAGCTCACGTCCAGGCCGTCGCTGAGGTTGAACGCGCCACGCGCCGACGCCGGCTGCTCGAGTGCGGCGACGATGAAGTCGACGGCGTTCTCGACGTGGCAGAGCCCCGCCACGTGGCGCCCGCCGTCGATAAGCAGCATGTGCCCGCGCCGCAGCGCGCGCGCGATCGCCAGCACGACCTCGCGAGAGCCGGGGCCGTATACGGTCGCGGGGCGCAGCACCGACGTCTCCAGCTCGCCGGCGTCGCCCGCAGCCAGCACCAGCCGCTCCGCTTCGAGCTTCGAGCGCGAGTACCAGTTCGCGAAGCGCGCGGGGGCGAACGTCTCCTCGACGTCCGCTGTCCCCGGATGCCCGTATATGTCGGTGCTGCTGAGATGCACGAAATGCCGCACGCCGGTCGTCCGCGCGGCGTCGAGCAGCGCCGCCGTGCCACGAACGTTCACCGCGCGGATCTCGGCCACGGTCGCCCAGTCGGACACGAGCGCGGCGCAGTGCACCACGCGCGCGCAGCCGGCCGCGGCATCCGCCAGCGAGCGCGGCACGCGCAGGTCGCCTTCGCTCAGCTGAGCGCCGAGTGCGCGCAGCGCCGCGGTGTCGCTGCCGGACCGCACGAGGCATCGCAGCGGCCGGCCTTCGCCGGCCAGCCGCTCCGCCAGGCGGCCGCCGATGAAGCCCGTCGCCCCCGTCAGCAGCGTGGGCTGCTCGCTCACCTTGCGCCGGTGCGTGAACGGCGGCGCAGCGTGGCGATCGCGATGTCACGCACGACTGCCCAGTTCTTCCCGCCCGCGCCTTCGCAGTCGGCCAGCACCGCATCGAACGCCTCCAGGAACTCGCCCGCCTCGCGCTCGGACAGCGTCAGCGGCGGCAGCAGCTTGATCACGTCGTTCTTGCCCGCCGCCATCGTGATCACGCCGTGGTCGCGGTGCAGCGGGATCACCACGAGCTGCGGGAACAGGCCCGCGCTGGCCATGTGGATCAGCCGCCAGTTGAGCTTCGCGACGCGGCTGGGAGGCATACCCAGCTCGATGCCGATCATCAGGCCGCTGGCGCGCACCTCCTTGATCATCGCGCGCCGGCGCGCGATCTCACTCAGGCCGTCGAGCAGCACGGTTCCGATGTGCGCCGCGTGGGCAACGAGGCCGTCGCGTGCGATCACGCGCAGCGTCGCCAGGCCCGCGGCCATCGACAGGCGGTTGCGCCCGTAGGTCGACTGGTGCACGTAGCAGCGCTCCAGCGTGCCGACCGCGCGCTGGTAGATCGCGCGCGTGGTGACCATCGCCGCGACCGGCATGTAGCCGCCGCTGAGCGCCTTGCCGACCAGCACGAAATCCGGCTCGAGCCCCCAGTGCTCCAGCGCGAACCAGCGGCCGGTGCGGCCGAGCCCCGTCTGGATCTCATCGAGCACGAGCAGCGTGCCGTGGCGCCTGCACAGCTCCTGCGCCGCGCGCAGGTAGCGCGGCGGCGGCAGCGTCACCTCCCTGCCCTGCACGGGCTCGACGAAGAACGCCGCCACGTCGCCGCGGCTCAGCTCCGCCTCCAGCCGCTCGAGATCGCCGAACGGGACGCGCGCGGCGCCGGGCAGCAGCGGCCCGAAGCCCTCCTTGAAGAAGTCGTCGCCCACCAGCGAGAGAGGCCCCATCGTTACGCCGTGAAACGAGCTCTCGCACGAGATCAACCTCGGGCGGCCCGTGGCGGCGCGCGCGAACTTCATCGCCGAGTCCACCGCCTCCGCGCCGGTGCTGGCGAAGAACACCGCCTCCAACGGGCCCGGAAGCAGCTCACACAGCTCCTGCGCGAGCATCCCCGCCAGCGGCGAGTAGTGGATCTGCACGCCGTCGAGCAGCTCCGCGGCGAGCGTCGCCTCGAGCACCTCGCGCACGTCCGGATGGTTGTGGCCGATGCTGGCGAAGCCCTCGCCCGTGTGCATGTCGAGGTGCGCGCGACCGTCCTCGTCGTAGAGGTAGGAGCCGCTCGCGCGCGTATAGCTGCGGTCGAAGCCGAGGATCCCGAGCACGTCGACCAGCGACGGGTCGAGGTGCCGCGAGGCCAGCGGCAGCGTCTCGGCGCTGCGCGCGCGCGCCTCCTCGACCACGCCGAGCGCGTCGGTTGCTGCCAGAGGCTCGGGAGCGGCACCGCTCATGGGCAGGCCGAGCAGCGTATTGCAAGCCGGCTCGTGCCACGCCGCGCCGCCGGCAACGGCGCCGCGTCCGTGCCGTTGCCCGCGTCTCGACGTTCCTCGGCTCAGGTAGAGTCCCGGCGGCACGTGGACGCTGCGACGCCTCACGAGGAGGGTGCGACAGGGGAGAGGGACGCCGGCGAGAACGCCGGCGCCGCTCGGCGCTGGCGTCCCTCGGCGGCTGCGCTCGGCGCGTTTCTCGTCGCCGCCGCGATCACCGCTGTGCTCTCGGTCACCTCGCTGATCCTCTACAAACACAACGAGCGGCGGCTGCTGAACCTGCGCGCGCGCGAGGTCAGCCTCGTGCTGAGCGCGGCCGTCACCTCGGTGCAGACGCCGGTCGCCTCGGGCGCCGCGCTGGCGGACTCGACGGCCGGTGACCTGCGCCGCTTTCGCACGTTCATGGCGCCGTTCGTGGGCACCGGGCGGCAGTTCGCCTCGATCTCGCTGTGGCGTCTCGGGGCCGAACCGCGGCCGCTGGTCGTGCTCGGCGCCACACCGCAGTCGCTGCCCCAACTGGGGCCGACGATCCAGCGGCTGGCGCGGCGCTCCGACACGCTGAACCTGACCGGCATGCTCGAACGAGCCAAGCCGAGCCTCGGCTTCGCCTACAGGGCCGGCGCCAGCTCGAACTACCTCGTCTACGCCGAAAACCCGCTGCCCGCCAACCGCCGCTCGAAACTCGAGAGCAACAGCGCCTTCTCGGATCTCAACTACGTGATCTACCTCGGCCGCTCGCAGCGCAACCGCGACCTGCTGCTCTCGAGCGTCAAGACGCTGCCGGTGCACGGGCTGCAGTCCTCGCGCGTCGTGCCGTTCGGCAGCGGCGCTTTCACGCTCGTCGTCACCCCGCGCGGGTCGCTCAGCGGCAGCTTCTTCGACAGCGTGCCCTGGATCACGGCGCTCGTCGGCCTGCTCGTCGCGCTGTTCGCGGCCGCCCTGACCGACCGCCTCGTGCGCGGGCGCCGCCGCGCCGAGCAGCTCGCGCGGCGGCTCGACCAGGTCGCCTCCGAGACACGCGAGCGCTACATCGAGCAGCGCAGCATCGCGCAGACGCTCCAGCACGAGCTGCTGCCCCAGAAGCTGCCGGAGATGGCGGGCCTGCGCGTGAACGCCCGCTACGTGCCCGCGCAGGCCGGCGGCGACATCGGCGGAGACTGGTATGACATCGTGCCGCTCGACGGCGATCGCGGGCTGCTCGTGATCGGGGACGTGTCCGGGCACGGCGTGCAGGCGGCGACCACGATGGCGCTGGTGCGGCACGCGACGCTGGCATACGTTGCCGAGGACTACCGCCCGGGCGTCGTGCTCGCGAAGCTCTCGGACTTCGTGCGCAGCCGGACGAACGACTATTTTGCAACCGTGCTATGCGGCCTGATAAGCGTGGATGAGCATCGCGTCACGTTCGCGAGCGCAGGCCACCTCGCGCCGCTGCTGCTGAACGGCGAGGAAGGCCGGTTCGTCAAGCTCGAACCGGAGGCGCCGATCGGCTTCCCGCACGGCGCGCCGCTGCGCGAGACGACCGTCGATGTGCCTGCCGCCGCGACACTGGTCGCCTTCACCGACGGCCTCGTCGAGCGCCGCGGCGAGGTGCTCGACGAGGGGCTCGAGCGCCTGCGCTCCGCAGCGCTCGCCGCGCACATGCGCGACGCGCAGCTGCTTGCGCGGCTGGCGGAGGAGCTCACCTCCGAGGATCACCGCGACGACACCGCCCTGGTGAGCGTGCGATGGCAGAACTAGAGCACGGCGCGGCCGAGCCGCTGGTCGTTGAGACCGAAGTCGACGGGGACGGTCCTGTCGTGAAGGTGTCGGGCGACCTCGACATCGCGAGCGTCGAGCAGCTGAAGTCCGTCGTCAGCTCGATCGTGGAGAAGCGACCGAGCAGGCTGACCTTCGACCTGTCCCGGCTGCGCTTCATGGACAGCGCGGGCATCGCCGTGCTGCTCGGCGCCGTCTCACAGGTCGAGACGGTGCGCCTGCGCGGCGTCTCGCATGCCGTGCGCCGGCTGCTCGAGCTGACGGGCCTGACAGACGTTTTCGCGATCGAGTCCTGATGAGCACGAAGCGCTTCGCAGGGGAGCCCACCGGGGTCAGCGCGGCCCGGCGGTTCGTCCGCGAGCAGCTCGTGGGCAGGGACACGGAGCTGGTCGAGGCGGCGGAGCTGCTGACCTCCGAGCTGGCGAGCAACTGCGTGCGCCACGCCGGCAGCGACTTCGAGGTCGCGGTCCGCTCCCGCGACCCGGTGCGCATCGAGGTGCGCGACCACGGCGGCGGCAAGCCGACGGTGCTCTCGCCGACACCTGAGGAGCCCACCGGCCGTGGCCTTGCGATCGTCGAGGCGATGTCCGACCGCTGGGGCGTGATCCCGACGGCGCGCGGCAAGACGGTGTGGTTCGCGCTCGGCGAGACCGCTGCGACGAGGGGACGGTAGGCTCGTCCGAGGTGAAACCCCAGGGGAGGGGCGAAGGGAGGATGGGCTGAGGATGCGACGGGTCTCTCCGCTCGATGCGGCCTGGCTCGCGCTGGAGTCGCGCGACACGCCGATGCACGTCGGCGGGCTGTTCGAGTTCACGCTGCCGCAGGGCGCGCCGGCGGACTACCTGGAGCGCGAGTTCGAGCGCATGCGCGAGGCGCGTGCGACTCCCGCGCCGTGGAACCTGCAGCTCGTGGAGGCGCCGCTGCTCGGATCGCGCCTGCCGCTGATGCGTGAAGTCCACGACATCGACCTCGACTACCACGTGCGGCACTCGGCGCTGCCGCACCCCGGGGGCCAGCGCGAGCTGGGCGTGCTCGTCTCGCGGCTGCACAGCCACCAGCTCGACCTGCACCGGCCGCTGTGGGAGGTGCACCTGATCGAGGGGCTGGAACGGGATCGCTTCGCGATCTACAGCAAGATGCACCACTCGCTGGTCGACGGCGTGAGCGCCATGCGGCTGATCATGCGCATGCTCTCGCGCGATCCGAAGAAAGGCGGCACGTCTGCCTTCTGGACGGTCGGCGCGGGCGAGCGCGCGCCGCGTGCGCCCGCCGAGCACAACGGCGCCGGCGGGATCGGGATGCCGTTCGGGATGCTGCGCGCCGGCGCAGAGGCGGCGGCCGGCCTCTCGCGCGCGGCGCTCGACCTGGGCCTGGCAGCGGTCGACGAGCGCCCATTGCATGCTCCGTACCGCACGCCCTCGTCGGTGCTGGGTGCGCGGCTGGGCGGCCAGCGCCGCTTCGCGACCCAGCAGTACGAGTTCGCGCGGATCAAGCGGCTCGCCAGAGCCGGCGAGTGCACGGTCAACGACATCGTCCTCTACCTCAGCGGCAGCGCGCTGCGCCGCTACCTGCTCGAGCACGCGCAGCTGCCCGAGCAGACGCTGACCGCCGGCGTGCCCGTCAACCTGCGCGCGGCCGATGACCAGTCGATGGGCACCTCGATCGCCTTCATGATCGTTGAGCTCGGCACGAACGTCGCCGACCCGCGCGAGCGCCTGCAGGCGGTGCGCGCGTCGACGCGCGAGGCGAAGGGCCATCTGAGCCGGCTGCCCGACGCCGCGCGCACCTCCTACACGTTGCTGCTCAACGCGCCGTATGTCGGCGGCCTGATGCTCGGCCTCGGCGGGCACGCGCCCGTGCCGTTCAACCTCGGCATCTCGAACGTGCCCGGCCCGGTCGAGCCGCTGTACATGAACGGCTCGCGTCTGGACTCGCTGTTCCCGCTGTCGCTGCTCACGCACGGCAACGCGCTCAACATCACCTGTGTGAGCTACGCCGGCACGCTCAACTTCGGCTTCACGGGCGCGCGCGACACGATGCCGCATCTGCAGCGTCTCGCGGTCTACATGGGCCAGGCGCTGGATGAGCTCGAGAAGCTGCTCGGCGGCAAGAGCACGCGCGCGAAGCGACGCAAGCGCGCCGCCGCAGCGGGGTGAGCGGCGTCGCTGGGCGCGTGATCAGAGGCGCCGGCGAGGGACCTGCCGGCCGCACGAGATCGCCGGCGCGCCGCTCACTCGTCGTTCGCGAGGTCCAGGCCGGAGGAGTCCACCGGCAGCGATGCGTCGGTCACGGTGTAGACGCGCAGCTCCGTGTCGCGCGCCAGCAGGCCGGTGATGGCAGCCTGATAGGCGACGAACGAGGGCGAGCGGAAGTGGGCCTCCATCGCGGCCCGGTCGCGCCATCGCTCAACCACCAGGAAGTGCCCCGGCTCGCCGACCGCCGCGGCGAACGAGAAGGAGATGCAGCCGTCCTGCTCGCGCGCGTCGGACTGCGCGGCGAGCATGGCCGCCTCGAGCTCGGCTCGACGTGGGATCTGCGCCTGGATGTCGCCGATCAGCACGAGCACGGCCTGGATTGTCCCGGATTGGCGTGATGCCCGCCCGGGCCGCGGCTTCGGCCGGCGCTCGGCCCGTGGACCGGGATCGCCGGCGGCAGGAACCCCCGATATAAAAATATTTTCGAAGCTGTCGATTTCGCGGGGTCTCCGTTTGTAGTCAGGTTGGAGAGCCGCAACGGGCGGCTCGCGAACCGCAAAGGAGAACGTGATGACCCAGTACCTGCTGTCAGTCCAGGGCGTCGACTACGGGGCGATTCCCGCGCAGGATGAGATGGAGCAGACATACGGCGCCGTCGGCGCCTTCAACGAGGAGGTCAAATCGGCCGGTGCGTGGGTCTTCGCCGGTGGCCTGCAGGCTCCCGACACGGCGACGGTCGTGCGCATCGAGAACGAGGAGACGGTGCTGACCGACGGGCCGTACGCCGAGTCCAAGGAGCACCTCGGCGGCTTCTGGGTGATCGAGGCGCCGGACCTCGACGCGGCGATCGCATGGGCCGGCAAGGGCGCCCGTGCCTGCGGGAGTCCCGTCGAGGTGCGGCCCTTCGAGGGGGGCCCGGAGGATTGACCGCAGGCGACCCTCTCGCGGCAGGCGAGGTCGAGGCGATCTTCCGGCGGGAGTCGGGCAGCGTGATCGCGACGCTGATCCGGCAGTTCCGCAGCATCGACCTCGCCGAGGAGTCCGTACAGGACGCGTTCGTGATCGCATTGCAGCGCTGGCCGCGCGACGGCCTGCCGCCGAACCCCGGCGGCTGGATCACGACGACGGCGCGCAACCGCGCGATCAACGTCCTGCGCCGCGAGTCGACGCGCAGCGAGCGCCAGGAGCACGCGATGAACCTGATCCCGAACGACGCGGACGAGGGGCCGATCGGCGACGACAGGCTGCGCCTGATCTTCATGTGCTGCCATCCCGCGCTCGCTCCTGCCGCCCGCATCGCGCTCACGCTGCGGCTGCTCGGCGGTCTGCAGACGCAGCAGATCGCGCGCGGCTTCCTCGTCAGCGAGGCGACGATGGCACAGCGGCTCGTGCGCGCGAAGCGCAAGATCAGCGCTGCGGGCATCCCCTACCGGGTGCCGGAGGATGCCGAGCTGCCCGCGCGCCTGCGCTCGGTGCTGACCGTCGTGTATCTGATCTTCAACGAGGGCTACACGGCGAGCGAGGGCGAGGAGCTGATCCGCACGGAGCTGTGTGCCGAAGCGATCCGCCTCGCGCGGCTGCTCGCCGAGCTGATGCCGGACGAGCCCGAGGCTCTGGGGCTGCTCGCGCTGCTGCTGCTGATCGACGCGCGGCGGCCCGCCCGCAGCGGCGCCGACGGCTCGCTCGTGCTGCTCGCCGATCAGGACCGCACGCTGTGGCTGCGCGCGGAGGTCGAGGAGGGGCAGGACCTCGTGCGGCGACTGCTGCGCCGCGGCGAACCCGGCTCATTCCAGATCCAGGCCGCGATCAACGCGGTGCACAGCGACGCCGTCCGCGCCGAGGAGACCGACTGGCGCCAGATCCTCGCGCTCTACGACCAGCTGCTCGCGTTCTCCTCGACGCCGATCGTGCGCATGAACCGCGCGATCGCCGTCGCCGAAACGGCCGGCGCCGACGCCGCGCTGCGCGAGCTCGAGCAGCTCCCGCTCGAGAACTACCAGCCGTTCCACGCGACGCGCGCCGATCTGCTGCGACGGCTCGGACGGCACGACGAGGCGCGCGAGGAGTACCGCGCGGCACTCGCGCTCACCGGCAACGAGCAGGAGCGGCGCTTCCTGCGCGGGCGCCTCGCCACGACCGTCGGCTAGGTCCGGTTTGGGAGATTCGCAAGCAGGGGAGTGGGTAGGGGCGACGTATGGACCGCCCCCGAGACCCATGACGGCAGGAGGTAGACATGGCAGAGCTTGACGCCCGCGACGCGAAGCTCGTGCAGTACCTGAACGAGGCATACGGCAAGGAGCGGGAACTCGAGACAGCGCTGCAGGCGCACATCGGCATGACGACCCGCGCGCCGTACAAGAAACGGCTTCAGCAGCACCTCAACGAGACCAAGCAGCACGCGCGACTGCTCGAACGGCGTGTCAAACAGCTCGGCGGCCGCGCCGAGTCCCACCCGATCGACGCCCCCGAGCCGGTCGCAAAAGGTGCACAGGTCGCGATCGAGGTCGGCAGCCGCGCGCTTGCCGTCGCACAGGGGCCGCTGCACGCGCTGCGCGGCACCGGCGAGCAGGAGAAGATGCTCAAGAACGCCAAGACCGAGTACCGCGAAGAGCACGAGGAGATCGCGACCTACACCGCGATCGAGGCGCTCGCGCAGACCGTCGGTGACAGCGAGACCGCCAAAGTCGCGCGCGCGATCCGCCGCGAGGAGGAGGCGATGGCGCGCTTCCTCGAGCGACAGATCCCCGGTCTTACGAAAGCCGTCGCGCAGGAAGAGATCCCTGCCGGCCAGCGGCGCGCCGCATCGAACGCGCGACGCAACGGCGGTCGCAGCTCCACGCGCAGCGCCGCGAGCAGCAAAGCAGCGGCCAAACGCAGCGCGGGCAAAGCCGGCGCGAGCAAAGCGGGCCGCAGCAAAGCGAGCGCGACCAAAGCCGGCCGGAGCAAAGCGAGCGCGACCAAAGCGGGCGCGAGCAAAGCGGGCCGGAGCAAAGCAGGCGCGACCAAAGCGAGCACACGCAAAGCGGGCGCCGGCAAAGCCGCCACGCGCAAAGCCGGCGCAAGCCGCAACAGCGCGGGCCGCGGTGGCGCGAGCAAAGCCGGCGCACGCAAAACGACGACAGCGCGAAAAACTGCGAGTCGCACGCAGACCCGCAGCACCCGAGCGCGGGCGCAGGCCGGCGCCAAACGATGACGACGCTGCACGAGCAGCTGACGAAGTACCTCATCGACGCTCACGCGATCGAGGAGCAGGCGCTCGTGCAGTTGCGACGCGCGCCCGAGCTCGCGGGCGATCCCGCGGTCGCGGCCAGCTTCGCGGCTCATCTGGAGGAGACCGAAGGCCACGAGATCGCGGTGGCGGAAGCGCTCGCCGAGCGTCACGCCGAGCCGTCGGCGATCAAGGAGGCGGTGATGCGCGCGGGCGGTGCCGGCTTCGTGCTGTTCGCGCGCCTGCAGCCGGACACGCCGGGCAAGCTCGCGACGCACGCCTACTCCTACGAGCACCTCGAGCTCGCCTCCTACGAGCTGCTGCGCACGGTCGCGCGCATCGCGGGCGAGGAACCGGTGGTGCGCATCGCCTCGGCGATCGCGGCGCAGGAGCGGGCGATGGCAGAGCGGCTCGCGAACAGCTTCGACCTCACGACCGCCGCATCGCTGCAAGGCCGCGACGCAGCCGCGCACCTGACGGGCTACCTCGCCGACGCCCACGCGATCGAGATGCAGTCGACGACGCTGCTCGAGCGCGCACCGAAGATCGTCGAGGACGAGCTGCTGGCGAGCCTGTTCGAAGCGCATCTCGAGGAGACTCGCGAGCACGCGCAACTGCTCGAGTCGCGGCTCAGCGAACTGGACGCCGGACCCTCGCATCTGAAGGACGCCGCGATGAAGCTCGGCGCGCTGAACTGGGGCGGATTCTTCCAGGCGCATCCGGACACGCCCGGCAAGCTCACCGCCTTCGCTTTCGCCTTCGAGCACCTTGAGATCGGCGGCTACGAGCATCTGCTGAGGGTCGCGCGCATCGCGCAGGACGACCACACAGCGCGTATTGCCGAGCACATCATCGCGCAGGAGCGCACGGCAGCCCGCGCGCTCGCGGCCGCCTTCGATCACGCCGCACGGCTGTCGCTGCAGGCGGCCGGCGTCGACCTCAGCGCCACCACCGCCTAGTCTCCGCGAGGCGTTTGCGGCACACCCTCGCCGCCGCGCGTGCGACGTGCCGGACGGACCCGTCGCGGCGTGGCGACGTGGTCGATTCTCAGTGTTTTCCCATCGTCCTCGACACGAACGCTCGCGCGCGCCGGCGATCGTCTGTCGCGAATCCGGGGCTTGCCCGGACCACCGAAAGGACACGAGCAATGCTCAAATCGATCAGAAACGGCACCGCGGCCGTCGCGGCGCTCGCCGCGCTCGCGCTCGGCGGCTCGGCGATCGCCGGCGCTGCGAACTCCTCGACGGCCACCTCCGGGACCGGCACGACGGGAACTCAGAGCGGCACCGCTTCGACGGGCTCGTCCAGCTCCTCGAGCACCCACGCCGCGCCTTCGATGCCCGCGCACGGCAGCGCCGCGCACGAGGACGCGGAGAAAGCGGTCAGCGGCGACGCTGCCAGCAAAGCGCAGGCCGCCGCAGTGAAGAGCGTCGGCAGCGGCAAAGCCGGAGCGGTGACGAGCGACTTCACCGGCTCCGGCTATGAGACGACCGTCACGAAGGCGGACGGCAGCACCGTCGAGGTCCACCTCGACAGCTCGCTCAACGTCATGCAGGGCGGTCCCGGCGGTCCGGGCGGTCCCGGCGCTCCGGGCGGCGCATAGGGCGAGCCGAGGCACCGGTGAGGCGGGTCGCCGCGAGGAGGATGGGTCGGTTCGGACCGGCCCTCCTCGTCGCGGCCCTGTCGAAGGAGCAGCGTCAGGGGCGGGCAGAAACGGCGGCGAATTCAGCGGGCAGCTGCGCGGTCAGGTCGTACCACTCCTTCGGCGTGACCGCCTCGCGCAGCGTCGCCAGCACCGCGCGCGCGTGCTCGCGCGCGACGAGCGGCTCGACGCCCTCGCGCTCGGCGACAGCGCGAACGAAGCCGTCGAGGTCCATGCGCCTGGCGGCGCCGCTGGAACGCCGGTCGCCGCGTCGCAGCGGCTCGTGCAGCTGTTGCGGGAGTTGCGCGATCAGGTCCTCCACCTCGCCTCGCGTGATGCGTTCGCCGAGTGTCTCGAGCACCGCCGCCGTGGTCGCCTCTGCGGCCTGCGCGCCGAGCGCGGCGCGCTGCGCGACGCGCCTGATGAAGACCTCCGCCGGCATCACCTCGACACGTTCGCCACGCGCGAGCAGCGGCGCGAAGCTCTTCGGCAGCTCGGCGACCATGTCGTCGAACTCGTCCGGCCCGACGGCGCGGCTGAGCGCGAGGATCGCCGCGCGCGCGTGCCGCTCGGCCGTCTCGATGTCGACATGCTCGCGCTCGGCCACACGCCGAAGGAACTCGTCGGCCTCGAACGGCTCCGCGCGCGTGCCGCCGGCGACCCAGGGCGCGATCTCCGGCGCGAGCCGCTCGGCCAGGTCGCGGGCCTCGCCGGCCGAAAGCCGCTCGGCGAGCGTCTGAAGGACCGCGCGCGCGGCGCGCTCAGCTCCGCCACGGTCGGTGTCGGCGGCCTCCTGCACGTCGTGCAGGAACTGCTCGTAGGCGGAGGACGTGGCGCTTGCGACGCCGGACGGCTGCGACTCGGCCATCGCTAGGAGACCGCCTCGAGCATGCCGTGCAGGTGCGCCGCGGCCATCTCGATGTCGCCGTAGTCGTACTGGCCGGCGCGCGACTCTGCCGAGAGCACCGCGCAGCGGTGCACGTCGCGCAGGTCGCCGTAGGGGAACTTGTAGCGGGCCTTCGTGCCCTCCTTCTTGTCGTCGTCGAAGCCGAGGTGCCAGCGCGCGAACTCCGTGTAGCCGTGCTCCTCGATGAAGCGGTTCTCCGCATCCGCCGACGGCTGATGCTCGCTCCACTCATCGCGCGCGTCCTGCACGCGGTTGCCCGACCGGATCAGCTCCTGCGCGTGCTGGTATGCGGTTCTGCTCAGCTTCACGGCCACTGACGGTGGCGTAGGCCGGCGCCCCGCAGCCGTCAAGCTGCGCGGCCGGTTTGTCGGCCGGCGCCCCGGGTAGAGCGAGCTTGACGTTCCGGCAACCCGCGCGGTCGACAGCCATGCGAGGGGCCCCGAAGCAGCCAGGACGCGCCGACCTCGAGATCGCTCGCGCGGCCGCTCAAGACGAAAGCAGGGTGGGTTGTCCGGTCGATCCAACGGCCGCGGCGGCAGCCGCGGCGTTGCTGTGCGCGAAGTACGACAGCCGCGCCGGCACAACGTCCTCTGGGTCACGTGTCACCTGCCGTTCTCGCCGGCCAGCGGGGGGCGTCGCCGCGAGTACGAGCTGATCCGACGCCTGTCCCGGCGCTACTCGATCGACCTGGTCGCGATCACGAAGACGATCGAGCAGGACCGTCTTCACATCGACGAGGCGCGCAGCTACTGCCGCAACGTGTCGCTCTACCGGGCCGACGATGCGAGCAGCGCCGCCGCGGCGCCGCAGGTGAGCCGCCACGGCTGCAAGCGCGCCACCCGTGACCTCGCGAGGATCCTCGGCCGCGGCCGCGAGGTCGACCTCGTGCACGTGGAGGGCTTCTATCTCGCTCAGCACCTCCCGCCCAGAGCCGGCGCGCCCGTCCTGCTGGTCGAGCAGAACATCGAGTACCAGCTCTGGGAGCAGCGCATGCAGTCAGCCGCGGAGGAGCTTGCCCGCACGCGCCTGCGCCACCGCATGCTCGCTACGCGTGAGGCCGAGCTCGGCGCGTGGCGGCGCGCCGATGCATGTGCCACCGTCACCGAGCGCGACCGCGAGACGATGCTCGAAGCGATCCCGTCGCTTGAGGTGTCGCTGGTGCCGGACGGCGCGGACCACAGCACGGCGCTCGCACGCGTGCCTTCGCCGCCGGCCGTGCCCGCGCAGACGGACAGTGGCGCACCGCTGATCGTGCAGGTCGGCAACTTCGCCTACGAGCCGAACCTCGATGCCGCTCTGCACATGTGCGAGGCGATCTTCCCGCGCATCCGCGCGGCGAACCCCGACGCGCACTTGCTGTTTGTCGGCGCCGCACCGCCGCCCAAGCTGCGAGCCGCGGCCGTGCTGGCACCGAACGTGACCGTGACGGGCCTGGTGCCCGACGTCGAGCCGTATCTGCGTCGAGCGACCGTCGTCGTCTTTCCGCTGCGCGTCGGCGGCGGCGTGAAGGTGAAACTGATCGAGGCGCTGCGACAGGGCTGTGCGATCGTCACAACGGCCGTCGGGCTGCAGGGCCTCGAGGGCGCCCGCGGCGGGGCCGTACGGGTCGCCGAGCACCCGCAGCAGCTGGCCGACGCCGTCGTGCGGCTGCTCGACTCGCAGCAGGAGCGGCGGCGGCTCGGCCGCGCGGCGCGCGCATTCGGCGACAGCCTGCCAACGTGGTCCGAGGCAGCGGCAAGCCTCGCGCAGGCGTATGAGCGGCTGCTCGAGCCGATGCCGCTGGCGGCTACGCCGAGCGCGAGCTGACGGCCTGCTCGCGCCCGGCCCAGCGCCGCTCGAGCATGCGCATCATCGCCGGGTAGACGATCAGATGGCGAAACGGCCTGATCGCGGTCATGTACAGCTCGCCGAGCAGGCCGTTCGGCCGAACCAGGACGGTCATCTGGCCGCGGTAACGGCCCTCGCCGTCGGCTACCCAGCCGAGATGCATGACGCCGTGCATCGTGCGGTTCGCGATCTCGGCCGCCCACTCGCGGTCGAGCAGGTACAGCGGAGCGAAGGGCAGACGCTCCGGGCTCGGGCCGCAGGGCGTGTCGCGCAGATCCGCCGGCAGACGCTCGCGCAGGCTCGCCACGCGCGCGCCGATCCCGCTGTCCTGCTCGTCCCAGCCGAACAGGGCGCCGAGCTTCCAGCGAATCGACCACAGCGCGCGCGCCGGCAGCGAGGAGGTGCGTTCCGGATCGCCGGCCGCGACCAGCGAAACCAGCGCGGGGAAGTCCTCGGCGCCGCCCTGCGCCGGCAGTGCCCACACGTCCTCGATCCGGAAGTCACGGGTGAGCTCGTGGATGCGCCACGGCTGCGCTCTGTGCTCGCTCTTCGACAACCTCGTGCCCGCGGAAGGCCGCGCCGCCATCGTGGTCAAGCTTACGGACGATCCCCTTGACTGTCACATCTCCTCTCACGGCGGCGGTCGTGTTCGACCTCGATGGCGTTCTGATCGAGTCCGAGCAGGTTTGGGATGCGGCGCGCCGCGCCGTCGCGGCCGAGCACGGCGGGCGGTGGCGCGAGTCCGCGACACGCGAGATGCTGGGGATGAGCTCGCCCGAGTGGTCACGCTACGTGCACGAGAAGCTGGCGGTCGACCTGGCGCCGCAGGAGATCGAGCAGCTGGTCGTCGCGAGGGTGCTGGAGGAATACCGCCGTTCGTTGCCGCTGCTGCCAGGAGCGGTGCAGGCCGTCGAGGCGCTCGCTGCGGTGTGGCCGCTCGGGCTCGCCTCCTCGTCGAACCGCGTGGTGATCGA
The DNA here is from genome assembly GCA_036402735.1 of Solirubrobacteraceae bacterium. Classification (GTDB taxonomy): domain Bacteria; phylum Actinomycetota; class Thermoleophilia; order Solirubrobacterales; family Solirubrobacteraceae; genus Palsa-744. The sequence continues at coordinate 23,275 of DASWSH010000212.1, read as the reverse complement.
CGAGGTGCTGCGGCTCGCGGGCCTGGACGAGCGCTTCGCGGTGACGGTCTCGAGCGAAGAAGTCGCGCGGGGCAAGCCGGCGCCGGACGTGTATCTGGCCGCCGTCGACGCGCTCGGGGTGCGTGCGGGCGCAGCGGTCGCCGTCGAGGACTCAGCCAATGGGCTGCGAGCGGCAGCGGCGGCGGGGCTGCGCGTGATCGCGGTGCCCAACCGCCAGTTTCCTCCCAGCGCCGACGCGCTGGAGCTGGCGGAGCTGGTGCTGCCCTCGCTGCAGCTGCTCAGGCCGGAGGCGATCATGCGTGCAGGCGGGAAGCTTTGACATCGATTCTCAGACGATCTAGGTTGCGGCTCGATGAGCTCCGGTTCGGCTGCTGAGGCCCCATGGGGGGTCGACTCCGAGTACGGACGGTTGCGCGACGTGGTGCTGTGTCCGCCGGTGCACTACCGCTGGCGGGCGACGAGCGCGATCTCACAGCAGACGCTCGAGTCCGGTCGACGTTTCGACGCCGAGCTGGCCGGCGCTCAGCACGCGGAGCTGGTCGCATGCTACGAGCAGGCCGATGTGATCTGCCATTTCCTGGAGCCGGACGAGGCGCTTCCCTACCAGGTGTTCGCACGCGACTCGAGCGCCGGCTGCGAGCGCGGCTCGATCGTGCTGCAGCCGCACCAGTGGTGGCGCCGGGGCGAGTACGCCGCGGTGATCCGCTTCCTGCAGGAGCGGGCGATCCCGATCCGTGCGATGGTCACCGCCGCGGCCGTCGAGGGCGGCGATGTGATGATCATCGAGCCGGGCTGCGTGCTGATCGGCTTTGGCGAAGAGCGCACCCAGGAGGCCGGCGCGCGCCAGCTGGCGCGCTTCTACGAAGAGGACGGGTGGGAGGCACGGGTGCAGCCGTTCTCCTCGCGCTACGTGCACATCGACGTGCTTGTCGCGGTGCTCGCCGAGAAGCTCGCGGCAGTGTGCGAGGAGGCGGTGCCTGCGGGCCTTCTCAAGTGGCTGCGCAGCAAGAACTTCGAGCTCCTCACGGTGCCGGAGGAGCAGGCGTTCCTGCTGGGCGCGAACGCGATGTCGCTCGGCGCGGGACGCGTCCTCTCCGGCAGCGGCGCCACCACGCTCAACGCCGGCATGCGCGCGCATGGCCTCGAGGTGCTCGAACCCGACCTGTCGATGTTCACGCTCGGCGGCGGCGGCGCGCACTGCCTCGGTCAGGCGCTGCGGCGTGATCGCGTCGGCTGAGCCACCCGTGTCCTCGCCGTTTCCCGGCCTGCGCGGCGGGCGAGCGGGATGATCGCAGCGATCGAGGAGGGCCTGGACCACGTTCGCGGGCCGGCGCAGCGCCCGCTGATCCTGGAGTACGGCGACTACGAGTGCCCGTACTCGCGCGCCGCCTTCCGGGCGATCCAGCAGGTGGAGCAGCAGGTGCAGAGCGGCGTGCGGTTCGCCTTCAGGCACTTCCCGCTGACAGAGGTCCACCCGCATGCCCTCGCAGCGTCCGCGGCAGCCGAGGCCGCCGCGCTGCAGGAGCGGTTCTGGGAGATGCACGACCTGCTCTTCCACCGCCAGAAGGCGCTCGAGAGCATCGATCTGCGCGCGTATGCCACACAGGTGGGACTCGACGTCGAGCGCTTCGAGGCAGATCGCGTATCCGATCACGTCCTCGAGCGGGTTCGCCGTGACGTGGACAGCGGCGTCGCCTCCGGCGAAGTCGGCGGAACGCCGACGCTCTTCATCGACGGGCTGCTGCATCGCGGAGGGCACGACACCGAAAGCCTGCTGATGGCGATCGTCAGGGCCCGGTGATCGCCTCGCCGGTGAGCTCACAGCAGGCGGCGAGCAGGCCGTCTTGGACGGCGCGGTCGGCGACGGCGGGGTGCGTCTCGCGTGGTGCTCGATGGTAGAAGTGACGGCCGCTCTGCCGAGCGAGTGGGTCGTCGCTGGAGGCGAGCCAGACCTGCGTCTCGGCTCCGGGGCCGATCTCCCCGGGCGCCCCCGATCCTCCCATCTTCGTTCGCACCCAGCCGGGGTCCACGGAGTTGCTGAGGACATCCGGCCAGCGGCGAGCGACCGCGGCGGCGAGCACCGTGTCGAGGAGCTTGGAGTCGGAGTACGCCTGGTAGCCGTTCCAGCGCCGGTGCTCCCACTGCAGATCAGCGAGGCCCGGATCGCCTGAGGTGTGCAGGCCCGAGCTGAGGTAGATCAGCCGCGCGGGGCGGTTCACGAGCGCGGTCAGCAGGTAGGGCGCCAGGACGTTGGTCTGAAAGATGTGCTCCAGGCCGTCCTCGGTCTCGCGCCGGCTCCTCTCGCGGTAGCCGATACCGGCGTTGTGGATGATCGCGTCGAAGGCGCCCGCGGTGTTGATCAGGTCGGCCAGCGCTCGGGTGCTCGCGATCGAGGAGAGCTCGCCGGGGAGTGCGGCGGCCGCCCCCGGGACGCCTGCCAACGCCTGTCGTGCGCGCGCCTCGTCGCGGGCGTGCAGCACCACTTCGTGGCCCGCGCGGACGAGCTGCTTGGCCGCCTCCTGGCCGAGCCCGTCGGCTGAGCCTGTGATCAGCGCCTTGGACATCAGACGAGCACCGAGCCGCCGTCCACGGTGACGAGCGTGCCGCTGCTGTAGCCGTTGCGCATCAGGTAGAGGAAGGTCTCCGCGATGTCGCTGACCTCACCTACGCGTCCGACCGGCAGTGCCTCTGACACGGAGTCGTACATCGCCGAGCGGTCCTCCTCGCTCATCTCTCGCCACAGCTCGCTGCGCACCACGCCGGGCACGACGGCGTTGACGCGGATCGGTGCGAGCTCGACCGCCAGGGCACGGGTGAGTGCGTCCAGCGCGCCGCAGACAGCCGCTGCGACCGTCCAGTTCCGCTCGGGGCGCGTTCCTGCGATGCCGGAGCTCAGGACGATCGACCCGCCCGGCCGCAAGTGCGCGACGGCGTCCTTTACCGCCGCGTAGGCGCCCCAGAGGCGAACGTCGAGAGCGCGCCGCGCGGCCTCGAGGTCCGTGTCGGCGATCGCGCCGATCTGCAGCGTCTCACCCGCGGTGAAAGCAAGGTGGTCGAAGCTGCCCAAACGGCTGAAGAGATCGCGGATCTCTTCCGGGTCGCGAACGTTGACGGTGTAGCCCTCGGCGCTGGCCGGCAGCCGCTCGAGTGCTGCGTCGACCCGCTCCGCGCTGCTCGACGCGACGATCACGCTCGCTCCATCGGCTGCGGCGCGCTCGGCTGTGGCAAGGCCGATCCCAGAGGTGCCGCCCAAGATCACAATCCGTTGAGACTCCATCTGGGTGTCTGGCATGAGAGCTCCCTCATAGTGGTTGTGTGCAGTTCGGATCTTCATGTTGGGCGTCGAGGCCCACTCTGTCCAAGACCTCCTTCGGCGCTCCTGATACCGTCACGGCATCACCGTGAGGATGCCGTCCGTGGACGTTGATCTCCGCAAGATCCGCTACTTCGTCGCGGTCGCCGAGAACTTGCACTTCCGCAAGGCGGCTGAGCAGCTGCACATCGCTCAGCCCGCGCTGAGCCGCTCGATCGGTGCTCTCGAGCGCGAGCTCGGCATCCAGCTGTTCATCCGTGACAAGCGCTCAGTGATCCTGACCCCGGCTGGGCGCCAGCTGCTTGATGACGCCGGACCGCTGCTCACCACCGCCGATGCCACCCGCCGGCGGGTGCAGCGCGCCGGCCGTGGCGTAAACCATCTAGTCGTCGGGTTCCGCGCCGGCATCCTCGTGACCCCCGCGGTCCGCGCGCTCAGTGCCGAGCGACCCGAGGTGACCGTCGAGGTGCAGCGTCTGGAGTGGGACGACCAAGAGGAGCTGATCCTCAGCGGACGCGTCGACGTCGCCTACGTCCGCCAGCCGATCCGCGAACGCGGGCTGCGCCTCGTGCCGCTCTTCGCCGAGCGCCGGCTCGCCGCGCTCCCAGCTGATCATCCGCTTGCCGAGCGAGCCGGCCTGTTGACCGCGGACCTCGCCGGCGAGCGCCACCTGCGCTACCTGCAGCCCGCTCCGGTGCCCGGCGTCTCAGGTCCCCAGCGCCCGCTGCGGAGCGTCGAGGAAAAGCTCGAGCATGTCGCAGCGGGACACGGCATCATCGTGCTTCCCCTGTCGGCGACGCAGTACTACAGCCGGCCAGACGTCGTATACATCCCCGTCCTTGACGCGGAGCCCGACCAGGTCTACCTCGCCTCCGAGGCCACGCGTCGCTCCCAGCTGATCAGCGCCTTCATCCGGCTCGCCCGACAAGCCGTCCCCACCTCGGAGACCACGTCCTCTCAAGCCGAGCCCGCCGCGCCGGTGTAAGGCGCCTGGGCGGCGGCGCCTGCGGCCGATGGGCGGATTGGGCCACTTGAAGCTCGGCAGGGCGACACACCGTAGGCTGCGACGACCGCAACGTAAAGGAGCAGCCTGTGAGCACCTCCCCAGAAGCCCTGACCTCGATCACCGCCCGCGAGAACGACGAGATCATCAAGGCGAACGCGAGCGGCCTCACACCAGTGGTCTTCGTTCACGGGTTGTGGCTGCTGTCCTCCAGCTGGGACCGCTGGGCGGAGCTCTTCGCGGCGGCCGGCTACGCGACGCTGCAGCCGGGCTGGCCCGATGACCCGGAGACGACCGAGCAGGCGCACGCCGATCCGGAGGTGTTCGCCGGCAAGAAGATCGGGCAGATCGCCGATCGTTACGGCACGGTGATCGAATCGCTCGAGACGAAGCCCGCGGTGATCGGCCACTCGTTCGGCGGTCTGCTGGCGCAGATCATCGCGGGCCGCGGGCTAGCGGCGGTGACGGTCGCGCTGGACCCGGCGCCGTTCCGAGGGGTGCTGCCGTTGCCGTTCTCGGCGCTGAAGTCGGCGAGCGGCGTGCTTCGCAACCCCGCGAACAGCCACCGCGCGGTGCCGCTCAGCTTCGAGCAGTTCCGCTACGGGTTCGCGAACGCTGTCAGCGAGAAGGAGGCGAGGGAGCTGTACGACACGTTCGCGGTTCCGGGGTCCGGGGCTCCGATCTTCCAGGCCTCGACCGCGAACATCAACCCGTGGACCGAGGCGAAAGTAGACACCGAGAACCCCGATCGAGGGCCACTGCTGATCGCCTCAGGCGAGAAGGATCATCAGGTGCCCTGGTCGCTTGCGCGCGCTGCATACAAGCGCCAGCAGCGCAATCCCGGCGTGACCGAGCTCGCCGAGATCCCTGGGAGGGGCCACGCGCTCACGATCGACAGCGGCTGGCGCGAGGTCGCGGAGATCGCGCTCCGGTTCGTGCAGAGGTTCGTGCCGGCAGCGTGAGGGTGCCGCGGCCGCGAACCCGCCCGGCCGCTAGACGTCGTCGCAGTCGGGATCGGCCTCGCGCGGGGAGCTGCTGCGGGCGGCTTCCTCGCTGAGGATGCGCCACCCCGCCATGAAGTGCGCGCGTGCCGGCGGCGAGAGGCGCTTCAGGGTGTTGCGCAGCGGTTCCGTCGCGGCCTCCAGCCACGCGGCCATCGCCTCGCGATAGTCGGAGTGCACGCGCACGAGCGTGCGCCGGCGGTCTGCCTCGTCCTCTTCGCGCTGAAGAATGCCCGCGCGGCTGAGCTCGCCCACGACGGTGCTGGTGCTCGACAGCAGCAGCCCAAGGCGCCTCGCCAGTTCGCTGACGCTGATCGGTTCGGTGGCCGCGACGGACAGCAGCGCGGTCGCATGGCGCTTTCCGAGCCCTGAGCGTTCCATCGCCTCGCGCATCGGCATCGGCGAAGGCGGCGCACTGCGCAGGTCGTGGAGGGTGCTCGGGAGCAGCACGACGAGCTCGGTCAGCTCTTCCGCGACGTCATCGCGGGAGTCGGCTCCAGTCGAAGTCTTGAGCGCCATCGTGACCATGCTACCGTACTGCTTCGATCTGCGAACTATTCGTAGATCATAAACGTTCTCTCATCGAAAGTATATGCGGAGGTCCGACGTGCACGCAACCGCACCGCAGGAGAATCTGGGAGTCGTGGCGAGGGTGGGACGTTGGGCGGCCCGGCACCGCCGCGTCGTGGTGATCGGCTGGATCGTGGCGCTGGTGGGGGCGTTCGCTGCATCGAGCGCGGTGGGGACCAACTACAGCAACAGCTTCTCGCTCAGCGGCACCGAGTCCCAGCGGGCGGTGGACCTGCTCAAGCGCGAGTTCCCGGCGCAGTCGGGCGACTCCGACCAGATCGTCTTCAACGCCCGGCGGGGCAGCATCAGCGAAGCCGCCGTCAGGGCGCGCATCGTGCCGGTGCTCGAACGGGTCGCGAGGCTCCCGCACGTCAGCGGTGTGGTGAGCCCGTACTCCGCCGCGGGGGCGCACGCGATCTCGAGCGACGGGCACATCGCTTTTGCGACGGTGAACTTCGACGAACGCGCCAACGTGCTGCCGAAGCCGGCGATCGAACGCGTCATCTCGGTCGCCGACAGCGCGCGCTCGCCGCAGCTGGAAGTTCAGCTCGGCGGCCAGGCGATCGAGCAGGTGGAAAAAATCTCTATCGGGACCGCCACGGCGGTCGGTCTGATCGCCGCGATGGTGGTGCTGCTGATCACCTTCGGCTCGGCGATCGCGATGGGCCTGCCGATCCTCACGGCGCTGCTCGGACTCGGCACGGCGATCGGACTGGCGGGTCTCGGCTCTCAGATCATCTCCACCCCGGACTTCGCGACGCAGCTGGCGGCGATGATCGGTCTCGGCGTGGGCATCGACTATGCGCTGTTCCTGATCACGCGCTTTCGCCAGAACTACCGGGCCGGGATGGATCTGCAGACGGCGATCTCCGAAGCGATGGACACCGCCGGTCGCGCGGTGCTGTTCGCCGGCATCACCGTGATCATCGCGCTGCTCGGGCAGTTCCTGCTCGGTGTGAGCTTCCTGTATGGGCTGGCTGTCGCGTCTTCGCTGGCCGTGCTGATGACGATGCTCGCCGCGCTCACCGTCCTGCCGGCGCTGCTGTCGCGATGGGGCGACCGCATCGGCCGCCCCGGGCGGCGGGCGCGCAAGCGCGGCGAATCCCCGGTGGACCGCGAGGCGCATGGCCCGTGGGCGCGCTGGGCGCTGTTGATCAACCGCCACCCGTGGCCCGGTGCGCTCGCCGGCCTCGCGATCATGTTGGTGCTCGCCGCGCCCGCGCTGGCGCTGCGGCTTGGCAACAGCGACGCCGGCAACAACCCTCCCAACACCACCACGCGCCACTCCTACGACCTGCTCGCCAAGGGGTTCGGCAGCGGCGTGAACGGGCCGCTGCAGCTGGTCGTGACGCTGCCGCGCGCCGGCGACTCGGCCGCGGTGGCGACGTTGACGGCCGCCCTGCGGGCGAGCGGCGACGTGGCCTCGGTCTCCCCGGCACGCCTGAGCCCGAACGGCCAGACGGCGGTGCTCCTCGTCTATCCGCGCTCGTCGCCGCAGTCCCTGGCGACCACGAACCTCGTGGAAAGCCTGCGCAAGCAGACGCTTCCGCCGCTCGAGCGGAGCACCGGCACGCGGATCCTGGTGGGCGGGCAGCAGGCCACGACGATCGACTTCACGAGCGTTCTGTCGAACAAGCTGCCGCTGTTCATCGGCATCGTCGTCGCGCTCTCGGCACTGCTGCTGCTGATCGTGTTCCGCTCACTGGTGATCCCGCTGCAGGCCGCGTTCATGAACCTGCTTTCGATCAGCGCGGCGCTCGGCGTGGTCGTGGCGATCTTCCAGTGGGGCTGGCTGGGCAGCTTCTTCAACGTCAAGGGCGGACCGATCGAGGCGTTCATCCCGGTGATGCTGTTCGCGATCGTGTTCGGGCTGTCGATGGACTACGAGGTGTTTCTGGTGTCGCGCATCCACGAGGAGTGGACGCGTCGCCGCAACGCCTCGGAGGCCGTGACCCGCGGGCTCGCCTCGACCGGCCGCGTGATCACGGCGGCCGCCACGATCATGATCTGCGTGTTCTTGTCGTTCGCGCTCGGCAACGACCGCGTGCTGAAGCTGTTCGGGCTGAGCCTCGGCTCGGCGGTGTTCCTGGACGCGTTCGTCGTGCGCAGCCTGCTGCTGCCGTCGGTGCTGGCGATCCTCGGTCGGCGCACGTGGTCGCTGCCTGCGTGGCTCGAGACGCGGCTGCCGCACCTGGCGATCGATCGAGCGGAGTCATCGTCGCCGTCCTCGCCGCCCGAGCCGCTCAAGCAGGCCGCGTGAGCGGCGGCAGAAGGGACCGGCGCGGAGGATGAGGCCGCGCCGGCCCGGCGCTGGGACTGCTCGCGCTAGGCGGCGGCGGCGGTGAGCCGGCGCTTCAAGGCGGTGCGGGCGCGCCTCATCGGGACGGGGTCTCGGCTGACCACGAACTGAGCGTTGGCGAGGAGAAGGTAGGCGTTCAGTTCGAATGCGAGCTGCTCTGCGTCCTCGGAGGAGCTGATCGTGTCTTCATCCTGGGCCTCGCGCGCGGCCGCGATCAGCCGCTGCATCCATTCTTCGACGACCTGCACGGCGCGATCGCGGACAGGCCCGGGATGCGTATCCATCTCTGCGGCGACCGAGGCGAAGAAGCAGCCGCCCGGGAACACATCGTCCTCGACATGTTGAAGGAACCCCTCCGTGAGGAGTCGCAGGCGCTCCAGCCCGCTCGACGCGGCCGAGGCCGTTTCGATCACCTGTTCGCCGAACAGCACGCTCGCCGTGTCGATCGTCGCGAGCTGGAGATCCTCCTTTGACCCGAAGTGGGCGAACAGCCCACTCTTGCTCATGCCGACGGCATCCGCGAGACGACCAATCGACAGCCCGGAGATGCCCTCGACGGTTGCGAGCTGGGCAGCCTCACGCAGGATCGCGGCGCGGCTGCGCTCGCCGTCGCTTCGCTGCCGCCGAGGTGGCTGAGCGGGGGGCCGGGTATTCGTGCTCGCCATGGGTTGACAAGTTAGCACGAACGGTCGTATGATCTCGGCAAGAACGAACGGTCGTTCTATCTACAGTGGGGGTTCATGATGTCATCGATACAGCCGTCTGAAGGGCACAGTTGGCCACTCGAGCGTGTGTTGTTCGCATTCGGGGGCAGCATGACGCTGCTCAGCGCCGGACTCTCGGCCGTGGTTTCGCCGTGGTTCTTGACGCTGACGGCGATCGTCGGCATCAACCAGTGGATGTTCGCGCTGAAGGGCGCATGCCCGGCGTCTGTGGTGCTGAGACGCGTGTTCTCGCTGCGTTCAGCCATATTCCCCGAGGCGGGGCAGGCGAGCTGCGTGAATCGGTCGGACCCCCGCGCCTCGAGGCCGGCCTCGGCGCTCGCCGGGTCAGCGTCGTCAGCGCGCGAGGAGACGCGCGCATGACTGGCACATTCACACGCGAGCTGGAAACGTCCATGTCAGCCGAGCTCGGTTCTCCGGCCGGGGACGAGAACAAGCAGCAGAGCCGCCCGATCATCTTTCTCGTGTCGTGCGACGCATCGGTGCTGGGCGCGCTCGAGGCGGATCTGGTGCGGCACTTCGGCAACGACACGCAGGTGATCGCCGCCGACGGGCCGACGAGCGGCCTCGCTCGGCTTGCTTCGATGGCAGCTCGCGCCGAGCCCGTCGCGCTGGTGATCGCCGATCACGGCATGGCGACGATCAGCGGCGTCGACTTCCTCGCGCGGGCTCACGCACTTCATCCCCTGGCGAAGCGGATCCTGCTCGTCGAGCGCGACTACACCGCGGCCAACCCGATCGTTCCCGCGATGACGCTCGGCCAGATCGACTTCCACCTCGTCAAGCCGTGGTTCCCCGAGCGCGGGCTGTATCCGGCGGTGAGCGAATTCCTCGCGAGCTGGGCAGAGTCCGGCTCCGACGACTTCACGCTGTTCCGGATCGTCGCCGGCGGGAACGACGCGCGCGCGTACGAGATCCGGGACCTGCTCACCCGGTTCAACATGCCCTTCACCTTCTACGAGGTCCAGTCGACCGAGGGCATGTCACTGCTCGAGGAGGTCGGACAGGTGGGCGCAAGGCGTCCGATCGTCGTGCGCCACGATGGGCGTGTCCTGACCGATCCCAGCGACGGAGAGATCGTCGAAGCCCTCGGCGGTGGAACTCGCATCGGTACGCAGACCTACGACGTGGCGATCGTGGGAGCCGGCCCGGCGGGTCTGTCGGCGGCCGTCTACGCGGCCTCGGAAGGACTCGAGACGATCGTGATCGACCGTGAGATCTCAGGCGGTCAGGCAGGCTCGAGCTCGCGGATCCGCAACGTCCCCGGTTTCACCTGGGGGATCGGCGGTCACGACCTCACGCGCCGCGCGTGTGAGCAGGCATGGCTGTTCGGAGCGAACATGGTGTTCGCGCAGCAGGCGACGGCGCTGCGGCCCAGCGCCGAGGAGCACGTTCTCGAGATGGCCGACGGCCAGGAGATCCTCGCGCGCACCGTGGTGCTTGCCGGCGGCGTCTCATGGCGGCGCCTCGGGATCGAGCGCCTCGAGCAGCTGATCGGTGCGGGGGTCTTCTACGGGGCGGCGGTCAGCGAGGCGCGCGCGATGCGCGGCGGAGAGGTCTGCGTCGTCGGCGGGGGGAACTCAGCCGGGCAGGCGGCCGCTCACCTCGCGAAATACGCCGCCGAGGTGACCCTGCTGGTGCGAGGGGACTCGCTGGAGAGAACCATGTCGGAGTACCTGATCGCGGAGTTGCGCGGCACGTCGAATGTCGCCGTTGAGCTGAACGTCGAAGTCGTCGAGGGCGAGGGGGACGAACGGCTGCGGGCCGTGGTCGTGAGAGACCGCTGCAATGGAGCGGCGAGGCGCATTCCGACAACGGGGCTGTTCGTGATGATCGGCGCCGAACCGCACACGGAGTGGCTGGACGGCGCCGTCGACCGCGACGACGCAGGATTCATCCTGACCGGCAGCGACCTCGATCCGAAGACGACGTCCTCCGGCACTGCCCAGCCATCCCCATCGCTGCTCGAGACGAGCGCTCCCGGCGTTTTCGCGGCCGGGGACGTCAGGCATGGATCGGTAAAGCGAGTGACAACGGCGATGGGGGAGGGCGCGACGGTGATGCAGCTTGTCAGCCGCTACCTCGGCGAGCGCGGGTGGGCCGGGAGGGTCTCGTGAGCCTTGGGAGGGCCTGCCCGCTCAGCCCAGGCGCCGTCTCTGCAGCGCCCACCACAGCTCGACCAGCGTCTCGGTCTCGCGCAGCGAACGGCCGGTGATCTCCTCGAAGCGTTCCAAAAACGCCCTTCGTGCCGGCGCAACGCCGGAGCAGTTCAGCCGTTCGCGGCCGTGCCGGTCGCGACCCGGGCGGCATGTTGCTCAGCCAGCGCGAGTAGCAGGAGCATCGCTGTCGCGATCAGCACCAGTGCGAATGCGGAGATGCTCGAGGACACGGCTGCGCCGCTCGCGAGTCCCGCGACACACGCGAGCCGCCTGGGGTTGACGCTGCCGATCATGCGAAGGCGGAACAGGCTCTCGCCGAGCAGAAACAGCGCGGGCCCACCGAGTGCTGTGGCGGCACCGATCGCGCCGAGCGGCTCGTTGGGGTGGGCGACCAGCAGATCGTCGCCGACGGCGACCGCGATGATTCCGGCGATGATCGGGATGTGTAGATAGCTGAACGCGTCGCGGGCCAATCGGCCTGCCTGCTCGCTGGCGAGGATGTCCGCGCGCGAATTCGCGGCGGTCGAGTCGAAGTACAGCCACCAGAGCGTCGCGGTGCTGAGGAATGCCAGCGTGAGAGCGAGGATCGCATCTGTCCCCAGTCCGGTGTTCGCAGCGGTGGCACCGGTGACGACGATCGACTCTCCGAGCGCGATGATCACGAACCCCTGGCAGCGCTCAGCGAAGTGGCCTCCCTCGATGTCGTAGTCCTCGGCGCGCGAGCGACCGAGACGGGGTGTCGGATACCCGAGGATCGGAGCGCAGAGCTCGACGGCCAGCGCAGCTCCCCACACATAGAGACGGCGATCTGGCGAGACGAGGCCGCCTGCGATCCACAGCACGCCGGCTATGGCGCTCCAAAACAGCAACCTCGAGAAGGTCGAACGCAGCCGATGCTCGGCGGGTGCCAAGAGCGTCGCTGCGAGATTGCGCCCTGATTGCAGCAGGACGTAGGCCACTGCGAACAGCAGGCCCCGGTTCCCCAGCGCGCGCGGGATCGCGGCGGCGAGCAGCAGAGACGCCAGCGCGGCGGCGAGCAACACCAGCCTCACCCGTGTCGAGGCCGGGTCGAGCCAGTTCGCGAGCCAGGTGGTGTTGATCCAGCCCCACCACAGCACGAGCAGGAGAAAGCCGGCATGAAGCAGGCCGCTGACGGTCAGATCGGCGAGCACGAGGTGCGAGAGCTGTGTGACCGCGAACACGAACACGAGGTCGAACAGCAGCTCCACCGCCGTCACCGGCTGCTCCTCACCCTTGCCGCGCGGTCGTAGGTGCAGCTGCGTCATCCTCACCCGGTCCGCGTCGGGACGCCGACTGCGATGAACATCCCGATGCGTCCCGGAGGGTGTGAGGAGGGCACTTCGCGAAAGCAGCCTAGAAGGTCAGCACGATCCGCCCCCGGCGCGAGCCCGAGGCGAACTCCTCGTAGACCGCCCTCGCGTCTGCAAGAGGGAACTCGCGGGCGACAGCGGTGTGCAACTCCAGTTCACGCCCGGACGGGTGCTGCACGACGTGCCGGTGCTCGGGGCGGGCGCCACTGCCGCGTCTGTGGCGGATCAATCAATACTCTGCGTGCGGATGAAGGCGCACCAGCCCAGCCGCAACCTCGCGAGCGCTGCATCGCTGGCGCTCGCGGCGCTGCTCGTGCTCCTGGCGACGGGCTGCGGATCGAGCGCCAAGGCACCGTCTGCCGCGACGCCGGCAGGTCTCAGCATCTCCGGGCCCGGACTCCAGACGAGCCAGCCGGCGTCCGGACTCAGCACAGCTCCCTGGAAGCCTGAATACGCGCACCTCGCGCAGCGCCTGAAGCAGATCGGCATCCCGCCCGGCGGCCAGGAAAAGTTCCACATCCACGTGTTGCTGCGGATCTACCTCAACGGGCTTCTGGCGCCGCTGCCCGCAGAGATCGGCCTCGACCCGGCGCACGGCGTCGAGTCGAGCATGCACACCCACGACAGCACCGGCATCATCCACATGGAGGCGCCGCGCCCCTTCAACTACACGCTCGGAGACTTCTTCGCGGTGTGGGGCGTCAAGCTCGGCCCGGCACAGCTCGGCGGCCTGAAGGGTTACGGCGGTGATCGGCTGCACTTCTACCTAAACGGCAAACCGCTGACCAACCCGGCCGCGCTCGTGCTTCACAAGGACGACCACATCGTGATCGGCTACGGACCCCCGAGCCGCTATCCGCACAACTTCAGCAACTTCCTGCTCACGGAGGTCGACAAAGGCGAAGGCGGCCTCGGCTGCGGCGCCACCAAGAAGGGGCACAAGGGCAAAAGCTGCCTCGCGCCGAAAACCTCCACTACCGGCAAGGCCAGTACGAGCTGAACCGCCTGCGGCCGGCAATACGTTGCCTGCCCAGCCACCGATCAGCCGTCGCCGCGCTCCGGGATACTCGGCGGGCGATGTCGCAGAAGAACGTGGAGATCGTCACGCGCGCGATGGAGGCGTACCTGGGCGGCGACAAGGCGACGGTCCGGGAGCTCTCCGCGCCTGACATCGTGATCTCCGGCAGGCCCGACCAGCCGGACGTGCGCGATCACCGTGGCTACGACGGCATGTTGCAAGCGTCGGCGGAATGGCTCGAGGCATGGGGCGAGCATTCCATCGAGCCCGCGCGCGTCTGGGACGTCGAGGACTTCGTGTTCGTCGCCGCTCGTGAGTCGGGGCGAGGGAAGATCAGCGGCGTGCTGCTCGCGACTGAGACAACGTTCGTATTCACGGTGAGCGAGGGACGGATCGTGCGTATCCAGATCTTCGGCTCCGAGCACGAAGCGCTCGAGGCCGTTGGGCTGGCGGAGTAGGCGCTAGCCAAGGCCCTGCAGCCGGGTCCGCGCAGCAGGCCGCTACAGGGGACGCTCGTACTGGCGGTAGATACCGTCGCTTCGCGCGCGGGTGAAGCCAACGGCGCGGGCGAGCTGGATGGCCGCGTGGTTCTCGCTGAGAGTGACGGCGACCAGACGGCGGAGGTTGGCGCGCTGCGCGCGCTCGATGATCGTCGCGAGCAGCACCGAGCCGAGCCCGAGGCCCTGCCACGTATCGGCTACGGCCACCGCCACTTCCCCGGTGAGCGGGGCATCGGGGACCGTGACGAACCGCGCCACGCCGACGATCTCGTCCTGGCGTGGCGCGAGCGCGGCGTAGGCGACGTGATCGCTGTCGTCCACCGCCGTCATGTGGTCGAGCATCGACTCGCTCAATTTCGGCATCGGTGACGCGAAGCGCAGGTAGCGCGAGCGCTCCGACAGCGCCGCAACCGCCTCGCCGTACATGTCACGGTCAGCGCGACGCAGCCTGCGAACGTGCACACGCCTGCCGTCGGGGAGCAGCACGCGTTCCTGGCGCTCTTTGAGCCGGCGGGCTCGCCGGGGACGTGTACGGGCGCCCGCTCTCATGCGCCGCTCCGCCGCGGCGCGCAGCAGCTCGCGTGCGTGCTCGCGCGCCACCAGCTCGTTCATCGTCGCGGCCATGTTCGGAACCCCCTTGCTCGGCTTCAGCGATTGCAGCCGCACCGTCGCACGCGCCCGTTCGCGCTCTCTTTGGCGACGCTTTGCGCGATAGTTCACATCCGTGGCCAACAGCTAGGGGGTTGATGGCTTGCCGGATGATCCCGATGATCACGGGGAGCTGGCCGAGGACGTTGCGATCAAGCTGCTCGGCGGGTTCCAAGCGTCTCGCGACGGCGAGCCGGTGGACGCGGCGGTATGGAGGCTGCGCAAGGGCAGGGAGCTCGTCAAGCTCCTGTCGCTGGCTCCAGCACATCGTCTGCACCGAGAGCAGCTGCTGGAGGCGCTGTGGCCGGACCTCGACCCGCTCGCCGGCGCCAACAACCTGCACCAGGTCGTGCACGTGGCGCGCCGCGCGCTCGGCGCCGACGCGGTGGAGCTGCGCGACGAGCTGCTGATCCTGCACGCGAGCGTCGACGTCGACGACTTCGAACGGGCGGCTGATCACGCCCGTCGTTCCGGCTCGACCGGCGCCCACCGTGCGGCCCTGGCGCTCTACGGCGGCGAGCTGCTGCCCGAGAACCGCTACGACGACTGGGCGATTTCACGCCGCGAGGAGGTCGAGGAGCTGATCGCGGAGCTCAAAGACCGCGGCGATGCCGCCGGCCAGGAACGGTTGTCGGCGCTGCCTTCGCAGATGAGCTCGTTCGTCGGCCGCAGCCACGAGCTGAAAGAGCTGCTGGCGCTGCTCAAGGGCGCACGAATGCTCACGCTCGCGGGAGCCGGGGGCGCGGGCAAGACGCGACTCGCCCTCGAGATTGCGCGTGAGGCAGAGGCGGGGTTCGAGCACGGCAGCGCATTCGTCGAGCTCGCTTCTGTGAGCCACAACCGCGATGTCGCGGCGGGCGTCGCGGCGGCACTCGACGTGGGCACGCTACCCGGCCGTTCCTCGCTCGAAGGCTTAGCTGACTTCCTGGGCCCGCGGACGCTGCTGCTGGTGCTCGACAACTGCGAGCACGTGCTGTCCGCGACGGCCGAGCTCGTCGACGCGCTGCTACGTGTCGCTCCGAAGCTGACGATTGTCGCGACCAGTCGCGAGCCGGTCCGCGTCGCCGGCGAGGTCGTGTTCCGCGTCCCCTCGATGGCGATCCCCGACCCCGAGCAGCTGCTGAGGCCGTCAGAGTTGCTGCGCTATGAGGCGGTGCAGCTGCTGAACGACCGCGCGACCGCAGCGATGCCCGATTTCGAGATCGACGATGCGAACGCAGCCGATGTCGCGCGCATCTGCTTCCGTCTGGACGGGCTGCCGCTCGCGCTCGAGCTGGCCGCCGCCCGGATCGGCGCGATCGGTACCGCCACGCTCGCCGAGCGCCTCGACGACAGCTTCAGCCTGCTGCGGAGCGGCAGCCGCGTCGGGCCCACGCGTCAGCAGACGCTCGAGGCGACGCTGCAGTGGAGCCACGATCTGCTGGAGGACGACGAGAAGCGCTTGCTGCGGCGGCTCAGCATCTTCGCCGGCGGCTTCGAGCTGTCGGCCGCGGAGGAGGTGTGCGCGGGAGAGGGGCTGGATCTCGAGGCCATTGCCGAGGTGTTGGCCCGGCTGGTCGAGAAATCGCTGGTCAGCGCCGAACAGATCGGTGGCAACCGCCGTTATCACCTGCTCGAGACCGTTCGCCTGTACGCCGTCGAGCGGCTGAAAGAGGCTGATGAGACGGGCGCGCTGGCGGAGCGGCACGCGCATTGGGCCTTGGCGACGGCGCAGCGCGATGGCGACACGCCGGCACTCGACCGCGAGGCGGCGAATCTCCGTGCCGCGCATCGAGCGCTGCTCGCGCGCGATCCCAGCGACGCGATTCGCTACTGCCTTGCGTTGACGCCGTTCTGGATGCGCCGTATCGACCTGCGCGAGGCGCATGAGCGCATGACCGAGAGTCTGTCGGCGATGCCGGAGCGCTCGAGCCTGCGTGCAGACGCGCTGTTGGCACTTTCGGCGATCGACTACCGCTCGGGCGATCTCGCGTGCGGCTCCCGGCACGTCCAGGAGAGCCATGAGATCGCGATCGAGCTGGGCGATGCCGCGGCGCAATGGCGTGCGCTGCAGCGGCTCGGGGAGTTCGATATCGGCTACGACGCCGGGAGCAGAGCACTGCAGGTGCTTGCGGCGGCTCGTCGCCAGGCGAAGCGCGCGGGCCTGCGCGCCGGGGAGGCCGTCTCCATCTACTCGATGGCCGTCGCGCAGTGGCTGCTCGGCGATCTCTCATCGGCCGAGGCGCTACTGGTGGAGAGCGCGGCCGCGTTTCGCGCCCTCGCCGGCTCAGGCGAGCGGATCCTGTCGCTGCTGAACATGGCCGAGATGCGCTCGGCCGATCCCTCCGGGCAACCGGGGCTGCGGATCGTCTTCGAGGAGACGCTGCAGCCGTTCATCACGATCTCGTGCGAGACGGCGGTGTCGTATGTGCTGGCCAACCAGGCGACGTTGGCGCGTGTGCGTGGCGAGTTCGCGAGGGCGGGCGCGCTGCTGGATGAGGCGGCCGACCGCTTCAAGCGGGCGCACGACGAGCGCGGTGAGGCCGACGTACTGGTGCGGCGTGCCTACCTCGAGCTCGCAGAAGACGCGCCCGACCGCGCGCGCTCGTGTCTGGAACGCGCCCTGCAGCTGCGACGCTCGATGCGAGATCGCCGCGGCGTCGGCATGGCGTTGCTCGCGCTCGGCCTGGTGGAGACCGTGAGCGGCGAGTACCTGAACGCCGAGCAGCCTTTGCTGGAGGCGCGTCAGCTGTTTCGTCGCGCCGGCGACCGCTGGGGACTCGTGAGCGCCCTGTGGCGAGCTGCGGACCTCGCGATCGTGCGCGGTCTACCGGACGAAGCGGAGACGCTGTTGCTCGAGGCGCGCGCGGTGGTAGGGGAGACCGAGCGGCTCGGGTGGATCGCGGTCACCGTTGGAACGCTCGGCGAGGTGGCGCTGCTGCGCGACGAGCCCGAACGTGCCACCGAGCTGTTCGAGCTGGCTCGCGACCACTACCGCGCAGGTGGTTCGGAGTCTGGCGCCAGCGCGATGCAGGCGCGCGCCAAGGCTTTGCAAAGTCCGCGCAAAGCCCCGCCCCGTAGGACTGCTGCCAACGCGAAAACGAAACGGAGGCAACGATGAGCGCAACAATCGCCCCGGTCCTCGGGGATGCAACGGTGCAGGAGCTGCGAGAAGCGATCCGCGGGGCTGTCGTCCGTCCGGGCGACGACCAATACGCCGAGCGCTGCAAGATCTGGAACGGAGCGTTCGATGAGCGCCACCCGGCGGCGATCATCGTCTGCAGCGGCGCGGCAGACGTGATCGCTGCGGTCGGTTTTGCCCGCAGCAACGACCTCGCGATCGCGGTTCGTGGCGGAGGGCACAGCATCGCCGGGTTCTCGAGCTGCGACGACGGGCTCGTCATCGACCTGTCGGAGATGCGCTCGGTGCGCGTGGACCCGCAGGCAGGGCGTGCGTACGTCGGTCCCGGAGCGGTCTGGGGCGACGTGGATCACGAGACGCAGGCACATGGGCTCGCCACCACGGGCGGTCTGGTCTCCACCACGGGCGTCGCAGGATTCACGCTCGGAGGAGGGATCGGTTGGCTGATGCGCAAGCACGGCCTCGCCTGCGACAACCTTGTCGCTGCCGACGTCGTCACTGCGGACGGGCGTCTGGTGCACGCGAGCGAGACTGAGAACGCCGACCTGCTGTGGGGCCTGCGCGGCGGCGCCGGCAACTTCGGCATCGTCACGCAGTTCGAGCTCGAGGTCCACCCGGTCGGGCCGATGCTGTACGCGGGCCTGATCTTCTTCTCCGCGGAGCACGACGCCGAGCTCATGCGCGTGTTCCGCGAGTGGGCGCCGAACGCGCCCGACGAGATCACCGCGGCGCTGAACCTGACGACGGCACCGCCCCTACCGGTCGTTCCCGAGGAGTGGCACGGCAAGAAGGTGATCGCGCTGATCGCGGTCTCAACAGCCCCGCTGGACGAGGCCGCGGGCGAGTTCAGCTCGTTCCGAGAGGTGGCCGAGCCGGTCGCCGACCTGCTCGGGCCGATGCCGTACACCGCGATGCAAACGCTGATCGACCCGTTGTGGCCGAAGGGCATCCACGCCTACTTCAAGGCGACCAATCTCGCGCAGCTCGACGACGAGCTGATCGCGCGCCTGTGCGAGCAGCACCAGGGCGCGCCTGGACCGCAATGCGAGATCCACGTCCACCAGATGGGCGGTGCGGTGGCGAGGGTCGCGGACGGCGATACCGCCTTCCCCGAGCGCACGATGCCGTACGTCCTGAACGCCGTCACCGGTTGGCAGGAAGCCGAGGCCGCTGACGCGCACGCCAACTGGGCGCGCGCGGTGATCGCTGCCGCGGCGGAGGCATCGACGGGACGCGCGTACGTGAACTTCCTCGGAGACACCGGGGGGGCCGCGAGCGCGTACGGACCGCAGACCTACGAGCGGCTCGTCGAGCTGAAGCGAGCCTACGACCCGACGAACGTGTTCAGGCTCAACCAGAACATCGACCCCGCCTGAGCAGCTGACCGAGTGCACACAGCAGCCGGGTGGCGGGACCGCCGCTGCCCGGCT
Organism: Solirubrobacteraceae bacterium; assembly: GCA_036402735.1. GTDB lineage: Bacteria > Actinomycetota > Thermoleophilia > Solirubrobacterales > Solirubrobacteraceae > Palsa-744. The sequence continues at coordinate 4,160 of DASWSH010000212.1, read as the reverse complement.
CAGTGCGTTGGGGTCGGTGGCCTAGCACCCGCCAGAGGCGCCAAATGAGAAGCATCAGCAGGTACCATGAGCTTGCCCGATACGAGTAGTTCGCACAATGCCGAGTGCTTGAAAGCGTAAGCCGCAACTATGCCAAGAGACGCCGGCGGCACATGCTTATCCCGCAACCTGCGGAGCATGTCGGTGTTGTTTTGAGAGGTGGCGTACCGGACAAGGCATCGCGCGCGGCAACGACTTGGCCCGGCGATGGCACGCGTGGTGTTTCTCATACTCGCGATCTCGAGCACGCTATCGCTCACGATGCCTCAGGCGGATGGGCAAGTCTCCTCGTTTCGCCGTCTTGCATCCAACGTGGGAGCGTTCGAGAGCGACGGCACGCGGTACGTCGCGTGGCAGCTGGCTACGACCGGGTCGCCGGTCGTGGTGCTCGACACGCGAACGGGCAAGCGGGCAAGCTTTGCCGGCTGTGAGGTTGGCGGTGAAAACGAAGAACAAGGGCCCGTGGCAAGTGGAGGGCGCTTCCTGGTTACCTGCACTGACGGCATTTCTGTGCTGAACGCAGCGAACGGCGCGACGACCCTCCTGCCGAACCCCAAGGGCTTGCTCGGTGGAGGATGGAAAGCGATCGGGACTCGCTTTGTAGAAGGTGGTGCCGTTCCGCAAGACTGCCATCACTCCGCTCGAGAAGTGAAGGAAGAATCCCACTACGAAGGCGGACCCAGGTGTATCGTGCTCTATGACCTCGCGACGGCGTCGATCAGCTATCGCCCTGGACGGCAGATCTCGGATCTAAACCGCCCTGGAGCGCCAACCGTGTGCGAAGCCCTTAGACGAAAGCTTGGGGCCGACTTGGCCAACGCCTTCCCTCGCGACTTCGCCTATCACGACGGCCTGCTCGCAGAAACCGTGCAGCACGGCGAAGCGCCGATCAAGCGCATCCGCCTGACGGGCTGCCATCATCACACGAAGCTGATCGCCACTGCCCCTGAGCCCGCGAACTTGACCATCGCCGGCGGCCTGCTCAGCTGGGACACGGGCCATCAAGCCACGGTAAGCCACGAAGAAGAAAACATACGCACCGGCCGGCTGTGGACCTACCAGCTGGCAACCGGAAGGCGACATAGCCTGCCGCTCCCGCTTCTGGACACGATCTCGGGCACTGAAAAGCAGCACGGAGCGCTCGGCTACTCCTCCCATGCGGGACCAACGTTGTTCTGGGTCGCGGCGACGCGGCTCGTCGAAGAAGGTAAAGGAGGTCCCAGGCTCGCAGCCTCGGCTGTCTACGCGGCCAAGCTGTAGCCGGTTCGAGCTGGCAACTTCGTAGCCTGATTTCTCGGCTCGGCTCGCTGGCCTCTTTCGGTAGTACCGAGCGCGCGCCGATGTGTCCTTGCAGATGGCGGCTGATCCAGCCGGTGAGCAGCCGGACGACCCGCACATCCTGCAGGACCGCTACCAATGGGCCCACGCCCGTCGGGCGATCCGCCTGATCATGGCTATCTGGCTGACTTCGTTGTTCGTAGGGCCTGATGTACTGCAGAGTGCGTCGGCCAGCGACCGGCTGGTCCGCACCGTAATTACCGTAGCCGTCGTTGGCGTATGCGACGCATGGTTCACGCGACGGATGGGCTTCTCGATAGGCCGCCGCGGGATAACCCTTCACGGGGCATTCCTCACGAAGCGTCTCGGATGGCCGGATGTCACCCCGTGTCGAATGGAGAAAATTCGGTGATCCAAGAGTCGAATCGCTGTCGATCCTCCTCACAAGCGGGAAGACGATTCGGATTCCTACCGTGCAAAGAGGCAGACGATCAGGCCGGTACTTCGACTACTTCATGTCGGCCAAGGTTCGGGCGCAGTCGGGGAGCACGGTCGACGCGACAAGCCTGCTCAACAGAGCCATAACGACGGCAGGAGCACCTACAACCGTAGTGGGCTCAACGTCGATCAAGCAGCCCTGTACATCGGCGGCACCAGCGAACGGCTACCCAGCCGTATGAGCGCTCCGACCGCCTCACGTCCCCTACAGACGAGCGGGTAGAGGCTACTCGTGGGCCCGGTCATTCGGATTGCCCAGTTGGTCGTTGCGCTACTGCTGATGCTGGTGATCCTGGTGATCGTCGGCTACGGCCGGCAACTGTTCGTGCTGCCTGCCCTGGGCGTGCTCGCTGGCATCGCTCTGCTCCGTCGTCACCGAGGCTGACCTCGACCGGAACGCCCGGGCCCGGTCTGGTTGGAGAGAGGACAACCATCCTCTACAGAAGGCAACCGATGCTCAACCAGACCGTCCACCCGCGACTTCCGCTCGTACCTCATCGAGCCATGCATGGGCCGATCCGCACGCGCGGGGTAGAAGTCCCCTCGGTGCTGCTGGCGACAATCCACCCGATCCTCATCATTTGGGTCGCCGTCGGCGCGGCGATGCTCGTCTGGAACCGGCGGTTCAGCGAAGCGATGATCGCTAGCCAGAAAGCGTTTGCAGACACGCTCGGGGTGAAGTCGCTCCAGCGCTGGACGAACTTCTCGATGCGGCCGCGGATCGTGCGCGGATACACGATTGTGTTCGCGGTGATATGGCTGGCCCTCAGCCTCATCGGCTTCCTGGGACTTTTCAGCGGCAAGCCGCACCCCCACCACCCGCCTTTCCGCTAGCGGTCGAGCGGACTGCGCCGGGTAGCGGGTCGACCGAGATCGCCCTCGGTGCTGTGGCGCGATGCCGCAAACCCGCATTCCACAGCCAAACAGCCAGTGCCGGAGGCGGGACTCCAAACCCCTGACACGCGGATTATCATTGGCGCGCATGACCTTCAGATCGGCTTTCTAGAGCCAAATCTAGGCCAGTGAGCTCAGGTAGGGCAGGTCATTTTGACGAGTCGGGGACCAAGTTCCGCGTCCGCTCGGGAGTGTGGTGCCGATCGTGCAAGATGGGATCGATGAGCGATACCTTCGCCCACCAGCACGGCCGGCACGTTCATAGCCATCCGCACGCCGGGCGCCATCGGCACATCTTGCGCCCAGCTCCTGCGATGCCCATCGAGTCGGGTGGGTCGGTCGATCATCGTCGCGGCGATGCGCACCACCACGACCACGGAAGGCACGGTCACTCGCACGGTCTGATCGACGACAGCATCAAACGCTCGCGGGAGGGCATCCGCGCAGTCTCCCTCTCGCTCGCGGTGCTCGGTCTCGCCGCCGCCGCTCAGACGGCGGTCTTCATTGCGAGCGGCAGTATCGCCCTGCTCGCCGACCTGATTCACAACTTCGGCGACGCGCTGACCGCGGTGCCGCTTGGCATCGCGTTCGCGCTCCGCTCCCAGGTCGCCGAGGGCCGTGCCGGTCTGGCGGTTGTCGCCGCGATCTTCACCAGTGCCTGTGTTGCTGGAGTAGAGGCTGTGCAGCGCCTGATCGATCCGTCGCCGCCCACGCATCTCGTCGTACTAGCGCTCGCGGGGGCGATCGGCTACGCCGGCAACTTCGTCGCGGCCCGGATCCGCCTCAGCGCTGGGCGCCGCCTCGAAAGCCGGGCTTTGATTGCCGATGGGCATCATGCCCGGGCTGACGCATACGTGAGCCTCGCCGTGATCGCCTCCGCGGTTGTCGTGGCCCTGGGGCTAGACGTCGGCGATCCGCTGATCGGCCTCGGCATAACGACTGTGATCTTGCGGATCACGTGGCAATCCTGGAGGACGGTGCGGGGCGGTCACAGCCACTAGCAGCACAGGCCAGCTCAGCCCGGGGCCGGCTGGATCGCGCGGGCCCGCACCGGGACCTTGGCGCGCCGCTGCGTCGCGACGGAGCCGAAGGAGTAGCTCAGGATCAGCTGGGCGGTTTGGGACGGACGCTCGATCATCGCCGAGTGCGGCGTCGGCCTGCCACGGGGCGAGCGGCTGCCCGACCGTGTCGGCGAAGAGGGCGCGTGCGGAGCGGAGGCGTCCGAGGTCAGACATCGGCCTGAGCCTTCCCGGCGATCCGGCAGGCGGGATACTGGCCGGGTGATGCCTGAGGAGTCCACGACCCCCGATTGGGTCGAGCTCACGCGGCGGAGCCTTGACGCCGCGAACAGGCATCAGGCCGATGCGCTCATGTGTTTCTACGCTGCCGACGCAGTGTTCGACGTGACCGACGCGGGCCTCGGGACTTTCGAGGGTGTGGCCGCGATCAAG
>DASWSH010000211.1:0-4203 GCA_036402735.1 Solirubrobacteraceae bacterium | reverse complement strand
GGCATGGGCGGCGCCGGCGCCTGCGAACTGCTCGGGGTCGCCGAGCGGGTCGATCTGCGCATGGGCACGTTCTCCAAGTCGCTCGCCTCCTGCGGCGGCTTCGTGGCGGGACCGCTCGAGGTGATCGACTACCTGCGCATCGCCTCGCGCGCCTTCCTGTTCACCGCCTCGGCCGTTCCCGCCGCGGTCGGCGCGGCGCTGGCGGCGCTGCGCGTGGTGCGCTCAGCGGACGGACCGGCGCTGCTGTCGGCGGTGCTCGACAACGCCGAGCGCCTGCGCGATGGGCTGGAGGCGCTCGGTTTCGCGGTGGTCGCGCCGCAGGTGCTGCCGGCGGAGGCATCCGTGCAGGAGCACGCGCCCGGCGTGCGCCGCGCGGAGGATGGCGGCCTGTCGACCGTTACGCCGGTGGTGCCGGTGCTGGTGGGCGATGACTGGAAGGCCGCGCTGCTGTGGAAGGCGCTGTTCGACGCGGGCGTGTTCGTCAACACGGCGCTGCATCCGGCGGTTCCGCCGGGCGGCGCGATGCTGCGTACGAGCGTGATGGCGACGCACGACGCGGCGACGATCGATCGCGCGCTCGATGTTTTCGCAGCCGTGAAGGCGGCGTTCGAGTCAGAGCATGGACCGTTGCCGTCAGCCCAGCGGCGGTGAGCTCGGGCCGCTCGGCGACCGTCAGGTCGGCGGCAGAACTTGTCCAGATTTTCACAAGTCGGACAGGGACTTAAAAACCCCGCTTCTAGCGAATGAACGGACGAGATCGCGGTTGACCGTGTGGCCGACGCTGGCTAGCTTCCAGATGCGCTCTGCATGACCGTTCGGGGCTCGCCCCCGACATGAAGTCGAACACCTGGAGGGGTGGTCCGCCGGGACAAGCCGCACCCGGTTGCGATCGACTCTGGGCGGTCATAGAGGGCGCATCACGTCCAAAATCGAGCAAGCATGTTGCAGCCGCGCGAGCTTTTGCGGCTGCAGCGGGGAGATGCACACAATGAACGCGATAGCGACGGTTGCCCCTGCCGGGCCGCAGTACATGCGAGCCCTCGAACGAGCCAACCAGGTCCGCCTCGCCCGCGCGGAGCTCAAGCGCCGGGTGGCGACGGAAGAGATCGATGTGGCGGGGGTGATCCTCGACTGCCCGTGGGAGGCAGACAGCATGGCCGTGGCCGATCTGCTGATGAGCCAGCGACGCTGGGGCCAGACGCGCTGCCGCAAGTTCCTCGCGCAGATACCGATGTCGGAGAAGAAGACCGTCGGCTCGATGACCGAGCGCCAGCGCCGCACGCTGGCATCGATGCTGCGCCCCCCGGGCTCTGCGTCGCGCGGTCGCGCGTGGCGCAACGCCGAGGGTCTTCCCTACGTTACGGACAGCCTGACGAGAGCGTGAGCTCCCACCAGCCGGCGAGCATGCCGATCACGCCGAGCCTGGGGCGCACTTCCCAGACGCCGCAGCTGCCTTCGCCGAGGTCTCGGACCGGGACGCGGTAATAGCGGTAGCGGCCCGGTTCGAGCTTCATCGCCTCCAGCAGCGCCCGAGCACGACGCTCGTGCTCGGTGCGCCGCTCGGCCAGCGCGCTGAGCTCCTGCAGCCTGGCTGCGAGGCGGTCGCGACAGCGCTCCAGCTCTCCCAGCCCCGGCAGTCGCGGGCCACCGGCGGGTCCTCCCGCCGACGGCGCTGCGATGAACGGAAAGCGCTCGGCCACGATCCCCGACAGCTGGCTCTCGAGCCGGGCGATCTGCGCGCGCAGCGCTGCTCGCGCGGCACGCTCGTCCTCGTCCGCGACACGCGCGGGGGCAGTCGTCGGAAGCGGCGCGGGCGCAATCGCGCCTCCTGTGCCTGCGACGTGACCGCCCGATGGCTGCTCTTGGAACAAGACCTCTCCTACGGCAGACGGTGAGGGGCGAAGTCTACCAGCGCTCAACGCGCCTGAAGTGCGTTCGCGGCGCTCCACAGCGCCTCCTCGGCGTACAGGTCCGGCACGCCCGGAACCTGGACCACGTAGAGCGCCAGCCGCGGCGTGCGCGCGCGCGGGCAGTGCGAGGGAGCGAGCGGGCCGAACAGGACGGCGACGGGGGAACGTGAGTCTGCGACGACCAGCCTGCCCTCTGCGAGCAGCGGCGGGTCCGGCGAGCGGCCGAGCTGCTCGCCGTCCGCAGCGGTGCGGATCCCGAGCGAGCCGTCCAGGCGCTCGGCGTCGAGCGCCCAAACCGGCACGCCGGTGTCCATCAGCGCGATCAGCAGCACGTCGTCGAGCAGCCCGCCGCTGAGGAAGCCGCCGCGCACCATGCGCTCGAGCATCGCCGACTCCATCGGCGTGCGGTCGACATCGGGGTCCATGCCGATGTGCCGGAAGAAGACGCGATAGGCAGCCGGCACCGGCTCACGGCGTACGCCGATCGCGCGGGGGCCGCGAACGCGGTTGGACAGTTCGCGCAGGCGCGCTTCGATATCGGGCGGCGAGTCGCCGGTGAGCGACTCGCGCCGGCCCACCTCGATCTCGCACGCGAGCAGGCGCAGCCCCGGCAGCTCACGCTCGACCTCGGGTGTGCGCCAGCCGGCGACCGGATCGGGCGGGGCCGCGGCGCTCACAGGCCCTGCCCCTGCGGCTGTGCTGCGCCGCCCGCTCCGGACGCCGCGCCGGGCGCCGCGCCGCTTGCTGCGGAGGCGGCCGCCAGCGCCGCCACGCGCGCACGCAGCGCCGCGCGCGACGGACGCGTTAGCAGCGCCGGGGACTGCACGACGCCGCCCGGCGCGATGAAGCTCAGCTGCGGGCAGCTCGCCAGCGCATAGAGGGCTGCGAGCGTGCCGCTGCGGTCGACGCCGACCGGGAAGGTCAGCCCCAGCCGGCGCACGAGGCGGCGCACCGAGGAATGCCCGCTGCGCACCGCCACGGCGGCGAAGCGCACCCGCGGGAACGACGGCGCCAGCGCCTGCATGTCCTTCAGCACGTCCGGGCAGGAGCCCGAGTCGACGAACAGCGCGAGTACGACCGGCTCTCCGCGGTACAGGTCGCAGATGTTCATCGCGCCCGCTTTGCGCACGCTGCAGGCAGCGACACGGCCGGCCTGGCCCTGGTTCGGTCCGGTTGCGACGTTGGCGTCGCCTTCGAGGCTGCCCAGCGCGAGCGGCACCGCGAAGGGGGGCACGCGCCGCCCCACAGGCACACCCTTGTCGCCGTTGGGCTTCGTGACGACTGTGTTGATCGTGATCCCGATCAGGATCAGCAGCGCCAGCAGCGCGACGTAGCGCCCGTAGCGGGGCGGCTCCACCGCCACTCGCGCGGGCTCGCCGGGGCCGGGCGCGCCGTCCGCACCGGGCGCACCGTCCTCAGGCGCCGCCATGGCCGGTACCGGCGCCGGATGCGGCAAGTCGCTCGCGCCGCCGACGCGCGCGGCCGGGGCGCCACGCCAGCCCCGGCGCGCCGCGCTCGGCCAGCACGACCGCGGCGGGCAGCGCGACGAGCACGCCGAGCAGCGAAACGCTCAGGTCGATCAGTGTGACGAGCCCGAAGTCGCGGAGCATGCGGATGTCGGAGAGCACGAGCACACCGAAGCCGGCGATCGCCGTCACACCGGAGGCGGCGATCGCGGCGCCGGTGCGCCGGTATGCGCGGCGCAGCGCCTCGATCGTGTCGTACCCCGCGAGGCGCTCCTGGCGCTGACGCTCGGACAGCAGCACGGAGAACTCGGTGGCGATCGCGATGACGAGCGCGCCGAGCGTGACGGACATCGGGTTGAGCGGAACGCGGATCGCGAACAGGATCAGCGCCGACCAGCCGGTCGCGAGCACGATCGGCGCGAGCGGCACGAGCGCGCGGCGGCGGTCGCCGCGGAACGCCACGAGCAGCACCAGCGCGACCGCCGCCAGGCCCGCCAGCAGCGTCTCCAGCCGCCGCCATGGGTCGGCCACCTGCGAGCCGGACTGCGCCGCCAGCACCGGCAGGCCGACGAGCTGCGCCTGGACCCCCGGCGGCGGGTGCAGCCCGGCGCGCATCTGCTCGATCAGCTGCTGCTGCTGTTGCAGGCTCATCAGGCGGATCCCGAACGACAGCGTCGCCAGGCGCCGGTCGGGGGAGATCACATCCTGGGAGAAGTACGGCGGGATCGCGCCGAGCAGGCCGTCGACCTGCGCCTGCGTGAGCTTTCGCGCAGCTGTTTTGCCCGCCGCGCCCCCGGCCCCGGCCGCCCCGCCGCCCCCGCCGGCCC
>DASWSH010000210.1:0-26385 GCA_036402735.1 Solirubrobacteraceae bacterium | reverse complement strand
TCGGCGAGCGCCCACAGTCGTTCACGTTCGGCCTCGTCCTCCACGAGCTCGGCGCGGAACGGGAGCCCGCCGTAGAAGACCTCAGGATGCTTGCGGAGGTTGTAGTACCAGGCGGGGTGAGTTCTCCACCCGCGCTTTGAGGCGACGATCGTAACCCGGTCTCCATCGTGGAAATAGAGCGTGGCGTTCTTGCGCGGTTGCCCTGTCCGCGCGCCGCGTGACTCGAGCAGCGCCGCTGCGAGCGGTCGTGCGGTGCTGAGTCGGCCCTTCGTGATCTCCAGCAGCCACGGGTCGAGCTTCCAAGCGATGTTGATTGAGAACCAGGCGCCTGCTCTCGTCGCGGACAGGCGAACCACGGCGAGATAGAGCCGACCTCGCCGCTGATACGGATCGACGCGGCGCAGCGTTCGATCGCGCACCGGGCGCTCGGGCATGGCTCGATCGTAGCTGGGCGCGATCGCTGCATGGAGACAGGCCGTGCGCGATACTCGACGGCGAGGGTGTCGGAGGAGAACCTGGAGATCGTCCGTGAGGCCTACGCGGCCCTGGCCCGCGCACTCGAATCCGGGGATCTCGCCGAACCGATGGGGCGCTGGTGGGATCCGGACTGCGTGCTGAAACCCTCGGGTCTGTTTCCCGAGTCCGCCGAAGCGCGCGGGCACGAGGGCGTACGCCAGTTCCTCGAGACCCAGCTCGACGCCTTCGAGGAGATGCGCGTCGAGCCGCTCGAGTTCATCGACGCCGGCGAGCGCGTGGTCGTGCCGGTTAGCTTCGGTGGACGCGCGCGGCACAGCGGGCTCGAGATCGAGTTCTCCATCGTCCACGTGTTGACGGTGCGCCACGAGAGACTCCTGCGGCTGGACATGTTCCGCACGAAGGCGGAGGCCCTCGAAGCCGTCAGCCCGGGTTAGCTGACGCGCGACGCGGCGGGCGTCAGCTGCGTGCTGCCGCGGCGGTGCCTGAGCTGCACGACGCCGCTGCCGCATAGAGAACGGCCTGCGTCCTCGCGACCGCGTCGACTGCCTCGTCCGGCGGCAGCAGCTCGGGATGGTGCAGCGGCCGTCGCAGGAAGCCCTCCGCGCCGTCGAGGCCGACGAACGCCATCGTCAGAGGCGCCAGCTCGCCGAAGAAGGCGAAGTCATCCGAGCCCGCCGTTCGCCACTCGGGCGCGCAGGCGAGCGCCGCCCCCGCGAGCAGCGGGCGCGCGGCGGCGACGATCGCCTCGTCGTTGCACAGCGCCGGCTCGCCCGCCGTCAGCTCGACAAAGCCTCGGCAGCCGTGGGCGGCGGCGACGCCCGTGACGACCTCCGAGGCGATGCGCCGCAGCGTCTCACGGTCCTCGCGCCGGTATGCGCGCAGCGCGCCGCGTGCCTGCGCGCGCGCCGGGATCACGTTGTCGGAGCTGCCCGCCTGCAGGCGGCTGATCGTCACGCTGGCTACGTGCACCGGGTCGATCGCGCGGCCGACGCGCGCGTGCAGCGCCAGCACGATCTCGCTCAGAGCCGGCACGGGGTCGGCACCGAGGTGCGGGTACGCGCCGTGCGTGGGCGAGCCCTCGACGACGATCTCGATCGCGTCGAAGGATGAGTTGACGATGCCGGGGTCGATCGCGACAGTTCGCCACGGCAGCTCCGGATGTACGTGCGCACCGAGCACGGCCGCCGGCCGCCGGCCGCCAAAGCCCTCCTCGACGAGCATCTTCGCGCCCGAGGGGTAGGCCTCCTCGCTCGGCTGGAAGACAGCGAGCAGCGGCACGGGCAGGCGCTCGCCGAGTCTGTGCGCGGCACGTGTGAGCGCGACCAGCCCCGCCATGTGGACGTCGTGCCCGCACGCGTGCATCGCGTCCTGTCTCGCCGCGAAGGACGCGTCCGTCCGCTCCTGCAGCGGCAGCCCGTCCAGCTCCGCGCGCACCGCGACCGGCGCCGCGCCGCCGTCACCGACCTGTGCGAGCAGCCCGGTGCCCGCCGCCGACTCCGCGGCGACCGGCAAAGCCGTGGAGATCGTCGCGGCCGTCTCCCGCTCGGCGTGCGCGAGCTCCGGCCGTGCATGCAGGCGCCGCCGCAGCTCACGTGCATCGGGCAGCTCGTCCTGCAGCGCCGCGAGCAGCTCCGCCAGCAGCGCTTCGCCGGCTGCGCCCGCCCCGCCCCGGGCGCCGGCCTCAGTAGATCTCGCCATAGCGCCGGCAGCTCTCTTCCAGGCTCAGCTCAGCGCAGCCTGCCAGCTCGGACCGCTTCAGCGAGACGAACGCTTCGAGCAGCAGCGCAGGGAACCAGCTCGCCGCGACCCGGTCCTGCGCGAGCGCGTCGAGCGCCTCCTGCAGTGAGGCCGGCAACGCGCCCACGCCGAAGCGCTCGGCCTCCTGCGCGTCGAGCTCGGCGGGATCGCGCTCGAGCAGAGGCGGCGCGGGCAGCTGCTCGCGGATCCCCTGCAGACCCGCGTGCACGATCGCGCCGAGCGCGAGATGAGGGTTCGCGGCGGCGTCGGCACCGCGGTACTCGAGCCGCATCTGCTCCGCCGGGCTCGCATCGCCAACCGAGACGATGCCGGGAATGCGCAGCAGCGCTTCGCGGTTGCCGGCGGCGAGGCAGGCCGCGCCGGCGCTCCAATGGTGCGGGCGCAGGCGCTCGCCCGACACGGGACTCGGCGCGCAGATCGCGCTCAGCGCGCGCGCATGCGCAAGCACGCCTGCCGCGAACCGCGTACCCAGCCCGCTCAGCCCCGCTGGTCCCCGCTCGTCGTAGAGCAGCGGCCGTCCCCGCTCGTCGTGAAGGCTGAGATGGATGTGCACGCCGTTGCCCGCCTCCTTGACGTCGCTCAGCGGCGCGAACGTCGCGCGCCGGGCGCAGCGCCGAGCGATCTCGCGCACGACCTCGCGCAGCACCACCGCACGGTCGGCCGCCTGCAGGCCGGAAGCGGGCGCGACGGGCACCTCGAACTGCAGCGACGCGAACTCCGGGAAGATCCGTTCCGGCTCCGCGCCCGCCTCCACGAGCGCCGCCATCAGCATGCTCGGGAACGGCTCGGCGCGGCGCTGTGCCTCCAGCGAGAAGGCCGGCGCGACGCGTTCGTCGCCGAGCAGCTGGAACTCGTGCTCGAAGCTCGCGCTGACCGTGGCTCCCGTCTCTTCCGCGAAAGCGGCGAGCGCGCCGCGCAGGAAGTTGCGCGGACAGCACTGCCACGGCCGGCCGTCGAGCTCGACGATGTCGCACAGCACCAGCTCCAGCGCGCTGCCCTGCTCCTCCGCGCCGACCCGCATGTGCGTCGCCGGGTCCGGCAGCAGGCGCAGATCGCCGGTCGAGCCGAACGGGTTCGGCTCGGCCAGCTCGCCGAGCGGCGTCAGCGCGAGGTTCGCCGGCACCCAGCCGACGCCCGAGAGCAGATGCTCGCCCAGCTCCGAGGACACGATCGAGCGGCCGCGCACGATCGCGCCGAGGTCACACGTCGCGAGCGTCAGCAGCTCGGCAGCGATCACGCGCTCATGCGGCCTGCTCCGCCGAGACCGTGCCGTTGTCCCACAGCGCTTCTCTCAGCCCGAGCGTGTCGGCGCCCTCGCGCAGCCGCACGGCGTCCGCCTGGAAGGCCACCGCGATCACGCCGCCGGCGGGCTTGTCGCGGCGCTCGATCGCAGCCGCGAGACGGTCCTGCGGCTGCAGGTGGACGCCGTGGCCGCCGAGCGCGGGATAGGTGTCCGCGAGCGTGAACAGCGCGCCGCGGGGACCGCGCGTGCGGGCGAGCACGCACACGAAGTGACCGACGTCCCAGTCCGGAGCCGGCCCGTCGCTGCTGCCGTCGTAGAGATGGGAGAGCAGCTGCGCAGGCGTCGGCCTGGAGCCCCACAGGTGGTGCGTCGCGAGGTTCGCGATCAGCGTCAGCGGGCGATCGCTCTCGAGCGCCACGTCGAACAGCCCGCTCAGCGTCTCCACGGTCCACGGCCCCGACAGGGGGATTGCGGCCAGCACGTCGTGCGAAAGCTCAGCGATCGCCCTCGCAACCCCTGCGGCGGTCGTGCCGGACACCTCCGCGTCGTCGATCGACGGCAGCGCCAGCCTGTAGTCGCGGCGCCCCGCTTCGCCCGGCGGCAGCGTGCCGGGGTCGCGCGCGCCCTCACGCGAGACGATGCTGCCCGCTGCGAGCCCGACCGCGTCCTGGTCGAGCGGTCCGCGCTCGTCAGCGGCGAAGCCGGCGGCGCCCAGAGCGAGCGCGCCGCAGAACGCGCCGCACAGGTCGTCGCGCTGGGGCAGCTCGCGCGCGTGCAGCTCGAGCAGCTCCCGTGCCCCCGGCAGCAGCTCCGTCGGCAGCGCCGCCCGACGAGACAATGCTCAGCCTTCCGTGTGGCGCGGCGCGTAGCGGTTGTGCAGCATCAGCGCGTTGCCGTCCGGATCCGCGAAGAACGCCATGTGACAGACGCCCGTGTCGAGCGTGTCCGCACGGAACTCGATGCCGCGCGCTTCCAGCTCCGCGCGAGCCTCCGCCACGTCTTCGACGTGCAGCGCGATCGCCAGATTGTTGACGTGGTGGCCGATCCCCATCTTCTCGCCGTCGACGACGCTGAGCGTGAGGTTGTCGGTCTCGAACTCGGAGTAGTTGCGGTCGGGGATGTACACCGAGCGCCGCAAGCCGAGCGTATCGCCGTAGAACTTCGCCGCCGCCTCGATGTCTCGCGTCGAGAGCGCGACGAAGTCGACCTGTCCGATCAGCTGCTGAGTTGTTCCCGCCATCTCCGCCCTTCGGTAGTTGACATGGTGAGCGCTCCTGCTTGATAGCACGTAGGCTCCTAGCGGGAAACGACGCGCGATCGAGCAGAAAGAGAGCGAGACATGAGCTGGGACTTCTCCACCGAGCCCGAGTTCCAGGAGCAGCTCGACTGGATGGGCTGCTTCGTGCGCGAGCAGATCTGGCCGCTGGAAACGATCTGGCACGAGCTCGGCGTCGACGGCCTGATGCGCGCGATCGCGCCGCTGCAGGAGGAGGTCAAGGGCCGGGGACTGTGGGCGGCGCACCTGCCGCCGGAGCTCGGCGGCCAGGGCATGGGCCAGGTGCGCCTCGGGCTGATGCACGAGATCCTCGGCAGCTCGCCGATCGCGCCGCTCGCGTTCGGCAACGCGGCGCCCGACTCCGGCAACTCCGAGATCCTCGCGATGGCGGGCACCGAGGAGCAGAAGGATCGCTGGCTCCATCCCCTGCTGGCAGGCGACCTGCGCAGCGCGTTCAGCATGACCGAGCCGCACACGCCCGGCTCGGACCCGACGCAGCTGGCGACCACTGCGGTTCGCGACGGAGACGACTGGGTGATCGAGGGCCGCAAGTGGTTCTCATCGAACGCCTCGATCGCAGACTTCCTGATCGTGATGGCGGTCACCAACCCCGATGCCCGGCCTTCGCAGCGCGCATCGATGTTCATCGTTCCCACCGACGCGCCGGGCGTCGAGATCCTGCGCGACGTGCCCACGATGGAGCACCCGTGGGAGCAGTTCGGCGCCTACGGCGGCCACGCCGAAATCCTCTACGACCGTGCGCGCGTGCCTGCGCAGGCGCTGCTCGGCGGTGAGGGCGAGGGCTTCATCCTCGCGCAGCACCGGCTCGTGCCGGGACGCATACACCACTGCATGCGCTGGCTCGGCGTCGCGCGCCGGGCCTTCGACATGATGTGCGAGCGCGCCACCTACCGCCATGCCCACGGCTCGGTGCTCGCCCAGAAGCAGACGGTGCAGAACTGGATCGCCGACAGCGCGGCGGAGATGCAGGCCGCGCGGCTGATGACGCTGTACGCCGCGTGGACGATGGACACGCAGGGCGCCAGCGCCGCGCGCACGCAGGTCGCGCTGATCAAGTTCTTCGGCGCCAACGTGCTGCACGACGTGGTCGACCGCGCGCTGCAGCTGCACGGCTCGCTCGGCTACTCGACGGACCTGCCGCTCGAGCAGATGTATCGGTTCGCACGCGCTGCGCGCATCTACGACGGGCCCGACGAGGTGCACCGCCAGTCGGTCGCGCGGCACATCCTCGCGGGCTACGAGCCGCCGGCGGACGGCATCCCCAGCGAGCACCTGCCGACCCGCCGCGCGCAGGCGCGCGAGCGCTTCGCGCACCTGCTCGAGGCGGTCACAGCCAACGACTGACGCCTCGCGGCTCTAGGCTGAGGCGATGGCAGCCGGTGCCTCCTCCTCAGCGGCGCCGTCGGCTTTCGATCCGGCGGCCCATCAGAGCTTCCGCTTCCTGGACCGCCGGCTGGCACCCGACGGCGAGGTCACGCTGCGTTACGCGCTGTCTGGGGGCCCGGAGTTCGCGGAGCGCATCGCGCTACCCGTCTCAGCGCCACTCGGCGCCGAGCAGATCGCGCGGGTGCAGGGCCTGCTCTCGCTGCTGCACTGGGTCGCCGGCGTCAGCTATTACAAGACGGCGCTGCCGCCGGCGGTGAGCTTCGAGCGCGACGAGCCCGGGCCGGCGGCCTGCGCGCTGCTCGCCGCGCTCTACTCGGAGGGTCTCGGCGAGCTCGCATACCGCAACGGCCTGCCCGAGCTGCCGCGCCCGCGCTTCGCAGCGGGCACGGCGGCGGGCGGCGAGCCGGCGCCCGCCTCGGCGGCCGAGCGCGCGGAGATGCCCGCGCGCATGCTCGTGCCCGTCGGCGGTGGCAAGGATTCGGCGGTGGCGATCGAGGTCGTGCGGCGCGCAGCCGCCGATACGGCGCTGTTCTCGATCGGCGATGCGCCTCCGATCGCACGCACCGCGGCGGTCGCGGGCCTGCCGCACCTGATCGCGCGGCGCACGCTCGACCCGCTGCTGTTCGAGCTGAACGCCGCCGGTGCGATCAACGGGCACATCCCGATCACCGCGATCGTCAGCTGCGTCGCACTGCTGAGCGCCGCGCTGAACGGCTTCGACGCGGTCGCGATGGCCAACGAGCGCTCCGCCTCCGCCGGCAACCTGCGGTGGCACGGCGTCGATGTCAACCATCAGTTCAGCAAGGGGCTGCGCGCCGAGCGGCTGCTGAGTGCCGCGCTGCGCGAACTGGATGGGCCGGCGCCTCGCTGCTTCTCGGTGCTGCGCCCCGCCTCGGAGCTGGCGATCGCGCGCGGCTTCGCGCGCATGGAGAGCTATCACCACGCGTTCACCAGCTGCAACGCGATCTTCCGCTTGGACGAGTCGCTGCGCGCGTCCTCGTGGTGCTGCGACTGCCCGAAGTGCCGCTTCGTGTTCCTCGCGCTGGCGCCGTTCAGCAGCCCCGAGCACCTGCGTGAGCTGTTCGGAGCGGACCTGCTCGCCGACGAGGGCCAGTACGAGGGCTTCGCGCTGCTCGCCGCCAGCGGCGGGCACAAGCCGTTCGAGTGCGTCGGCGAGGAGCAGGAGAGCATCGCCGCGATGCGCCTGCTCGCGGCCGACGGATCCTGGCGCGAGCACACGGTCGTCAGGCGGCTCGCCGCGGAGCTGCTGGGCTCGCTGCCGCCCGGCGAGGGCGAACCGGACGCCGTCCTCGGGCTCCGGGACGATCACGACGTGCCCGACGCTCTGCTCGCCTCGCTGGATGCGCTTCTCCGAGCTTGAAGGCGCGCGCGTCGGCGTGTGGGGCGCCGGCCGCGAGATCGCATCGTTCGCCGCGCAGCTGGCGCGCAGGCTGCCGGCGGCGCGGATCGCGGTGGCGGTGTTCGACACCCCGCCCGCAGGCGCCGTCGCGGAGCTGCTCGGCGCGCCCGGCGTGAGAGTGGTGACGGCCGCCGAGGCAGAGCGCGCGCTGAGTGGCTGCGAGCTGCTCGTGCGCTCGCCGGGCGTGACGATCCACCGGCCCGAGATCGAGCGGCTGCGGGCTGCCGGCCTGCCGGTCACGACCGCCACCTCGCTGTGGCTGAGCGAGCGTGGCGGGCGAGGCGTGCTCGGTGTCACGGGCACGAAGGGCAAGAGCACCACCGCCGCGCTCGCGCACCACCTCGCGCGGAGCGCCGGCGCCGACATGCACCTCGCGGGCAACATCGGCGTGCCGGCGCTGGATCTGCTCGACGCTCCCGCCGAGGAGCCTGCCGTCGTGGAGCTCTCCAGCTACCAGATCGCCGACCTCGAGACGGCTCCCGCGACGGCTGTCGTGACGAACCTCTACCGGGAGCACCTCGATTGGCACGGCTCCGAGCAGGCATATCACGAGGAGAAGCTGCGCCTGCTCGGGCTTCCCGGCCTGCGCGCGGCGGTGCTGCCGACCGGGTTCGCCGACCCGCCGCAGCTCGAGGCGGATGTGGAGCGGCGCAGCTTCGGCGACGCCGGCGGCTGGCACCTCGTCGAGACGGGCATCGCGCGCGGCGAGGATCTGCGTGTGCCCGCGGAGCGACTGCCGCTGCCCGGCGACCACAACGCGCTGAACCTCTGTGCTGCGCTCGCAGGCCTGGAAGCTGCTGCGGTTCCGCTTCCGGCGCTGCCGGATGGGCTGGACGGTTTTGCGGGACTGCCGCATCGGCTGCAGACCGTGTGCGACCGCGACGGCGTTCGCTGGGTCGACGACTCGATCTCGACAACGCCCGAGTCGGCGCTGGCAGCGCTTGCGAGCTTTGCCGAGCGACCGCTGGTGCTGATCGCGGGCGGCCAGGATCGCGGACAGGACTACGCGGCGCTCGCCGCCGAGCTGACGCGCACGAACGCCGCGCTGATCGCCCTGCCCACGACCGGTCCACGGCTGCTCGAGGCCGCGCTCGCCGCGGGCCTGGACCCGCACCGTGCCCTCGCCGTAGAGGACATGGCGTCCGCCGTCGCCGCCGCGCGCGCGCGCGTGCCCGCGCGAGGTGTCGTACTGCTCTCCCCGGCGGCGCCGAGCTACGACCGCTACCGCGACTTCGAGGAGCGGGGCGAGCTCTTCGCGGCGCTCGCGCGCGACGCCTCTGCGATGCGGCGGTGAGGCGCCGACGCCGGCGCTCCCGGTGAAAGGAGCGACCGGCGCCGGCGGCACTCAGCTGATGCTCACCGCACGCGCCTGCGGTCCACTACGGGCACAGCGGGTTGGTCGGAACCCCTTCGCATGGTGCCGGCATCGTTTCCTGCGGACCCGGCGCGGGCTGACCGGTCGGTTTGCGCAGCAGCGCCGCTTCTTCGGACAGCGTCACGACGTAGAAGATGCCTGCCAACCCGTTGTCGGGCGGTGGCGTCATCGCGTTCGCGCAGCCCCACGTTCCTTCGATCGCGGTCGGGAACGAGGTGATCGCACCGCCTTCACGCGTGTTGCCGCTCACGCAGTTGTTGTCGGAGGTGTACTTCCCGTGCGGGAAGCGGCCGCCCTGCAACGTGACGTCGCTGGCGAATTCTTTCCCGCTCGTCCCGTTGCCGCTGAAGGAGTTGCCCGCGACCTTGTTCCCAGCGAGCTGGAAGTAGATCGTGGACGCCACCGGCGGGAAGGGGTTCGGGTACTCGAAGCCGAGCACACCGTTGTTGACGTTGTTGACGACCGTGTTGTTTTCGACGAGGTCGCCCATGTCACCCGGAAGCTCGATGCCTACGCCCCACGGCGCCTTTTCGGTCGAGCCGACGGCCGGCGCTTCCAGGTTGTTGTTGTCTTCGACCAGGTTTTCCTTGATCACGGTGCAGCGTTCGACGTTCGTCGAGGTGAACAGGTAGTACGGTTTGGCCGGCCTCTTCGCGTTGCAGATGCCGTTCTGCGGCGGCGGTCCGTCCCCCGGGTTTTCACCGTTCGGCACGATCCCGGCGCTGTTGTGCTTGAAGGTCGATTTTTCGATCACGAGACGGCCGCCCGAGTTCGAGCCCGAGTAGCCCACCGCGTTGTATTCGATCGTCGCGTCGGAGACCTTCGCTTTGCATTCCCAGCAGGCGCCGATGTAGATCCCCGAATCGGCGTAGCCGGAGGCGTAGATGTGTTCCCAGGAGCCTTCCCTCTCGTTGCCGGTGAAGATCCCATAGCCGCCGTGCAGCCCGGTGTCGAAGGCTGTCAGGTAGCGCCCCCACCAGCCGTGGATGCTCTGTTTGTTGGAGTTCTCTCCGCCCGACCACCAGACGCCGTTGCCGCCGGCTCCGTCGCCTTCGGCGCGTTCGAAGTTCTTCACGGTGAGGTTCTCCACCCAAACGTTGTTCGCCTTGTTGATGAAGATCCCGTTGCTGCCGCCGGGGGGCGGGTTGCTCTGGCCGTCCAGCACGACCGTGTTGCGGTCGATGCCGCGGATGTGGATGCCGCTGTGCGCGGAGCTGACTGTGACTTCTTCGGTGTACGTCCCGGGTTCGATCAGCACCCAGTCGCCCTTGTTCCTGCGCGTGTTGTTGACCGCGGCCTGGATCGTCGTGAAGTACGACGTATTCGCAGGGATCGTGCCGGGCGGCGGACCGCCCGGGGCGACGATGTTGACGTGCGGTGGGCCGTTCATCGCGGCCGCCGCGCCGCTGGCGGTCGCAGCTACAGCGCACAGCGCCAGCGCCACGGCGAGCGGCACGCTCACGCAGCGTCGCCCTGTTGGGAACCAACTTCTCGACAGCATCTCCTGGGACCCCTCCCTGCCTTGATTGGACCACGGTAGGCGATCCGGGAGAGGTGAGCAGGGCCGCTTCGACGTCCTCTCCTTCTGGAGCCCCCTCCGCCTCGCCGACGAGGCGCGCTGCCGCAGGCGCCGGTTTGATCTCCGGCGCAGGCGCAGTGTAGCCGCGCGAGGATCCTGAAATCAAGCCCGCCTCGGGAGCCGTCGGGATCTGCCCGGCGCGTGCTTGCCGCGCCGTCGACGGCGGCGCTTGGGGATCGACCGCACGCGGCCGCGAGTAGCGAAAGCGGCCCGCGGGTAGTTCACGTCCAGAGGTCGGACGCACGCGTTCGAGGGGCCCGGGAAGGTGAACTCTCGCAAGGAGCCTCGCGTCCCTCTGGAGATATTCGTGTCAAGCGTCGATCACTCAGACAGGAGCAAGGCGACATCGATCGGCGACGCTGCCCGTCCGAGCGCCGCCGACGCGTCACCGCGGGGCGCAGGCCCTGCCGGCTCGGCCGCAGAACCTGACCGCGGCGAACGCTCGAGCGGGATCGACATCACGAGCTCGGGCCCGCCCCCGGAGGTGCTCGACCAGATGGCTCGCGCCGAGCAGATCAACAGCCGCCTGCGCGAGCAGGGCTACGAACTCAGCTTCGCGCTGAGTCTCGACGGCTGCCAGCTCGAGATCGAGCTACGCGACAGCGCCGGAAGGCTGCTGCGCATGATCTCCCCCGCCGAGGCGGTCGAGATCGCGGCGGGCAAGCCCGTCGACCCGTCCACCGGGTGAACGTGCTCGCGAACGCGCGCGTGTAGGACTCAACCTCCCCGCGAGCGCGGTCGATCAACAAAGCGTCATGCTCAACGTGGCCGCGCCACGCGGTTCCGGGCCGGGCGGATGAGACCGCCGCACTCCACAGAGCAGCCGCAGGAACGTGCGTACGTGCGCATCAAGTCCTCGCGGCCGGTGCTCGTCTACTCGGCGCGCGACCGCAACCAGGTGCAGAGCTTCACAGTCGACGTCAGCGGCGGCGGTCTGTTGCTGGCGGGGCCCGACACGCTGCGGATCGGCGAACAGGTCACGTTCCGCCTCACGCTCACGCCGGGCGTGCTGCCGATCAGCGGCACCGGCAGCGTCGTGCGAAGCGACACGCACGGGCGCCGCGCGATCGAGTTCGACACGATCAGCGACCTCGACCGGCGTCGCCTGGTGCGCTTCATCCTCGAGTGTCAGCACGCTGAAGCGCAGAGCGCGCTGGACACCGACGGCGAGCAGCGCTGAAGGCCGCCGGCTGATTTCAGCGTTCGCCCGCGCCGCGCCGCCACAGCACGATGTACCAGACCGCGACGGCGATCAGCACGCCGAGCGGCAGCGCGAGCGTGAGGATCGAGCCCGTGATGAAACTCGAGGCGACCGTCGTCAGAGCATTCGTCATGCGCTCCTCCTAGTGCCCGCCCGCAAGCCGCGGCGCTGCGCCTGCGGCGGCTGTCTGCGGCGCGAGCCAGCGATGGACATATACGAAGATCACTACCAGGAAGGTGATCGAGCCGGGCACCCACATGATGCCCGCAGCGAGCTGCTGATCGGCCAGCGCCGAGATGCCGCCGGGACGCGACGTCAGCTGTGCGTAGTGCGCGTAGAGCGGCGTCGGTGCGATCGCCAGCACGACAGCCAGCACCCAGCTGGCCGTCATCGCCGCGACCGTGTAGAGCAGCCGCTGCGCGTCGTTCAACGTCGAGCGCAACGGCGGCGAGGAGATCACCTGCTTGAACAGGAGCACGGCTGCGAGGAAGAACAGCGTGTGCTCGAGCGCGTGCAGCGACCCGTTGGCGAGCGTCGCATCGAACAGGCCCGGCACGTGCCAGGCGAACAGCACCGCGATGAACGCCGCGAGCCCTGCGACGGGCGTGCCGAGCATCGCGCTGAGCGCGCGCAAGGGCGCGGCGCGCCGCCCGTACAGGAACGCCCGTGCCAGCCGCCGGCGCCCGGCCAGCGGCAGCGAGCGCCACAGCCTGATCCATGGCCGCGCGAGCACCACGAGCGGCGCCGCGACGAGCATCAGCAGCACGTGCTGGACCATATGCGCCCAGAACAGCTGATCGCTGAGCTTCTCAAGCGGCGAGGCGAGCGCGATCGCGAGAACCGCCATCGCCGCGTAGAACGCCCCGCTGCGCCGTCGTTGCGCTGCGGCCGTGCGCGCCGGCGTGACAGTGCGCCTGCTGCCGAGCCAGTACAGCAGGACGAGGTCCGCGACGAGCACCAGCGGCGGGTCGAGCGACCAGTCCCAGAAGCCGGGGGTTCTCGACGCAGCCGCGATCACTAGAGCAGGTAGAGCACCACGTAGGTGATCACGCCGATCCCGGCGAGGTAGGACCAGTAGAAGACCGCGGCGTCGAGGCCCGGCGCGATCAGCCGGTCGGGGTCCCTGATGTCGCCGTCTCCGCGGGCAGGCGCCCGCGAGGCACGCATCTCGGTCGCGACCTGCGTCTCCAGCCAGTACATCGTCGCCAGCACCGCGATCAGGTACATCGCGGTCCAGGTGCAGAAGACGCTCGCGTAGGCGCCGTTGGTCGGGCCGAATTTCTGGACCGTGTACTCGACGCACTGCACAGCGATCGCGGCGAACCCGAGCAGCACCGCACCCCATGCGGGCCGGATCCAGCCCGCGCGCCGTCCCTTCATCGCGCGGCCGGCGACGGTCGCCAGCGCCGCGCTCAGCACGATGCATGCGAGGAAGGCCACACCGAGTCCCGCCTTCGGCTTGACGTGCGCGGGATGCCACATGTGTTCGACGTCCAGCGAGCGCAGGTAGAAGTACGCGAACACGAAGGCCAGGAAGAAGAAGGTGGTGGCGCCCGCCGCCAGCCGCGCGGCGACCGACAGCGCGCGTGCTCCCACGTCCGGCGGCTCGGGCGGGATCGCGACCCCCGCCGGCACCGGCGGGATCTGCAGCCCGAGCGGCCTCTCTTCGTGCGGCAGCGCCATCGCTCAGCCGCCGCCCGCTCCCGCACCCGTGACCTGCGGCTTGCCAACGCCGCCGGCGAGGGCGACCGGTGTGCCGTAGTCGTAGGGATCGGAGTCGAAGACCGGGATCTGCTCGAAGTTGTTGACCGGCACCGGCGTCGCGACCTGCCACTCCAGCGACTTCGAGCGCCACGGGTTCTGCACGGCGCGCTCGCGCACGAAGATCAGCGAGTAGACAACGTTGAAGAGGAAGATCAGCATCGACACGCCGAGCACGAAGGCAGAGACCGACACCCACACGTTGAGCGTGTGGAACTTCGGTTCGTAGAAGCTGACGCGCCGTGGCATGCCCTGGATGCCGAGCGCGAACAGCGGCAGGAACGTCGAGTTGAACGACACGAACATCAGCCAGAAATGCGCCTTGGCCAGTTTCTCGTTGAAGTTGAGGCCGAACATCTTCGGGACCCAGTAGTAGATCGCCGCGAAGAAGGTGAAGATCAGCCCGCCCATGATCGTGTAGTGGAAGTGGGCCATCACGAAGAAGCTGCCATGCGTGTCCGTGTCGCTCGGCGTGTCGGACAGGAACACGCCGGAGAGGCCGCCGATCAGGAAGTTGAAGGCCCACGCGATGCAGAACAGCATCGGCACGCTGAACGACGTTCGCGCCTTCCACAGCGTGCCCATCACACACAGGAAGATGAAGCCGGTCGGTACCGAGATGATCTCGGTGGAGAGCATGTAGAAGGGCCGCAGGTCGGCGTTGATCCCGCTCACGAACAGGTGGTGCTGCCAGACGAAGAAGCTCAGCAGGCTGACGCCGAGCATGCCGGAGATCGCCAGTCGGTAGCCCCACAGCGGCTTGCGCGTGAAGACCGGAAGCAGCTCGAGCACGATGCCGAAGCCGGGCAGCGCGAGGATGTAGACCTCCGGGTGGCCGAAGAACCAGAACAGGTTCTGGAACAGGTAGGAGCTGCCGCCGCCGCCCGGCACGAAGAAAGAGGTGCCGATCGTGCGGTCGAACGCGGCCATCAGCAGCGTCGCGATCAGCATCGGCGCCGCGAGCACCATCAGCACCGATGTCGCGAACACCGCCCACACGAAGATCGGCAGCCGCGACCACGTCAGCCCGGGCGCACGCATCGTGATGATCGTCGCCAGCATGTTCAGCCCAAGCAGCGTCATCGAGAGCCCGACCAGCGCGAAGAACATGATGTAGGAGTCCATGCCCATCACGGCCTGGTCGTTGAGCGGCTCGTAGCCCGTCCAGCCGGTCGGGAAGCCGCCGAAGAAGATCGTCGAGGTGAGGATGAAGCCGGCCGCCATCAGAAGCCAGAAGGTCAGCGCCTCGATCCGCGGGAAGGCCATCCGCCGCGCCCCGATCATGATCGGCACGAAGTAGTTCGCGAACGGCCCCAGGATCCCCGAGGTCATCATCCCCATCATCATCGTGCCGTGCTCGCCGACGAGCGAGAGGTACTGATTCGGCCCCACGAAGGTCGGGTTGCTGTGCAGCAGCTCGGTGCGGATCAGCATCGCGTTGAGCCCGCCGACGAAGAAGAACAGGCCGATCCCGCACAGGTACTGGATGCCCACGACCTTGTGATCGGTGCACAAGCCGAAGTAGCGCCCGATGCCGTGTTCCTCTTTCTCGCGCAGCGACGCCGGCCGGCCGAGCATCCTCGAGACCGGGTAGTTGGCGAAGCCCAGACCGACGAGGAAGCCGATCACGCCGCCGAAGTAGGCGAGCAGCAGCGCGACGTCGTTCTCGTCGATCGCCTTCGTGTATTCGAAGCTTTTGCCTTCGGTGACGAGATGGCCGATCCACCAACCGAGGTAGTAGCCGCCGATACCGAGGATCACGGCGGTCAGCAGGTTGAAGCCGATCAGCCGCCGCCACAGCGGGCGTCCGACCGCGGGCGGTGCGGCGGCGGTCGTCGCTGCGCTCATTCGCCTCGCCTCGTCGGTTCGGGTGCATAGGTCTTCGAGTACTTGGGCAGCACCTTCGTGGCGGGCGCGAACTTGACCTGCTGTTCGCGGATCCACCGCTGGAAGTCGGCGCCGCTGACGACGTGGCCGTGGTCGAACATGCCGCCGTGCCAGATGCCGCACAGCTCGGCGCAGTGCACTTCGAAGGTCTGGATCTTGGTCGGCTTGACGAACGCGACGTTGTCGACCGCGGGGTTCGCGTCCGCCTTGACACCGAGCTGGTAGGCCCAGAACGAGTGGATCACGTCGAGCGAGGTCACGTGCAGTTCGACCATCTGGTTGACGGGCAGCTCGAGGTGGGTCGTCTCCACGCCTCCGTAGCTGGGATAGCGGTAGGTGAAGGCCCACTGCTGCGCGATCACCTGCACGGGCAGCTTCGGGCCCTTCGGGACGGTCAGCGGTTTCGGTCCGCTGCCGGAGCCGGCGCCGTTGTCGGCGAGCAGCCGCACCGTGCCATAGGCGGCGAGCGCCAGCACGGCCGACGAGGTGATCACGATCCAGGCCGTCTGCAGGCCCGCATGGCCGCGCACCGCCGGTCCTTCGAGCACGCCGCCGCGCGGCTGGCGGAAGGCGATCGTGGAGTACACGAGGTAGATCACGACGAGCAGCAGCACCGGCGTCGCCATCGCCAGCAGCACGATGTTGTCGGTGACGTGTGCCGAGGCCTGTTCGGAGCCGTGGCCGGGCGGCAGTTCGGGGCCCAGCAGGAAGATCACGAGCGGCAGCGCGATCAGCGTCGCCACGATCCAGATCGTGCCGAAGCGCCGCAGGTGGTTCGGTTCGCCGGGCGTCGCGGGGGGGCGCGCGGGGACGCCCTCAGACGACATCGATGAACCCGTCCATGTAGCCGATCGTCTGCATCGGCCCGCCGAAGCCGAAGTACGTGCCGGCGGCGCACGGCACGAAGCACTGCCAGCGGTAGCGGCCCTTCTTGCCCGTCCGGAAGGTGAATTCGATCGTGCGGTGCGCCATCGTGCCCGGGTCGCACGGGCCGGCTTCGCATTGGTTCTTGGCTTCTTCGGGCACGCCCGGGAGCGGCACGAACACGCCGAGCTGCGGCACGATGAACGTGTGCGAGGCTTCTTCGGGGTCGATGTGGTTGATCGGCTTGCCGTCGACCATCACGGTGCCGTTGTTGGTGCCCTGGACCTGGGAGAGGAACGGGTTGCGAAGCCCGGAGTCGCCGTCGAACTGGTAGATCGTGACGTGCACGAGCGAGTTCGCCGGGACCTTGTAGATCGTGCTGCGCACCCAGTGGCCGTTCTGCTGGACCAGGTAGCCGACCCAGTCGGGATGCGCAGGGCTCTCCTGCGGGCCGACCGCGGCATCGGTCTGCAAAGTCAGGTGCGTCGTCGGCCCGCCGCCGGCCGCCGTCACGGCGGTCGCGGCGATCGTCTTCGGGGCGGACGTCGCCCAGCTCGATATGTACAGCGTGATCAGTACTGCCAGCGCGGCTACTGCGGCGATCACGCCCAGCAGCTTGCGCGCTGTGGTGCTCACGCGATCAGTCCCCTCACATACCGGCGCTCGCTCAAACCCTGCCTCCCCGTCCACGAATCAACGCTCCCAAACGCGCCGCGATCTTAACCGATTCTTACGAAAGCACGCAACCCCTCCGGGAAGAAAATCTCCTTTCCGGAGTCCGCTGTCCGCGTGCCTCCCGCCGCTCGGCTGTAGCGCGCCCGGCCTGGCCGGCGGCGGCGCTGCGGATAGGATCGGATCTTGTCCAGCACGCGCTCACCCCGCCCTGCCATCGTGCCCGAGAAGCCCTCGCTGGAGGGGCTCGAGGAGAAGTGGGGGGCTGTGTGGGAGCGCGACGGCACCTACCGGTTCGATCGCTCTGCGCCGCGCGAGCAGGTGTACTCGATCGACACGCCGCCGCCGACCGTCAGCGGCTCGCTGCACGTCGGACACGTGTTCTCCTACACGCACACGGACGCGGTCGCGCGCTATCAGCGCATGCGCGGGCGGGAGGTCTTCTACCCGATGGGCTGGGACGACAACGGCCTGCCGACGGAGCGGCGCGTGCAGAACTACTACGGGGTGCGCTGCGATCCGTCGGTGCCATACGACCCGGATTTCGAGCCTGCCGCCACCTCCGGCGGCGGTGCTGCCGAGACGCGCGATGCGAAGGCCGAGCCGATCCCGATCTCGCGCCCGAACTTCGTGGAGCTGTGCCTGCGGCTGACCGAGAGCGACGAGCGGACCTTCGAAGAGCTGTGGCGGCGGCTGGGCCTGTCGGTGGACTGGGCGATGACCTACACGACGATCGGGCCGCTGGCGCAGCGCATCTCCCAGCGCTCGTTCCTCGGCCTGCTGGCGCGCGGCGAGGCCTACCAGCTCGAGGCGCCGACGCTGTGGGACGTGGACTTCCAGACGGCGGTGGCGCAGGCGGAGCTCGAGGACCGTGAGCGGCCCGGCGCGATGCACAAGGTGCGCTTCGCCATCGATGGTGAGCCTCGCCGCGCCGAGGCGCTGATCGAAACGACGCGTCCGGAGCTGATACCGGCATGCGTCGCGCTGCTCGCGCACCCCGACGACGAGCGCCACAGCGCGCTCGTCGGCAGGCAGGCGCTGACGCCGCTGTTCGGCACGAGCGTGCCGGTGCTGACGCATCCGCTGGTGGAGCGCGAGAAGGGCACGGGCCTGGTGATGGTGTGCACGTTCGGCGACATCACCGATGTGACGTGGTGGCGGGAGCTGAGCCTTCCCGTTCGCTCGGTGCTCGCTCTGGACGGGCGCCTCGCCGAGGTGCCCTGGGGCAGCGAGGGCTGGGAGTCCGTCGATCTCGAGCGGGCGCGCGAGAGCTACGCCGAGCTGTCGGGCCGAACGATCAACCAGGCGCGCCGTCGTGTGGTGGAGCTGCTGCAGGAGGCGGGCGATCTGGTGGGCGAGCCCGAACCGGTGACGCGCGCGGTGAAGTTCTTCGAGAAGGGCGACAGGCCGGTTGAGATCGTGACGAGCAGGCAGTGGTTCCTGCGTACGCTCGAGCATCGCGAGCAGCTGATCGCCGCCGGGCGCGAGCTGAGCTGGCACCCGCCGTACATGCGCGCGCGCTACGAGGATTGGGTGAACGGGCTGACCGGCGACTGGTGCGTCAGCCGGCAGCGCTTCTTCGGCGTGCCGTTCCCGGTGTGGTATCCGCTCGACGCGGAGGGCGAGGTGCTCTACTCGCAGCCGATCGGCGCGCGCGAGGAGCAGCTACCGGTCGATCCCTCGACGGACGTGCCCGACGGCTTCGCGCCGGAGCAGCGCGGCGAGCCGGGCGGCTTCGTAGGGGATCCGGACGTGATGGACACGTGGGCGACCTCATCGCTGACGCCGCAGATCGTGGGTCACGCGGGTGAGGACGCGGAGCTGTTCGGGCTCGTGTTCCCGATGGACGTGCGCCCGCAGGCGCACGACATCATCCGCACCTGGCTGTTCACGACGGTGCTGCGCTCGCTGCTGGACGAGGACCGCCTGCCCTGGCGTAACGTCGCGATCTCCGGCTGGGTGCTCGACCCGGATCGCAAGAAGATGTCGAAGTCGAAGGGGAACGTCGTCACGCCGATGCACCTGCTGGAGGAGCACGGCGCCGACGCCGTCCGCTACTGGGCGGCGAGCGGCCGGCCCGGTACCGACACGGCGTTCGACGCGCAGCAGATGAAGGTCGGGCGGCGCCTGGCGGTGAAGCTGCTGAATGCGTCGAAGTTCGCGCTCGCGGACCTGCCGCCGGAGGGGGAGGCGCTCACGCATCCGCTCGACCGCGCGATGGTGCGCCGGCTCGCCGCGGTCGTGGGCGAGGCCGGCGAGAGCTTCGAGGCCTACGACTACGCGCGCGCGCTACAGCGCACGGAGGAGTTCTTCTGGTGGTACTGCGACTTCTACCTGGAGCTCGTCAAGGGACGCCGCTACTCCTCCGATCCCGCCGTCGCGGCGTCGGTCGGGCGCGCGCTGCGTCTCTCGCTGTCGGTCTTCCAGCGGTTGTTCGCGCCGTTCCTGCCGTACGTCTCCGAGGAGGTGTGGTCGTGGTGGCAGGAGGGCTCGGTGCACCGCGCGGCGTGGCCCGAGCCGAGCGAGCTGTCGAGCGAGATGCAGGGCGAGGACGCGGCCGGCGAGTCCGCACGCGCCGGCGGCGAGGCGCTGGCTCTGGAGCTGGCGGCGGACGTGCTGCGCGAGGTGCGCAAGGCGAAGTCGCAGGCGAAGCGGCCGATGCGCGCGCCGGTGGAGCGCGTGGTCGTGCACGACAGGCCACAGCGGCTGGCCGCGCTGGAGCTCGCCGCGGACGATCTCGTCGAGGCGGGCTCGATCGCGGTGCTCGAGCGCGCCGAGTCGGAGGAGTTCGGAGTCGAGGTGGAGCTCGCACCGGAGTGACCCTCCGCCGCTCAATAGAGTGGCCGGCGTGCAACGGACGATGATCGAGGAGCTTCCCGGCAAGCTCGGCGAGCGTGTGCGAGTGCGCGGCTGGGTCAACGCCCTGCGCGACCAGAAGAACGTGCAGTTCGTGATCCTGCGCGACGAAAGCGGGCTCGCCCAGGCGGTGCTCCCGAAGGGCGACCCGCCGAGCGAGCTGAACGAGACGATCAGCTCGCTGACGGCCGAGTCGGCGGTGACGGTGATCGGCGAGGTCGTGGGCGACGAGCGCGTCAAGCTCGCCGGGCTGGAGCTGAAGATCGAGTCGCTGCAGATCGACTCGCTGGCCGATCCCGAGCTGCCGATCGCGGAGGACTCGGCGCTCGACAAGCGCATCGACTGGCGCTACCTCGACCTGCGCCGCCCCGACAGGCGCCTGATCTTCGAGGTGCAGACAGCGGTCGAGCAGGCGATGCGCGAGTTCTGGCGCCAGGAGAAGTTCATCGAGCTGCACTCGCCCAAGCTGATGGGATCCGCCAGCGAGTCGGGCGCGGAGCTGTTCCGCGTGGAGTACTTCGAGGGCGACGCCTACCTGGCGCAGTCGCCGCAGTTCTACAAGCAGATGGCGATGGCCGCGGGCTTCGGCAAGGTCTTCGAGATCGGCCCGGTGTTCCGCGCGAATCCCTCCTTCACCTCGCGCCACGACACGGAGTTCACGAGCGTCGACATGGAGCTGTCGTGGATCGACTCGCACGAGGACGTGATGGCGGTCGAGGAGCGCTGGCTCGCGCACGTGCTCGCGTCGATCAAGGACAGCCACGGCGAGCGCATCGAGCAGACGTTCGGCACCGAGGTGGTGGTGCCGGCGCTGCCGTTCCCGCGCGTGACGCTCGCCGAGGCGAAGCAGATGCTGCGCGAGCAGGGCCACGACGTGCCCGGCGAGGGACACGACCTCGATCCGCCCAGCGAGCGCGCCCTCTCGGTGCTGATCGAACAGCGTCACGGCCACGAGTGGGCGTTCGTGACGGACTATCCGGCCGCGGTTCGCGCCTTCTACCACATGCGCCACGAGGACGACCCGGGCCTGACGAAGAGCTTCGACCTGCTCTGGCGCGGGATCGAGCTGACGACCGGCGCACAGCGCGAGCATCGCTACCAGCGCCTGCGCGAGCAGGCGCAGGAGCGCGGCGTTGACCCGGGCTCGATCGAGTACTACCTGAACTTCTTCCGCTACGGCGCGCCGCCGCACGGCGGCTTCGGTTTCGGATTGACGCGGCTCTTGATGCAGATGCTCGGTCAGGAGAACGTGCGCGAGGTCACGTTCCTCTACCGCGGGCCGCACCGGCTCACGCCGTGAGCGACGCACCGAGCGATAGCTTCAGGGCATCGCTCGCGTTCTGATCAGCGCACCGCTGCTCGAGGGTTGCCTGCAATCCCTCGCCGCGCACGAGCTCCTCGAGGGCACGCCCGGCTCCGATGCCGGCGCCGAGGCGTTGCTGTGCACGCCGATGCAGACGGTCGACCAGGCGGCGATCGAGGCGATGCCCGCACTGCGCGTGATCGCGGTCGCCGGGGCGGGTGCAGATGCGGTGGACGAGCGTGCCGCCGGGCGCCGCGGGATCGAGCTGCTCACGGCGGGCGAGGCGCTGGTGGAGACGACGGCCGACCTCGCGTTCGGTCTGATCATCGCCGCCTGCCGGCGGCTCCACGACGTCGAGACCACGCTGCGCGAGGGGCGCTGGCAGGGGTGGCGCTTCGATCAGACCTTCGGCCGCGACGTGCACGGCGCGACGCTGGGCCTCGTCGGCTTCGGCAGGATCGCCCGCGCGGTCGCGCGGCGCGCGGACGGCTTCGGCATGCGCGTCCTGCACCACGCACGCCATCCGAGCGGGCAGGCGGGGTGGCGCGAGCATCTCGACGAGCTGCTCGAGGAGAGCGAGATCATCAGCCTCCACGTCCCGCTGACGGGCGCGACGCTGGGCCTGATCGACCGCCGCCGGATCGCGCTGATGCGCCCGGGGGCGGTGCTCGTCAACACGGCTCGCGGGGCGGTGGTCGACGAGGACGCGCTCGCCTCGGCGCTGGAGGAGGGCCGCCTGTCGGCGGCCGGCTTGGATGTCTACGTCGGCGAGCCGGCAGTCTCACCGCGACTGCTGGCAGCGCCTCGCACGGTGCTGCTGCCCCACGTCGGCAGCGCGACCGCGGCGACCCGCGAGGCGATGCTGAGGCTTGCGGCCGAGAAGCTGGCGGGCTTTCTGAGCGTCGGTGGGTCCTCGCGGTGACGCTCGCCGCCGCCTGAGCTGCAGCACGGTCACGGAGCGCCTGCCGTCGAGCGCGAGGTTCAAGCGCGCGCCCTCGATTCCTCCGGGGCGTGCCGTCCGCGAGCGTCTTTACCTTCAAAAGCGTGCTCCTCAACGAGCTGACAGACGGAACCGAGATCGACCAGGTGCTCCTCGTCAAGCAGGCCGAGCGGCGGCAGAGGCGCGACGGCGGCGAGTACCTGCGGCTGCAGCTGGGCGATCGCACCGGCACCGTGGTGTGCATGGTCTGGGAGGAGCTCCAGGACCTCGGCCCGCTTGCGTGCGCCGGCGCGCCCGTGCACGTGCGCGGCCGCTACACGCTGCACCCGCGCTTCGGTCCGCAGATCAACCTGCGCGAGCTGCTGGCCGCCGCGCCCGGCAGCTGGGCGCCGGAGGACCTGCTCGATGGACCCTCACGGCCCGTCGAGCAGATGGAGGGAGAGATACGCGAGCTGATCGCGACGATCCAGAACCCACACCTGCGCGAGCTGCTCAGCGGCGTGTTCGGCCTCGGCTCGCCGCTGTGGGCGCGCTATCGCAGCGCGCCGGCCGCGAAGTACTACCACCAGGCCTACCCGCACGGGCTGCTCGAGCATTGCCTCGGCGTCGCGCAGGCCGTCAGCGCGATCAGCGCGACGTTCCCCGGTATCGATCGCGACGTGGCGGTGACCGGCGCGCTGCTGCACGACATCGGCAAGCTCGAGGCGTACACCGATGACGAGCGCTCGATCGATCTCACCGACGCCGGCAAGCTGCACGGGGAGATCGCGCTCGGCTACTACACGGTTCGTCGCATGATCGAGGAGATCGACGGCTTCCCGCCGGCGCTCGCGCAGGCGGTCGGGCACATCATCCTCTCCCACCACGGCAAGCTCGAGCACGGCAGCCCGGTCGTGCCGTGCACCAGAGAGGCGACGCTCGTGCACATGATCGACAACCTCGGCGGGCGGCTCGGCAGCTTCGACCGGCTCGAGAAGGAGCTTGCTCCCGGCAGCCGCTGGTCGGCGTTCGACCGCGCGATCGGCTCGGGCGCGTTCTTCGCCGTCGAGCAGCCCGGCGGCGGCGACGGCCTCGCCGGCCCCGCGCACGTCGAGCGCGAGGCGGCGTGAAACTCCGCAAATAGCGGGGCGCCGGGGCGGACGCGCCGCACTCCTCTCGCCGTCGGCTTCTATCTTTGGGAGCCGATGGCAAAGGACACCGAGAAGCTGATCCGGCAGCTCTCGTTGATCTCCTACCTGATGGCTGAGCGTCGCCCGGTCACGGCTCTGGAGATCCGGCGGGACGTCGAGGGATACAGCGGCATGAACGAGGATGCGTTCGCGCGGCGCTTCTACGCCGACCGCTCCGAGCTGGAGTCGCTGCGTATCCAGCTCACGGTCGATCGTCCCGCCGACGGAGCGGCCGAGCAGGAGAACTACTCGCTGCGCCCCGAGAACTTCCACCTGCCCGCGATCGCCTTCACCGACAAGGAGCTGGCTGCCCTGCAGACCTCGCTGACCCTGCTCGACGGCGAATTCGCCTACGCCGAGCCACTGCGGCTGGCGCTGCAGCAGATCACGTGGGGCCGGCCCAGCCCGCTGCGCGCGCCCGAGCCGAGGTCGGTAGCGCTCGGCATCACCGCTTCAGCGGGTGGCCATGAGCTCTCAGCACGCCTCGCCAAGATCGAGACCGCGATCTTTCGCAACAAGACGATCGTGTTCGACTATTACACGATGGAGCGCGACGCACTCAGCACGCGAAAGGTCGACCCCTACCACCTGCTGTTCCAGGGCGGCCAGTTCTATCTGCTCGGTCGCGCGCACGAGCGCGACGCGATCCGCGTGTTCCGCCTGTCGCGCATCCGCGGCAAGGTCTCCTATGCGACCAAGGCCGAGCATGACTTCCACCGCCCCGCCGACTTCGATCCCCGTGCCTACGCCAACCGCGCGGACTGGCGGCTCGGCGACGAGCAGGGCGTGGCGCGCGTGCTCGTCTCGGCGAAGATCGCATGGCAGATCGAACGCCACTTCGGTCGCTATGGCGAGATCGTCGACGCGACCGAGCTCGACGAGCAGGAGCTGGGCGAGCTTGCCGGCGCCGCCGAGGAGGGCGACAGGGTCTTCTCCACCTCCTACTCGAACGCGCGCAGCCTCATCTCCTGGGTACTCGGCCTCGGCGTCAACGGCCGCCTGCTCGGACCGCCCGAGCTGGTGGCGGATCTCTCCGCACGGCTGGAGCAGCTGCGCGAGCGCCACGAAGAGGAGCCGCCGGCCTCGCGGCGCAAGCGCGGCTCTCGTGCCGGTGAGGCGCAGGCGCCCGCACCTGCTCGCAGCTCGCGCAAGGGCGAGGCTGCGGACGCCGAGGGCAACGGCCGCCCCGACACCGCGATCCGACCCGAGCGCTTCGCACGCCTCGTCACGCTCGCCAGCATCCTGATCAGCGCCGGGCGCAAAAGCGAGCGCATCGCGATCAAGGACATCTGCGAGCGCCTGCAGATCAGCGAGGAGGAGCTGCGCGAGGACGTCAGCGTGCTCAACGTCGTCAACTTCGGCGGCGGCTCCTACGTGCTGTACGCCGAGATCCACGAGCAGGAGGGCGAGATCGAGGTCGATCCCGAGCCCTACAGCGACAACTTCGACCGTCCAGCCCGCCTGCTGCCCGTGGAGGCCAAGGCGCTGGTCGCCGCGATCGACCTGATCGGCGAGCACATCCCGGAGGGTTCGCTCACATCCGCGCGAACGAAGATCGTCGCCGCGCTCGGCGAGGATCCGATGGAGCAGGGTCTGCAGGTTGCACCAGCAGCCGGCGACGACTCCGATGTGGCGCGCGAGATCTCCAAGGCGATCATGCGCAAACGGCTGATCGCGCTCGAGTACTACAAGGAGAACGAGGACGAGATCGCCGACCGCAAGGTCGAGCCCTACGCGCTCACCAACGGCCGTGAGGGCTGGTATGTCGCTGCCTTCGATCCCGAGCGCGACGGCGTGCGCCACTTCCGTCTCGACCGCATCAAGAGCGCGACGGTCAGCGACGAGAAGTTCGAGCCGCGTCCCGAGGTCGACCCCGCCGCGGAGGTCGACGGCTGGCTGCGCACCGGCGAGGTCGAAGCGTCGCGCAGCGCCCGCGTCTGGGTCTCGCCGGATCGCGCGCGCTGGGCACGCGAGGCGCGCCGCGTCGTCGAGGAGCGTGCCGACGGCTCGGTGATCGTCGAGCTCAGCTTCGCGGGCGTCGACTGGCTCGTGCGCGAGATCCTCAGGGAAGCCGGCGACGCCGCCGTGCTCGAGCCCGAGGACGCGCGCGAGGCCGTACTCGCCGCCGCGCTGCGCCTGCGCGAGGCCAACGCCTCGCCGGCGGGCGTCTAGCGCGCCGCCGCGCGCTCGTGCAGCGCCGCCAGGAGCCGCCGCGCCGGCTCCTCCTCGCCGCTGATGCGCAGCTGCGCCGTGTCGCCAATCGGGCCGAATGCGTCCTTCCACGCCCCGCGGTCCCCGCGCACCGCTGCCGATGGCCCCGGATCGCGCTCCTGCTCAGTTGCGCGCCTGAGCGTGCCGCCGCGCAGCGCGAATCGGTGGCGCGATTCCTGCTCCCCTTCGGCCAGGATCAGCTCGATCGCCATGTCCTGCAGTTCGAGGCCGTCGCCGAGCAGCATCGGGAACGCTCGCAGCAGCGCCTCCACGTCGACCTGCTCGCCGGCGTGCGGCTCCGACCATGCGTGCCGCAGGCCCCAGCGGGCCAGCGCAGCCGCGATCGGCAGCAGCTCGCGGCCGGCATCCGTCAGCTCGAGCTCCACGCGCGGCGGCTTCTCGCGAAAGCGCTGCCGCGTCATGAGCCCCGCTTGCACCATCTGATGCAGGTAGCGGTCGATCACACCCGCGCTGACACCCGCCAGGCGCGATCGCAGCTCGGTCAGGCGTACGCGCTCCTCGGCCATCTGCGCCGCGATCAGCAGCGTCCAGTTGTCGGCGGCGACCGTCAGCGCGCGTCCCAGCGGCGTCCACTGGCGGCACGACGGAATCGGTCGTCCGGCGTGATGCGGCCTGCCCTTCCCCGCATCCGGCTCGCTGCCCGGGTCTCTCACGCAGTTGAGGGTAGTTCCAATTGTTCGTATTTCACCGGTTTGGGGGCGAAATGTTTCCGATGATGTCTCTCGCCTGCCCCGGGAGAGAAGCGCAGCCGACCCTCCCCGCTCGCGGCCCGCAGTCGCTCCGCGATAATCCTCCTCGTGAACACCGGCGCAGGCGGCCTCGCATGAGTCGACGCGAGCAGATCAGGATGAGCGAGACGGAGGCGAGCGCCTTCCTTGCCGAAGAGCGCACCGTGACCTGCGCGACCGGCGGCCCCCGCGGCTGGCCGCACCTGATGCCGCTGTGGTACGTGCTGCGCGAGCCGC
>DASWSH010000209.1:0-2528 GCA_036402735.1 Solirubrobacteraceae bacterium | reverse complement strand
GCCGATCGCGGGCGTGATGGGGCCGAGCTCGGTGATCACGCTGACGGGACCCGAGCACATGCGCCAGCGCAAGCTGCTGCTGCCGCCGTTCCACGGCGAGCGCATGCGCGAGTACGAAGAGACGATCTTGCAGGCGACGCGCGCGGACATGGCGAGCTGGCCGCGCGGCCGGCCGATGCGGCTGCAGGCGCGCACGCGCGCGATCACTCTTGAGGTGATCCTGCGCGCGGTGTTCGGCGTGGAGGGCGCGCGCATGGCGCCGCTGAAGGACGCGATCGGCGGGCTGCTGGAGCCGATGAACCTGCTCGCGATCCTGCGCATCGCGCTGGCGCCGCCCTCGGCGGAGCGCCCCGACGGCCCGATCGGCCGGGCACTGGACCGGCTCGACGAGGTGATCTACGAGGAGCTCGCGCGGCGCCGCGCCGCGGCTGATCTCGAGCAGCGCACCGACATCCTCTCGCTGCTGATGCAGGCGCGCGACGAGGACGGCGAACCGATGACCGACGGCGAGCTGCGCGACGAGCTGGTCACGCTGCTGCTGGCGGGCCACGAGACGACCGCGACCTCGGTGGCGTGGGCGGTCGAGCGGCTCGTGCGGCACCCGCAGAAGCTGCGCCGCCTGGTCGAGGAGATCGACGCCGGCGAGAGCGAGGAGTACATGAACGCGGTCTGCAACGAGACGCTGCGCGTGCGCCCGGTGGTGCCGATCGTGGTGCGCATGCTGCGCGAGCCGTTCCGCGTGGCGGGCCGCGAGCTGCCTGCCGGCACACGGGTCGTGCCTTCCATCTATCTGACGAATCGGAACAGTCGCGTGTACGAACGGCCGGCGGAGTTCCTGCCGGAGCGCTTCCTGCAGGAGGGGCCGGAGACGTTCTCGTGGATCCCGTTCGGCGGCGGCATCAGGCGCTGCATCGGCGCCGCGTTCGCGCAGCTGGAGATGAAGCTGATCCTGCGCACGGTGCTCTCGGAGCTGGAGCCGAGCGTGCCCTCCGGCTGGCGTCACGCGCTGATGCGACGCGGCGAGCCGGTGCGGCGCCGCGCGATCACACTCGTGCCGCTCGCCGGCGCGCAGGTTGTTTGGGAGGACCGAAGCGCGCGCTAGCTTGCGGGGGGTGACGCACGGCGCGACACCCGATCAACTGCTGGCACGCTTCGGCCTGCAGACGTTCCGGCCGGGGCAACGCGAGGCGGTGCAGGCGGCGCTAGATGGGCGCGACAGCCTCGTCGTGATGCCCACGGGCGGCGGCAAGTCGCTGTGCTACCAGCTGCCGGCGCTCGCCTTCGCCGAACGCCCGGAGCGGCCGCTGGTGCTGGTGGTGAGCCCGCTGATCGCGCTGATGTCCGATCAGCTGCGGCGGCTGCAGGACAGCGGCGTGCACGCGGCGATGCTCGCCTCCGGGATGGGCGACGGGCACAACGAGCGGATGCTGCGCGAGATCGAGGCGGGCGAGACGCAGCTCGTGCTGGCGGCGCCGGAGCGCTTCGCCTCCGGCGCGTTCCGTCGCGCGCTGGCGAGCCGCGAGGTGGGGCTGTTCGTGGTCGACGAGGCGCATTGCGTGGCGGAGTGGGGGCACGACTTCCGCCCCGACTACCTGCGCCTGCACGATGCGATCGAAGCGCTGGGCGGCGAGCGGAGCGACAGGGGCGGGGGCGCCGCCGGCTCCAGGCCGGCGGTGATGGCGGCTACCGCGACCGCGACTCCGCGCGTGGCGAGCGAGATCGCAGCGCGGCTCGGGCTGCGCGAGCCGGTGTCGGTGCGCTCCGGCTTCGACCGGCCGAACCTGTGCTTCGACGTGGTGAGCGTCGAGGGCAAGGGCGCGATGGCACGCAAGCGCGCGGCGCTGATGCACGTGCTGCACGGCGCAGGCGGGACCGAGTCGCTGCCCGCGATCGTGTACTGCGGCACGCGCCGCGACACCGAGCAGCTGGCCGCGGAGCTGCTCGGCGAGGGCCTGTCGGCGGTCGCCTACCACGGCGGCATGGACCCCGACGCGCGGCGCTCGAGCCAGGCGGACTTCATGGAGGGGCGCGCGCAGGTGGTGGTGGCGACAAACGCGTTCGGCATGGGCGTGGACAAGGCGGACGTGCGCACGGTCGCGCATTGGGCGCTGCCGACGAGCCTCGAGGCCTACTACCAGGAGGCCGGCAGGGGCGGCCGCGACGGCCGGGCGGCGCGCGCGCTGCTGCTCGCCTCGCGCGTGGACCTGGGGCGGCTGATCCGCTTCATCAAGGAGCGCGAGACGACGGTCGAGGACGTGCGCTCCTTCGTGGCACGGCTGCGCCGTCTCTCGGCGCCGGGCGTGGACGGGAGCGCGGCGGTGACGGTGGGCCATGGGCAGCTGGGCGAGCGCGACCGCGTGCTGATGTCGATCGCGGAGCGCGCGGGTGCGCTGGAGCTGCAGCCGGGCGGCGCGGACGGGCTGCTGGTGAAGCTGACGGGCGCGGGCAGCCCGCGGCTGGCGCGCGATGCGATCGCGGCGGCGCGCGACCGCGCGTGGGAGGCGTATCGCTCGATCGAGCGCTTCAGC
>DASWSH010000208.1:0-1955 GCA_036402735.1 Solirubrobacteraceae bacterium | reverse complement strand
GCGAAGACCGACCTCGGCGACGAGATCGACCCGCTCGCGATCGCCGGCGTCGACGGCGAACCGGGCGCTGTCGAGGCGGACGCGCTGCGCCTCTTCCACGACCCGCTCATCGGCTTCGACGCGCTGGCGCCCGCGTTCCTGTCCGACCTGAACGGCCGCGCGCTGCAGCAGGGCGGCGTGTTCCTCACGCTCCCCTACGAGAAGCGCGCCGCGGCCGTGATGAGCGGGCTGAGCTTCGACAACCCGAGCCGCACGCTGTGGGAGGCCGCAGCGGCCGTTCCTTTCACGGCGTTCTGCGCCGCCGCCGAGCACGCCACGGGCACGAGCGCGAACGCCTCCGGCTACCGGGTGATGGGCTACCCGGGCGCGGCGCCCAACGGGTACGCGAACGCGAGCTACCGGCGCAGGCTGTCCGCCGAGCGCACCCGCCGCGGGAGCCTCCCGTAGCCATGGCTGAGCGCGTCGACGTCTGCATCGTGGGGTCCGGGTTCGGCGGCTCGATCAGCGCGTTCCGGCTGTCCGAGCTCTACCGCGCCGCCGGGGTCGACCCCAAGCGCATACTCGTGCTCGAGCGCGGCCGACGCTTCAAGCACACGGAGTTCCGCCAGTCGATGGCGATCGACAACCTCGCGCGGGTCTACAACCTGGTGCAGTCCTCGGGCGGCGCGGGATCGGTCACGGCGCCCGGCCCGAGCGGCGTGCAGGTGGTGACGGCGAACGCCGTCGGCGGCGGTTCGAACCTCTACCTCGCGGCTTCGCTGCGCTCGCCCCAGGAGACCTTCGAGCGGCGCGACCATCGCGCCGACGACGGCGAGGACCGCCGCATGTGGCCGAAGCAGATCTCGCGCAAGACGCTCGACCCCTTCTACGCGCGCGCGGAGGCCGGGCTGCGCGTGAGCCGCCCGTCGTGGAGCCAGGTGTCGAAGTCGGGCGGTCTGTGGGCGGCGACGCTCAACGCAGCCGGTTACACGTGCGATCGAGTGCCGCTGGCGATCGACCCGCACCGCTGCGTCGACGCGAAGTGGTGCCACACGGGCTGCATCTTCGGCGCGAAGAACACGCTCAACACGAACTATCTCGCCTCCGCCGAGGCGGCCGGCGTGCGCGTGCGCCCGAACCGCCAGGCGGAGTCGATCAGACGCAGCACGACCGCGGGCTACCGGTACGTGGTCTCCGCCTCGGTGATCGACAACGAGGGCGGCTCCCCGACGCGCCAGCCGGTGTCCGGCCAGACCGAGGAGATCGAGTGCAAGGTCCTGATCCTCTCGGCGGGCGCGATGGGCAACCCGCCGCTCCTGATGCGCTCGCGCGAAACGCTGCCTTCGCTGTCGAACCAGCTCGGCCGCCACCTCGGCGTGAACGGCGATCACGTGGCCGCGCTGGAGTACGACCCGAACAAGATCCGCAGCGTGCTCGGCCTGCCGGGGTACGGCCAGTTCTACAAGGGCAGGCCGATCACGACCATGACCTACGACTTCTGGGTCGGCCGGCGAGCGCACCGCCACGACGGCAGCCGCTTCACGCTGCAGGAGATCTTCCTGTCGAGCCTCACGAACTTCCTCTACGACGACGGGCGCGCGCCTGCCGACGACGGCTCGTGGTGGGGGCTCCAGAAGAAGCGCGCGGTATCGAGCTGGAACAACCACATCGAGCTGCTCGCCCAGGTGGAGGACACCCACGACGGCGTGTTCCAGGCGCCGCCGCCGCAGGGTGGCGCGGTGCGGCCGAACGCCGGCCCGGTGACGATCGCGCCGCTCACCTACCAGCTCTCCGAGGAGTCGATCCAGGTGCGCGCGCTGGCCGACAAGGCGATGCGGCAGGTGGCCGAGCGCGGCGGCCTCGCGCGCTTCATGAGGCTGAGCGAGACGCGCGGCGTCTACTGCGCGCACCCGCTCGGCGGCTGCCGGATGGCGGACAGCAAGGACCTGGGCGTGGTGGACCATCGCTGCGAGGCC